>CAMEZQ010000009.1 GCA_945947915.1 uncultured Clostridia bacterium | reverse complement strand
AACAGTGCTATCGGAAATTTCCCAAAAATCTTTGTGACATTTTTCGACAAACGCACATTTCCCGACGGATATTCTCTTCGCAGATGACGGTAACTCCCGATCATAAAAGCGCTGCTTTCATACCTTTCCGGTCAAAATGATATGTACTTTCCCATCATTGACCCCTGCTTTCGCCGGAGCCGCGCACATTCTGCACAAAGACACAGCCATCATAAATTCTCCGCCGAATTTCCATTTTTCAGAGGATAAAGTGTTTCTCTTTGGCTTGATCACGAGTGATCACCAACAGATTCTGGATCTTCCAGATCTGCAGTTCGTCTTTCAGATGCATCATCAAGTCGTCCCGTAGTTCCGGCTCCGGCGTCCACTCCCCATTCTTGGGGTTGAGCACCAATATCAAATAGATCTGCGTATCAGATAAATCTATGTTTGCCAGATATTTCGGGACATTTTCCTGCGGAAACCGCTTCAGCAGAATATTTCCATAGAGCAAAAGTGAATGACGCATTTTTAGAACAATTTCTTCAATATACTCGTTATACTTGTCACGCGCGTTTTTCTTTTGTTCCTCCTCCTCTGGTTGATTGCTCTCTACAACCTGCTTTGGGCATGACCTCTTTGCTTCAAAGAAATACAGCTTTTTACCTCTTCGCAAAATGAATTCACAGGTCTTTATGCCGTTCTGACGCAAGCTCTTTGTATATTGTTCACATTTTTCTATCTGGAAAACCTGGTTTTGTTCATATTCGCCAAACTGCATCCCCGATTCTTCGATAATAACGCCCATCACAGCACCTCTGTAATTTCTTGCTTATAAAGATCGATAGACGCCTGAATGATCGAGTTTTCCGGCATTCCATCGCTGAGATTGCAGATCTGTGGCTCTTTGCCTTTGGCAAGAGAGATGCAGGTCACTTCTCCGGGATGCTTCAGCGCAATTAAGAACAGTTTCTTGATGACAAAATAGGAGTGGGTGGAAATAAACACCTGGATGCCCATCTCGTGAGAAATATAAGAGATCATATCAAGAAAGTCGCAGATGGCATCGGGATGGAGGGCAGACTCCAATTCGTCTATAAACAATACCGAGTCTTTATTTACATAGGCATTGCCCAGCAAACGGTCCATAATCGAAATCTTCTTGACGCCTTCTGCCGTTGCGCCAATGGAAAATTTCTGCCCCGATTCATTTTTGTAAAACCATTTTCCGCTATGGTTATCATAATCCACTTTGCCGTTGATCACCGTGCTCAATTCTTTTCGGGCCTTCGAGAACGCCGTGAAGTTTTTCCCCTTGGTAGGGGCGATCTGCAAGGCCTTTACCAGATCGTAGTAGGTGTCATCGAAGCCGAAAGACTTATCGACCTCACGCGACTTCAGAATGACCGAAAACAGCGA
The DNA here is from genome assembly GCA_945947915.1 of uncultured Clostridia bacterium. Classification (GTDB taxonomy): domain Bacteria; phylum Bacillota; class Clostridia; order Oscillospirales; family Butyricicoccaceae; genus RGIG1902. The sequence goes on along the minus strand of CAMEZQ010000009.1, from coordinate 53,280 downwards.
AAGCACTTCTTTGGCCGGAATAAACACCGAATTGCCCTCTTTTTGAGCCTTCGGCGCGGTGACGTTTCCAACCTTTGTATTGGCGCTTTGGGAAAACTGGTATTCCATGCAGTTCTGCTCATGGTCCGTTTCTATTTTAAAGCGCAAAGATTCGCTTGCAGACCGGTTTACAATATCTCCCAGCTTATCGACCTGGAATGTCCAGCGCAGCTTTTCCGGCAGGATCTCACTCATAGAGCGCACGTCATCGCCGCGTTTATACTCCTCCATCGAGCGGATGGCAGAGTACATTGCCTTTAACAAAAAGGTTTTGCCCGTTGCATTTTCGCCAATGATGAGGTTGATGTTAGAAAAATCGGAACACTGAAACGACGAAATATTCCCGAAGTTTTCCAGTTCAAGGGCTTGAATTCTGAATGCCATCGTTTATGCCTCACTTTCGTTTGGATCGCAGTTTTGCTTTGCTGCACATGACGGTGCAGGCTGGTATTGATATGGGTTCAGTATATCATATTTTCCCACAAAAGACGAGATAAATCATGTAAAGACATGGCTTTTGCCCAAATTCATTGATTTCAGAAGCACTCTCCATTGTATAAACAAATGTATAAACAAAAAACACCGGCGCTGCACGATCTGTGAATACGCCGGTGTTCCCCTGTTCAGATATGCATCACGACCCGGGCAGTTCAAAAACCAGGATCTTTTCCCGGGGGTTTTCCCCAGAAAACAGGTCCCGGCAGTCGATCTCGTCCGTCAGAGTCAGAATATCCTGCGACAGAAGCCATGCCAGATAATCGCCGCTGGGATAATAAAAAAAGAGCCGCATCTGCCGGGGCTGCGCATAATAGCTTTCCAGGATCTGCCCCATGACCGCCCGCAGGATCTCGACGGAAAAGGGATTGAAAAAGTAAAAACAGTCGTCCGAATCCACGATATAGCGTTCCGCCGCCGTGCAGACGAAGCGCACGCCGTGGGCGCCGCTGCGGGCCAGATTATCCAAAGCCGCCTGCCAGAGCCTGCGGTCGTATTCGATGCCGGTCACGGTGCAGCCCACCGTCTGCCGCAGATAGAATCCCACGCGACCTTTGCCGCATCCGTAATCCACCAGCCGGCTCTTTCTGGTCAGATACCGGCTTTTGCCCAGCCGTTCCAATACGTCGTAGGGCGTCGGCTCGTAGGGATAATGCAGGGCGTCCGCGTGCGCGTCTTCCCGGCCGGCTGTGCGGATCTTCAGTTTTTCCTCCCACGCACGCTCGGTCATTTCTTTATTTCCTCCCAAGGTTTAAAATGACAACGGCCGCCGCTTTGCCGCCAGCTCCCGCAGCCGGAGGTAAAACACATCGGGCACATGCAGATCTCCCCTGCCGGTCCCCAGTTGAATATCGGGTTTATTGCCGCCGTGAAAATCGCTGCCGCCGCTGGGTAAAAGACCAAAACGCGCGGCCAGCTTTGCCGCCAGGGCCGCTTCATCGGCGCTGTAGGTGGAATAGACCGTTTCCATTCCGTCCAATCCGCGGGGCACGGCCCGTTCCAGAAAAGCTTCCAGCCCTTCCGGCGTCAGATTGAGCAGCGGATGGGCCAGCACGGCCACCGCCCCTACCGACCGGATCCAGGCAATCGCCTCAAAGACATCGGTCCGCCGCGGCGGCTCATATATTCCCTTTTCCGGCGCCAGAAGATCCCGGAAGGCCGCTTCGATAGAAGCCGTACAGCCCAACCGGGTCAGCTCGGCCGCGATGTGCGCGCGGTTGATCACGCCCTGCGGGGAAGCGGCCCGGATGCGCCGGTAATCAACGGGATACCCCAGCGCCTGCAGCCGGGCCACCAGCCGGCGGTTGCTTTCCTCCTTGCGTGTCTGGTATCGGCCCAGCAGTTCCTCGGCCGCCGGATAATCGGCCTCTTTGAGAAAGAGCGCCAGCAGATGCAGTTCACCGTCACCGTATTCGACCGAAAGTTCCACTCCCGGCACGGGATCAAGACGGGCCTGTTCGGCCGCCTGCATGAATACGGGCAGGCCCTTCACCGTGTTGTGGTCGCAGAGCGCCACCGCCGTCAAACCGCCGCGTTCCGCGGCAGCGATCAACTGCTCCGGCGTATATGTACCGTCGGAAAAAACAGAATGTGTGTGCAGGTCACAGGCCATTTTCTCACTCCTTTTCCCTTTTGTGCAGCCATATTCTGCTGTAATGCTTATATTATTACTATAGCACCAATGTGCCCGCAGGTCTACCGGCGAATGCTGTATAAGCTTTTTTACGCTTTAAGGTTTCTTTAAAAAGACAGGCGGTGGGGAAAATACTCCACCGCCCGTCTTCCTGCGAAAGCCGCGCCTGAATTTACACTTCAGCGCATACCGCAAATGCTATCCTGCCGCATCCAGCATGTTTTCAATAAAAATGCCGTAGCCCTTTTCCGGGTCGTTGATGAGAACATGGGTGACAGCGCCCACCATCTTGCCGTCCTGAATGATCGGGCTGCCGCTCATGCCCTGCACGATGCCGCCGGTCTGCTCCAGCAGGTCGTCGTCGGTGATCTCGATCATGAAGTTTTTCGACGAACCGTCATCCTCCAGGATCCGGGTGATCCGGGCATCAAAGCTTTCCACGGTACAGCCGTCGACATTGGACAGGATCTGCACGCGGCCGCAGCGGACATCATCGACATCGGCTACGGGATAGGCCTTGCGGTCGGCATAGACGGCCGGATCGGTGATGCGGCCGAAGATACCCTGCTGCGTGTTCTTATACAGTACGCCGTTGTCCTGCCGCAGGTCAAACGCGCCGGTCAGCTGGCCGGGCGCGCCGACGGCGCCGCGGCAGACGCCGATCACTTCCGACCCCATGATGCTTCCGTTGTCAAAAGGCATGAGGACGCCGGTATCAATGTCGCAGATCCCGTGGCCCAGAGCGCCGAAATCGCCGGTCTCCGGATCGACATAGGTGACGGTGCCGATGCCGGCCATGCTGTCGCGGACCCATGCGCCCAGCTTATAGCTGTTTTCGCCGTCCAGCAGGCCATCGACCTGCACCTCCAGCGTGTCTCCGCCCCTTCGGACGGTCAGCACCGTGGAATTGAGATCCAGTTCTGCCAGCCGGGCCGAAAGCTGCTCGTTGCATTCCACCGCCTGCCCGTCCACGGCCGTGATCACGTCGCCGATGCACAAGCCGTTCCGTTCGGCCGGCGACCGGCCGCCGGTCAATTCAGCCGAAGCAAAGCCGACCACCATCGCACCGCCCGAAAACATCTTGATCCCCGTCGTCCGGCCCAGCGGGATCAGCTTTTTTTCACCGGCATTGATATTTCCCGTAAAAAACGGAAAAACTAATGCCAAACAAAAAAGCACGATGCCCGCTCGGGCCAGCGTCTTTTTCCAATTTTGTTTTTTGATGATCTTCACACTCCCTTCGATCCATAGTTTGCCCCGCCGGCGCATGTTCCGGCAGATCATTTCATGGTATTCAAAGAAAAAAACCGTTGACCGCGGCAGTTTTAAACAGCGTCCAACGCAGGAAAACGGTCAAAGACCTTGCAGTACCCGCGTATCTGTGCTATGGTCAAAGCAGAAGCCGCCGCGGCAGATTTTGAGAAGGGAGTTATATTATGGATCAAATGGACTTGAACAAACAGATCGGCGATATCTTTTCCCGCTGGGACCATGCCGACACACCGGGCGGCCAGGTGGCCGTGGAATACCGGGGCAGGCTGATCTGCAGCCGCTGCTTCGGGCTGGCCAATCTGGAATACCGGGTGCCCGTCACGGAGGACACCCGCTTCCATGTGGCATCGGTGTCCAAACAGGTGACCGTCCTCAGCCTGCTGCTGCTGGCCGAAGCCGGAAAGCTGGATATCGACGACGATATCCGCTGCTATCTGCCCGACCTTGTCTCCTTCCGCGAGCCGGTCACTCTGCGCAATCTGATGAACAACAACAGCGGCATCCGCGACCAGTGGGAGCTGATGACCCTGCGTGGTATCCGCTATATCGACACCATCACGATGGACGATGTGCTGGAGACCCTGCGGCCCCAGAAGACCCTCAATTTCGCCCCCGGCTCTCACTATCTGTACAGCAACTCGGGCTTTACCCTGCTGGCCGAGGTCGTGCGCCGGGTTTCCGGCCAGAGCCTGCCCGAGTTTGCCAAGGAGCAGATCTTTCAGCCTCTGGGCATGGAACATACTTTTATCCGGCAGGGCTTCTGGGATACCGTCCCCGGCATTGCCGTATCCTACACCGATGACGGCACAGGTCATTTTGTCCCCAGTCCCCTCAACTTTGCCACATGGGGCGCCACGTCCATGAATACGACGGCCCGGGACCTGCTGCGCCTGCTGGCCCATTACGACGCGCCCGTCATCTGCACGCCGGAAACCGTCGCCCGCATGACGACGCCTCCCACGCTGACCGACGGCACGGTCAGCGGCTATGCCGGCGGCCTGTTCTGCGGCACATACAAGGGACACCGCTATCTGCAGCACAGCGGTTCGGACGCCGCCTTCCGCGCTCAGGTCTATTCTTTCCCCGACGATGCCCTCCGCATCGCGCTGGTGACCAATACGGCCAATACGCCGCTGGGCCCGGCGGCGCTGCGCATTGCCGATCTGGTGCTGGATCTGCCTGCCGATCCCTGCCCGGCCATGCCCCAATGCCTGCCGCCTGCCGCCGGTACATATGCTTTCACCGGTCTGGAAGGCGAAGGCTTTGCGGAGATCCTGCCCTGCGGCCCCACAGGCTGGGCGATGGCGCAGCCCCACGGCCCCGTGCCGCTCACCCCCGCCGGCGACGGCAGCTGGAAAGCAGGATATCTCGACCAGATCATTTGCTTTACCCAGGACGGCCTGCTTTCGGGCCTTCCCGGCCGCATGACCCCCATGCAGAAGGTCGTGCCGGCCGCCGCCGACGGCCGCCGCGATCTGATCGGCCGCTACTGGAGCGACGATCTGGAAATGCCGCTGTGGATCACCGAGCAGGATGGCCGCATATGGCTGCGCCACTTCCGCTACGGCCGCCTGCCGCTGCTGGCCATCGAGGATACACCGGGCGACCATTATGTCTGTACGCTGCCCGATGAACTGACGGCCAACCTGCATTTCCTCCGCGGCAAAGACGGCACGGCGGAGGGCTTCCGGATGGACACCTCCCGCTGCCTTGACCTGCGCTGGATCCGCCGGTAAATCCGCTGGATCCCTGCCAAATTGCTGCAAAAAAGCGGCGTCCGTTTTTATACGGACGCCGCTTGTGCTATTTATATCAGAATCTGCCGTTATGCCCGCGATCAAAGGGTATTGGACGAACCCAGCACATCGCGGATCTTATGGGCGACCATGCCCTTGATGGCCTCTCTGCCGGGCGACAGGAACTGGCGGGGATCGAAATGCTCGGGATGCTCGATGAGATGCTTGCGGACAGCCGCCGTCATGCAGATGCGCAGGTCGGAGTCGATGTTGATCTTGCAGACGGCCATGGACGCGGCCTGGCGCAGCATTTCCTCGGGAATACCGATGGCATCGGGCATGCGGCCGCCGTACTGGTTGACCATGGCGACAAACTCCTGGGGCACCGACGAAGCGCCGTGCAGCACGATGGGGAAGCCTTCGATGCGGCGCTGGATCTCCTCCAGAATATCAAAGCGCAGGCGGGGCTTCTGGCCGGGCTTGAACTTGTAGGCGCCATGGCTGGTGCCGATGGCGATGGCCAGCGAATCGACGCCCGTGCGGGCGACAAATTCTTCCACCTGGGCGGGATCGGTGAACTGAGCGTCCTCGCTGGCGACATTGACGTCATCCTCGATGCCAGCCAGCTTGCCCAGCTCGCCTTCCACGACGACACCGTGGGCGTGGGCATAATCGACCACCTGGCGGGTCAGCGCGATGTTTTCCTCAAAGCTGTACTTGGAGCCGTCGATCATGACTGACGAAAAACCTCCGTCGACACAGGCCTTGCAGATCTCAAAGTTCTCGCCGTGATCCAGATGCAGGGCGATGGGCAGATCCGTCTCGGCCAGGGCCGCTTCAACCAGCTTGACCAGATAGTTATGCTTGGCGTATTTTCTGGCGCCGGCCGACACCTGCAGAATGACCGGAGAACGCTCTTCGGCGGCGGCTTCGGTAATGCCCTGAATGATCTCCATATTATTGACATTGAAAGCGCCGATGGCGTAGCCGCCCTTATAGGCTTTTTCAAACATTTCTTTCGTAGTTACGAGTGGCATGCTGATTCCTCCAAACATGTTATGTTGCTTCTATTCTATCAGTTTGCCGGAAAATATTCAATAGAGAGAATGGCTGCGGCCGTCAGAAAACCGCCGCGCCGAGCGCTTTCCGGACTTTTTGGCAAGCCGGCCGTCTCTGTCATTGTTTTTTACCCCTTTATGTGGTAAACTGAAAGCGATCAGGCCGGGATCTCATCCGGCATCGAGAATCACAACGGAGGTTTTCTACATGACTCTTAAAGGCGCATGCATCTTCGGCCAGTCGGGCGGCCCGACCTCGGTCATCAACGCCAGCGCATACGGCGTTTTCAGCGAAGCTCTCAAAAATCCCAATATCACCCGGGTGCTGGGCGCGGCCCACGGTATCAAAGGCGTGCTGAACGATCAGCTTTACGACATCGGCAAGGAGGATCCCCGGGAACTGGAGCTGCTCAAGAGCACGCCTTCCTCGGCCCTTGGCTCCTGTCGCTACAAGCTAAAGGATCCCGATGTGGACGACACCGACTACCGGCGTATTCTGGAGATCTTCAAAAAATACGATGTGCGCTATTTCTTCTATAACGGCGGCAACGATTCCATGGACACCTGCAACAAGGTCTCCAAGTATCTGATGCGCCAGGGCTACGAATGCCGTGTCATCGGCATTCCAAAGACCATCGACAACGACCTGTACGGCACCGACCACTGCCCCGGCTTCGGTTCGGCCGCCAAATACATCGCCACCACCTGCGCCGAGATCTACCGTGACGCTACCGTTTACGACACCGGCGCCATCACGGTCATTGAAGCCATGGGCAGAAATGCCGGCTGGCTGACGGCCGCTTCGGCGCTGGCTGCCGTTTCCGGCTGCGCGCCCGATCTCATCTATCTGCCTGAACTCCCTTTCGATCTGGATTCTTTCCTTGCGCGTGTCAAATCGGTCTATGCTGAGAAGAACAACTGCGTCGTCGTCATCTCGGAAGGCATCAAGGATAAGGACGGCGTTTTTATCGCCGAATATGCCAACAAGGACGCCAAGGCCGATGCCTTCGGGCACAAGCAAATGGGCGGCTCGGCCGCTTATCTGGCCAACTGCATCAAGGAAGCCACCGGCGCCAAGGTGCGTGCCATCGAATACTCCCTCATGCAGCGCTGCGCCGCCCACTGCGCGTCCAGGACCGATGTGGACGAAGCCGTTCGCATGGGTGTGGAAGGTGTGCGCGCCGCCGTAGCCGGCGTTACCGACAAAATGGTGGCCATCCGCCGCGACCCCGCCGCCGACGGCTATGTGCCCCAGGTCGAGCTGCTGGATCTGACTGTTGTGGCCAACACCGAGAAGAAATTCCCTCTGGAATGGATCACCGAAGACGGCGCCGGCATCCGCAGGGAATTCTTTGATTACGCCCTGCCCCTCATCGCCGGTGAAAACCCCTATGCCTGGGAACAGGGCCTGCCCCGGTTTGCCAATCTGAAAAAGATCCTGGCCGACTGATCTCCCCCATACAGCCAAAGCGCCGCCGAAGTTCTTCAGCGGCGCTTTCCACTTGTCGGAAAAGTCTTTAAATCCATGCAGCTTCTTTTAATCTGTTTTTCATCTTTCCTCCATTTGGATTTAAACAAACCGGCGTATATTAAAGCCATACAAACGGAACGGGAGATCCGAAGAGCCCCGCCCCCCGCAAAATGAACCAAGATCTCAAGGAGGAAATACGATGGAATTTCTGGAAAAAGTAGAAAAACTGCGCGCCAAAGCCAACATTTCTTACGAAGAGGCCAAAAGCATCCTGACGGAAACCGACGGCGACCTGCTGGAGGCCATGATTCTGCTGGAAAAGCAGGGGCGCATCACACCGCCAGCCGGAGCTGATCCCGGCGCCGGCAGCAAGCCGCAGGGCAGCGACGCCGCACAGGCGAAAAAAGACGCCGGCGACACCTGGCACGGCTTCGTCCGCTGGCTCAAGAGCCTCATTCGCCGCGGCAACCGCAATAATCTGCAGATCCGCCGCCGCGACGAGATCATCGCATCCATGCCGGTCACGGCTTTCGTTGCGGCGCTGGTGTTCGCCTTCTGGGTCACCTTCCCTCTGCTCATCATCGGCCTGTTCTGCGGCTGCAGCTATAGCTTCCGAGGGCCCGACCTGGAAAAGGACAACATCAACAAAGCCTGGGACAAAGCCTCGGCGGTGGCCGAAAGCATCAAGGAAGACATCAAGCGCGAAATGGACAATACGGAAAACGGCACAAACGGCAAGAAAGACTGACAGATATCCGGACGATCGCCCCCTGCTGACGGCAGAGGGCTTTTGCCCGTTTTTATGAAAGAACGGAGGAACTTATGGCCAATATTCTGATCGTGGAAGACGAGGAAAAGCTGGCACGTTTCGTTGAACTGGAGCTGACCCACGAGGGTTATTCGGTGGGTAAGGCCTCGGACGGGCGCACGGGGCTGGAAATGGCGCTCAGCGGCAAATACGACCTCTGCCTGCTGGACATCATGCTGCCGGAGCTCAGCGGCCTGGAGGTGCTGCGCCGCCTGCGCAAAAGCTCTGAACTGCCGGTCCTGCTGGTGACCGCCCGCGACGCTGTGATGGACAAGGTCAGCGGCCTGGATCTGGGCGCCCGGGACTATATCACCAAGCCGTTTGCCATTGAAGAATTGCTGGCCCGTATCCGCGCCGCCCTCCGGGACGCCGGTTCCCGGGAGGCCCAGAGCCAACTGCTGATCTGCGGCCGGCTGACCCTCGACCGCGCCAGGCATATTGTGCAGTATGACGGCACCGAGATCCGCCTGACCGGGCGGGAGTTTCTCCTGTTGGAGACCCTGATGCTCAATAAGACCATCGTCCTTTCCCGCGAAACGCTGATGGAAAAGGTCTGGGGCTACGATTACATGGGAGAAACCAATGTGGTGGATGTTTATATCCGTTTTCTGCGCAGCAAGATCGACGACGTTTTCGGTGTCAAGCTGATCCATACCGTGCGCAGCGTCGGCTATGTCATCAAGGAAGAATGCGTATGAAAACAGAAAAAAAGCCGCCCCGCAGCCATACGCGCTCTATTATCTGGCGCATCCACGGCGGTCAGCTCTTTCAGATCTTTCTGCTCTTTCTGTTCTGCGATCTCTTTTTGTTCTGGATACTTTTTTCCGCGGAATTCCCGGCCCTTTCCGGCGCCCTGCTCTCCGCTGATCTGTCGGAAACTCTGCCGGCCAATTTCCCTCTGACAGAAGCCTTCATCGTACTGACCAGAATACGGCCCTTGCTGATGGCACAGCTCATCTACTGGATCTATTTTCTGCTCTTCGGCAGCGCGCGGCTCCACCGCATCATGCAGCCGCTGACCCGGCTGACCGAAACTACTCAGGCCCTCAGCCGGGAAAAGCTGGACGACGAGGTCTTTCATCAGCTGGAAAGCGCTGTCAGCCGCATCGATCCCCTGGCCGCCGGCCAGACAGTCCACACCGGCAACAGCGAACTGCTGGGACTGGAAGCGGCCGTCAACAGCCTGCTCGACCGGATGCGGCAGACCTACCGGCGGCAGACCCAGTTCGTTTCCGACGCTTCGCACGAACTGCGCACGCCCATCGCCGTCATCCAGGGCTATGTGGGCATGCTTGACCGATGGGGAAAATCCGACCCCAAAGTGCTGGACGAATCCATCGCCGCTATCAAAAGCGAATCCGAGCACATGCAGCATCTGGTGGAACAGCTGCTCTTTCTGGCTCGCAGCGACAGCGGCCGCAACCCGCTCACGCTCCGGGATTTTTCCCTTTCCGATATGCTTTCCGAGACTCTGCATGAATACGAGATGATCGACAGCGGCCACCAGTGGCGGCTCCGCCTGCCCGAAGAGCCCATGTGTATCCGCGGCGATGACGCCATGCTCAAGCAGGTCCTGCGCATCCTTTGCGACAACGCCTGCAAATATTCCCCAGCCGGCACTTCCATTACCCTCTCCATCCGCCGGGACACAGACCGGATCTCCTTCTCGGTGCAGGATGAGGGAGTTGGCATTCCAGCCGAAGCCCAGGCCCATGTGTTTGAGCGCTTCTACCGCGCCGACCCTTCCCGCGTCCGTCAGACCGGCGGGACCGGCCTGGGGCTTTCCATCGCCCAGTGGATCGTCGAGCGCCACGGCGGCCACATCGAACTGCTCAGCCGTGAAGACATGGGCACGCGCATGACAGTGCATCTGCCTGCCCAGGCGCGGCTGTAATGTTTTCAAAGCAAAAGCCCTGTAAAGTATTTATTCTTTATAGGGCTTTTTTCAGCGGATCTACTTGATCCTGACTGCCGTTCCATAAGCAATAACCTCAGCGGCGCTGCTCATCAGGGACGAGCTGCCGTAACGCACACCGATCACGGCGTCAGCCTCCATGGCTTCGGCTTCTTCCACCATGCGCTTGGTGGCCAGCGCCCGCGCCTCATTCAGCATTTCCGTATACCCCTGAAGCTCGCCGCCCACCAGTGTTTTCATCAAAGCCATGAAATCCTTGCCGAAACTCTTGCTGAGAACGATGGTCCCTTTGACGATCCCCAGCGCTTCGATCTCGCTGCCGGGAATATGCTCAATACTTAAAAGCTTCATCTTCTTCTCCTTTCTCGATCTCCCGCAGCCGTTCCCGCAAAGCCAGCAGTACACCCGCCATGACGGCTGTGAAAAAGCCCACCAGCAGCAGCAGAACGGGCAGCGGTATGGGATCTTCCTGCGCCGCCCAGACAAAGAGGGCAGCCATTGCCGCCAAAAACAGAAAAACGACAGAAGCAGCGAGAATGGCCGCTCTGCGGCGCAGTTTCCTGGCAGTTCCCATATCGGCCGCACGCATAAAACGGATACCTCCCTCCTCCAAAACGCGCATTCTTTCTTCACACGCTTCTATATCGATTGAGGCAAGGGTGGCACCTTCGGCGGCCAGGCCAGCACAGACCGTTTTCATATGCTCCAGGTTGCGCTGCTGTCCGTTGAGATAGATGGCATGGCGTTCCATGCAGTCGCGCAGCGACAGCTCGCCCCGTCCAAGCTTGCGGATCTCCTCGATGGGCACGGCCAGCCGCCGCAGCAGCCGTATGCGCCGAAGTATCTCCACATCGGCATCGGAATAGGTGCGATAGCCGTTGCCGACCTCTCTGGAAGGCGTGAGCAGCCCCTCTTCTTCATAAAAACGGATGTTCTTTTTGCTGATGCCGACCAGCTTTTCGACCTCACTGATGCGCATTTCCCTCACCTCTGGCGCAAGAATACACCTTCCAGTCGGCGGAAGGTCAAGTGTTTTTTATAATTTTCCGACCTGCAGATCTACCGCCGCTGTTCCCTGTCTTTTTCGCTCATCCAAAGATCGAGGATCTCCTCCACATCCCAGCGGCGCAGGGGCAGCGCGTCGGGCGTGATCTCCCGCAGCTCCTCCGGCAGCTCCTCCAGCGGCATCCACCGGCACTCCGATCTGGTCAGGCCAAAGATCTCCAGTCCCTCCGGTGCTTCATAAAGCACGTTCTTTTCAAAATCAGCCCAATAACTGACGAAAATATCCTTATACAAGCTGGAAGCTTCCCAAAAAACCGGCTGAACGGCTTCGATCTGCTCCAACGCCTGCAGGGCATCCAGCAAACCGCTGTAATACCAGGAAAGATCTTCCATGGAATACTCAAAATGTGTCCAGACATCATCGCCCAGTTCCTCCTGGTCCCGCCAAAGCGCGCGCAGCGCGGCCACCGCGTCTGCCAGTGCCAGCATCTGCCGGCGCTGACCGGCTGCCTTCAACGTCTGAAACCAGGCTGTCCAGTTTTCGATCTTGTCTTTTGCGGGATCCGGTTCGGTCTGGGCCACGAGTGCCGCCGTATCGCTGCCGAAGGTCTGCTCGATCTCATACAGCGACAAATCGGCCGTGTAAAGCACGCCGGCGATGAGCAGGCGCACATCTGCCCGCATGGACTGCAGGATCTGGACGGTCTCCAGCGGAAGCAGAATGGCCGGACGACCGGTCCCCCACTGTGTTCTGCCGGCATGCTGCTGCACCGCCGTCTGGATGGCCCGATCCAGCAGCATATTCTCGTTATGCGGGCAGGTGCAGCAGAGCTTCATGCGCCGCTCGACCTCTTCGGACGTCATCCATTCGCCATCTCCGCCCCCGCTTCTGGGCACACGGCCCGATTTGACCAACCGCACGGTATCTGCGCAATCGGTTTCCCCGATATTCTCTTCATATAACGGGCACAGAAACTGTGCTTCGTCTTTCTGCCTTTCTTCCAAATCGTTTCGACCTCCTCAAATTTGGATAAAAGAGGCCCGTGCTGCAAGCACAGGCCCCGTCTGTATATTCTTTACGGCTTCGGCCGCCATATCAATAGCCGGCTTTTCGATCGACCAGATTGCGCAGCTTTTCTCCCTTGGCATAATGCGCGATATTTTCGCAGAACATATCAACCACCTTTTCCCGAGTGATATCCAGCGTCATATTGCCGGATACATGGGGCGTGATCAGAATATTGGGCGCGTTCCAAAGGGGATCGTCGGCCGGCAGCGGTTCGGGGACCACGACATCCAGCGCCGCGCCCCGCAGCTTACCGGCTTCCAGCGCGGCGATCAACGCCGGCTGGTCGACGGCCCATCCGCGGCCCACGTTGACCAGATAGGCGCCGTCTTTCATCAGCGACAGGCGGTGCGCATCGATCAGATGGGTGGTGGCGTCGGTGCCCGGCACGCAGAGCGCTACCACATCGGCGCCCTGGATGGCTTCATCCAGACGGTCTATGGTGTAGACTTCATCATAAACCGGATCTCCCGGCTTTTGTGTCCGGCGGACGCCGCGGATGCAGGCTGCGCCCAACGCCTTGGCCCGGCGGGCAAAATTGGTGCCGATATCCCCCATGCCGACGATGGTGATGGTGCTGCGCATGATGGAATCGATCTCTCCCACCAGTCCCCAGCCGTGTCTGGCCGTCTGCGCCATATACTCCGGCATGCGGCGCATCATCATCAGCGTAACACAGATCATATGTTCCGCGATGGTGACACCGTAGCCGCCCGCCGAATTGGTGACGATCACATCCGGATTGGGATAGATCTCGTCATCAACGACTTTATCCACACCGGCAAACGAACAATGCAGCCATTTGAGGGCATTGTCCGCCTTGATGGCAGCCGGCTTGAAGTTGCCGAACAGGACTTCGCAACCGTCCGAACCGCTCAGCGCTTCCGCGTCATTTTGAAAATAACAAACCTCAAAGCCGTTGGCCGCGGCCGTGTCTTCGATCTTTTTTTTCAGTTCCGCATCCAGAAATGCGGCCTGGATTCCGATTCTGGCCATTATACTTCCTCCTGTTTTTATAAAAATATCATCAATAATCGCGATTCATTTCGATGAGCACATCGTTCAGTTCCCCGCCCAGAATGAGCATGGTGGAAACCAGCTGCAGCCAGATCATCAGGATCATGACGGCTGCCAGCGAGCCATAGATCAAAGAATAATTGGAAAAATGTGACACATAATAAGAAAAAAGGCTGGTGACCATCGTAATGCCGACAACGGCAAACACAGCACCCGGCAGCGCCTTGCTGAAGGAATACCGGCGGCTGGGCACCAAGTAATAAAATCCGCTGAGCATAAACAGCATATATCCGGGCAGAAGAACGAACTTGAGCAGCCGGAGCAGCGCCGTCACGCTGGCAGGAATGTGGATATAGGCGTCCAGATGGGTCACGGCCACTTCGCCGCCCATAATGACCAGACTGAGCAGAAAGAAAGAAAGCAGTATGAGCGCCGAAAGGATCGCCGCCGTCATATAGTTGACGACGCCGGCCTTTTTGATCCGGTAGGCCTGGCGCACCGATGTCAGCAGAGAATTGAGGCACCGGGTCAGCGCATACAGCGTCATGGCCAGACCGACAAAGAAAATATACGGCGCGTCCACACCGGAAAGATAATTGAGATAATCGATCACGATCTCTATCACCTGTCCGGGCAGAAGCGTTTCAAAGCGATGCAGGATCGAAATAATATCCACATCAAAGCGGCTGATGATCGTATTCACCAGAACGATAATGGGAAAAAGAGAAAAAAACAGATAATAGGCCAGCTGTGCCGACGCACGGGCTACGCCGTCGAAAAAATACCGTTTCATCAAACGGCTGCATATCTTGATGGTTTTATCCATGCTCGTGAATCCCCTGAAAGAATGGCAGGTCAGCAGAATCTGCGGCGAAAAATCCCCGCAGGAATATATGCACCTGACAGTACGATTATATCAGATACAGCGAAAACTGTAAAGAACAGCGGCGCGCCTTTTCCCGCGCCCCTTTGACAAGACAGACGGACAGGCGTAGAATGATAAAAACATCTATTCCGGAGGATATCCGTATGCCAAGCATCTATCAGACCTTTGCCTCCCCCATAGGGGATCTGTGGATCTGCCAGACCGGCAATGCGCTGACCGGCCTCACCATTGGTCCGCCCGGCGATCCAACCGGCCTGTGCCGGGACCAGACGCCGCTGCTGACCGAAACCGCCCGGCAACTCAGCGCCTATTTTGACGGCCGCCTGCGTCAATTCGACCTGCCTTTGGACCCGGCCGGTACCCCCTTCCGCAAAAAAGTCTGGGAGGCCCTGCGCGCCATTCCCTACGGCCAGACCCGCACCTATAAGGAGATCGCGCTGCAGGTGGACAGCCCCCGCGCTTCCCGCGCCGTCGGGCAGGCCAATCATTTTAATCCCGTAATGATCCTCATTCCCTGCCACCGGGTCATCGGCGCCGACGGCCGGCTGACCGGCTATGCCTACGGCACCGACGTCAAACAGTTCCTGCTCGATCTGGAACGCCGGAACAGCTGAACAAAATCCGCCTATATTCCCTGTTCTTCCAAAAAAGCCAGCGCGGCGGCACATTCGGCCGGCCGATGCCGCAGCTCCCAAAGGCGGCCGGCGGCGATGACCGTCATGGACGCCAGGAGCGTTTCCATTTGAACCTCCATTTTGGCAAGATAGGTCTTCAAAGCCTGTCTCCGCAGCCTTGGCAGGTCATCCAAGATCGGCAGCCCCTCAGGCACTGCCGCCCGGTCCAACATCCACGCGGTACGGGCGATATCCAGTCTTTTGTCGCCCCGGCACACCGTCATAAAATCGATCACCTTGGGCAAGGCTCCATCCATCAAAACATTGTCAAAATGCAGATCGCCGTGACAAAGCGCACCGCCTTCTGGCAGGCCGTCCAACAGCGCCAGTACCCGACGGCGGCGTTGGGACGACAAGCCTTCTGCCCGCAGAATCTGCCCGCGCAAACGGTCTTTATAGCTGTGGCCGGCCGGCAGCGACCGACAGAGAAACTGACGGTGTACGCCAGCAAGCAGCTCGGCGCAGGCTTGGGCGTCCTGACTGCGGAACAGCTGCGTCTGCAACGAAGGGCCGTCAACGCGCTCATAAAGGATCCCCGGGCGGCCTTCCCATTCCAGCATACCATAACACGCCACCGCCGGCAGCGGCAGCTTTTGTATCAAACGGGCGTTGGCGTATTCCTGCAGGGCATTTTCCCTGTATTGCGGATAAAAGAGCTTGAGCACCTTTCCTTCTTCCCACTCCAATACCTCGGCCGTATTCCCCCGGCCCAACATTTTGCCTGCCATTTTGTCCACTTCTTTCCTTAGCGGTATCAAAAGAAAGCGCCGTGATCTGCTATTTCAGGCAGGTCACGGCGCTTTTTCAAGCCTTATTTTTCTTTTTTGACGCCAAAAACACGTTCTTTGGCCGCCAGGCCGGTTGGTGTGACCGCCAGGCCGCCTTCGGCCGTTTCCCGGATACAGGCCGGCATCATGCTGCCGATCTGGAACATGGTGTCGATGACCTCATCGGGCGGGATAAAGCTGACGATGCCCGACAGCGCCATATCGCAGGCTGTAATGGCCATGGAGGCGTAGACGCCGTTGCGCTTGATGCACGGGATCTCGACCAGGCCGGCTACCGGGTCACAGGCCAGGCCCAGACAGTTCTTCAGCGCCAGCGCCGCCGCGTGCATGACCTGCTGATCGTTGCCGCCCAGCAGATAGGTCAGCGCGCCGGCCGCCATAGCGGCCGCACTGCCGCATTCGGCCTGACAGCCGCCGGCCGCGCCCGAAACGGTGGCCCGGGTGGCGATCACGGCGCCGATGCCCGAAGCGACGATGAGACTGTGCACGATGTCGCTGTCCATATAGCCGAATTCCTCCTGCGCCGCGATCAGAACGCCCGGGAGGATGCCCGAGGCGCCGGCGGTGGGCGCGGCGACGATCACGCCCATGGAGGCGTTGTGTTCATTGGTGGCGATGGCGTATGCGATGGCTTTGGCATTGAAATCGCTGAGCACTGTGCGGCCGGTCTCGATGCGCTCGTAATACTTGAAGGCGTCGCCGCCGGTCAGGCCGCTCAGAGAACGTCCGTGCTCCTGCAGGCCGCTGCGGACGGCGTTGCGCATGACGGTATAGGTCTCCTCCACGCGCCGGATGATCTGATCGACCGGCATGCCGCTGTCTTCAAACTCGCTCTGCAGGATATATTGCCACAGGGTCTGATGGTTCTTTTCCGCCCCTGTCAGAATGGATTCGATGCTTGGGATCTTCATTTCAGCCTACCTTCCCCGTCTCAGAATTTTTCGATGGCGACAACGCCAATGACATTTTCCAGCGCCTGGATCTTTTCCAGCGTGCCGCTGTCCACCGGCACATCGGTCTCGAGAATGATGACCGTGCCGCCGGCCCGATGCTCGCGGTTGAGGTAGATCGTGGCAATATTATAATTGGCTTCTTTCATCACGCCGGCAATGCTGTAAAAGACGCCGATGACGTCCCGGCCGAAAACGATGACCGTGTCGGCGCTGCAGTTGACCGATACTTCAAAGCCGTTGATCTCGGTCAGCCGGATGGCGCCGCCGCCGATGGAGCTGGCCCGCAGGGTCAGCTGGCTGTGCTCTGACTCAGCCTCGATATAGACCGTATTGGGATGATACCGGGGATTATCGTCGGTACGGATGGAAAACTCCAGCCCCATCTCCGGCGCCAGCCGGAGGCTGTCGCGCACGCGCAGATCGGACGTGCCGAAGCCCAAAAGCCCGCCCACAACGGCTTTATCGGTGCCGTGTCCCTTATACGTAGTGGCAAAAGAGCCGTAAAAGGTGATCTTTGCCTTCTTTACGTCTTCCTTGAGAATACTTCTGCAGGCCAGACCGATCCGCACGGCGCCCGCCGTATGGGACGACGACGGTCCTACAGTGATCGGCCCCAGCATATCAAACATGCCTACCGCCATAATACACCTCTTTCTTCCTGCCCCTGGCAGCGTGATCTCCGGCGCCTGCCGGACGCCTTGGATCCTATGTTATGTTCCGTTCCCTTGCAGACTGTCGATCAATCCAGAAAATCCTTCAGCTTTTTGGAGCGGGAAGGATGACGCAGCTTGCGCAGTGCCTTGGCCTCGATCTGACGGATGCGCTCACGCGTGACGTTGAACTCCTTGCCGACCTCTTCCAGCGTCCGGGCGCGGCCGTCTTCGATGCCGAAACGCAGGCGCAGCACTTTTTCTTCCCGGGGCGTCAGGGTCTTGAGGACCTCCAGCATCTGCTCCTTGAGCAGCGTGAAGGAAGCGGCCTCGGCCGGCTCCAGCGCGTCGTCGTCGGGAATGAAATCGCCCAGATGGCTGTCTTCTTCCTCGCCGATGGGGGTTTCCAGAGAAACCGGCTCCTGGGCGATCTTGAGGATATCGCGGACCTTCTGCACGGGGATCTCCATCTCTTCGGCGATCTCCTCCGGCGAAGGATCGTGGCCCAGTTCCTGCAGCAGCTGGCGGGAAACGCGGATGACCTTGTTGATGGTCTCCACCATGTGAACGGGGATGCGGATGGTGCGGGCCTGGTCGGCAATGGCGCGGGTGATGGCCTGACGGATCCACCATGTGGCGTAAGTGGAGAACTTATAGCCCTTGGTATAGTCGAATTTTTCCACCGCCTTGATGAGGCCCAGATTGCCCTCCTGGATCAGATCGAGGAAGAGCATGCCGCGGCCGACGTATTTTTTGGCGATGCTGACCACCAGACGCAGATTGGCTTCGGCCAGGCGCTTTTTCGCCTCTTCGTCGCCCTCCAGCATCCGCTTGGCCAGCTCGGTCTCCTCTTCGCTGGTCAGCAGGTTGACCTTGCCGATCTCTTTGAGATACATACGGACGGGATCGTCAATGGCCAGGCCCTCGGCCAGGGTGTTGTCGTCGGGGATCTCCTCGTCGGGAATATCTTCAATATCGACAAAATCGTCGTCGCTCTCGATGGCGGGCGGCATGAAGTCCTCTTCGATGATGATGTCGACCGACATCTTCTCCAGCGCCTCGTACATGGCGTCCTGCTGTTCGTTGTCCATCTCCATTTCTTCGATGATCTTGTTGACCTCTTTCATGGTGACCTTGCCGTTTTTGCGGCACTTTTCAACGAACTCCTGCACCATTTCGGCTTTATTCACGACCTTCGTCTCATTGTTTTCTGCCATAATCTTATCCCTTTCTTTCTCGCTTGCGGCTGAGCGCGTCCATCAGCCGATCATCGCCCTCAGTCTGTTTTTTCGCATGTTCTTCCCGGATGACCGCGATATAATCCGCCGCTTCTTTTTCTGCATCTGCGGATGCCACCTTTGCGGATAAAATGCCGGTCAGATGGCGGGCTTCGGCTTCTTCCAGCCCCGCCATCACGGCAGCCGGCACGATCTCATGCCCGCCGCGCTCCAGTTCCAGTGCTCTTTGATATATTTTCGCCAGAAACGGCGAAGAAAACATTTCCGGGGCCAGCACCGCGCCCGTCCTGCGCAGCAGCTCAGGATCCTCCAGCAGCAGTGCCAGCAGTTTTTCCTCGCAGAGGGCCGAGCGCGGATTGTCGTAGCGCAGTCCGGTCTCCCGGGGCTGCACGGCCCGAACCGGGCGCAGCGCCTCGCTCTCTTCTTTTTTGCGCTCTCTGCGCAGAGCCGCCGTAAAGGCCCGCTTGACCTCGGCTTCCATGGCGGCCGCGCTGATGCCCGCCTCCTGGGCCACGCGGTGGGTCAGGATCTCCCGCTCCACCGGGCTCTGCACAGTCGATATATACACAGCCGCCTCTTTGGAATACTCGATCTTCTGCGCGTCCTGGTCCAGGGCGTATTTGCTCCGGATGACGGCCAGCCGGTATTCGCTGTCGCTCTGCGGCTTGTCCAGTAGCAAAGCAAACGCTTCACTTCCGTTTTTCTTGATAAACTCATCGGGGTCCTTGGCGTCAGGAATGCGCAGGACCTTGACTTCCATTCCCGCCCGGTTGAGCAGGTCGATGGCCTTCTGCGCCGCCCTCTGCCCGGCGGCGTCGGAATCGTAGCAGATGATGGCTTCCTTGGCATACCGGCTCATCAAACGGGTCTGCTCGGCCGTCAGCGCCGTGCCCAGAGAAGCGACGGCGTAATCAAAGCCGGCCTGATGCAACGCGATGACGTCCATATAGCCCTCGGCCAGAATCAGCCGGCCGGCCTTGCTTTTTTTGGCCAGATTCATGGCGAACAGATTGCGGCTCTTGCTGAAGACCGGCGTATCTCCCGAATTGAGATATTTCGGTCCGTCCCCTTCCATCACGCGGCCGCCGAAAGCGATCACATTGCCGCGGATATCGATGATGGGAAACATGACGCGGTCCCGAAAAGCATCGTAAATGCCGCCCGATTTATTCTTCCGGGCCAGCCAGGCCGATTCGATCTCGTATTTCGTATAGCCCTTATCGAGCATGGCGCGGCTCAGCCGGTCCCAGTCGGCCGGCGCATAGCCCAGACCGAAGGAAACGATGGTCCTGCGGCTCAGCCCCCGCCCCTGCAGATATTCCAGCGCCCGCCGGCCCTCCGGCTCCATCAGACAGCTGTGGTAAAAGCGTGCGGCATCTTTGTTGAGGGCATACAGCCGTTCCCGCAGCCGCCGTGCCTGATCGCTGCCGCCGTCATCCTCCGGCACCGTCATGCCATACATATCGGCCAACAGCTTGACGGCTTCCGGGAAAGGCAGATTTTCTTCTTTCATGATGAACGTGATGACATTGCCGCCCTCACCGCAGCCGAAGCAGTGAAAGAACTGCTTGTCGCCCGATACGGAAAAGGAGGGGGTCTTCTCGTTGTGAAAGGGGCACAGCCCCACATAGCCCGAGCCGCTTCGCTTGAGCGTGACGTATTTTGAAATGACTTCCACGATATCGCACCGGTAGATCAGCTCGTCCAAAAAGCTTTGCGGCAGCGCCATACTCTCACCCCCGAAAACCTCTACAATAAATAATACGCACAAAAAAGCCGTTTGGCTCCCTGGTTCATCGAAAATTTTTAAGTTATTTACTTTTTTCGCCAGATCCGCCTCAGGCCCGCGCCTCTTCGATCCGGCGGGCAAACATTTTTTCCTCACCGGCCAGCGGTTCAACAACGCCGCTGGTCAGATCGATGATCTCGGCGCGGAAATCCGCAAAGCGTCCGGTGGGCATATACAGGGTCAGCAGAACGGAAGCGCCGAATTCAGCGCTCTCCTCCGCCGCTTCAAAGGCGGAAAAACGCTTGCGGACGATCTCCAGCAGATTGTAAGGGCAATCGACCAGCACCTCCAGATGGGGCTGCATGGCGGCGATGCCGGCCGCGTCCAGCGCCATTTTGGCCGTCTTGCCGTAGGCCCGCACCAGGCCGCCGGCTCCCAGCAGGGTGCCGCCGAAGTACCGCACGACGGTGCACAGGACGTTGCAGACCTCCTCCTTGCGGAAAACGTCCAGCGTCGGCATGCCCGACGTGCCCTGCGGCTCGCCGTCGTCGGAAAAGCGCATGGCGCCGTCTTTCAAAATATAGGCGTAGACCACATGGCTGGCATCCCAGTATTTCTTGCGCTGGGCAGCCAGGATCTCCTGGATCTGTTCCACCGTTTCCACCGGATAAACGTGGCCGATAAATCTCGATTTCTTTTCGATCAGGACGTCTTCCCCTTCACCGGCCGGAACTTTGTAGGGCTTTATTCCTCCCATGGCTCTTTCTTCCTCCACTCCGATTCGGGCAGATAATCACGGATGCGCCCCAGCGCCTTGGCGTCGCACACCGCCTCGATTTCGATGCCTTCGGCGATATAATCGGCCCGCAGGACGTTGGCGTCCCGATAAAGCGTCTGCAGAACGTGCCCATCGGCATAGGGCAGAACGAAGGTGACTTTTTTCGTTCCTTCGCCCAGGATCTCGGTGATCCGCGCCTGCAGCGCGTCCAGACCCATGCCCTTCAGGGCCGAACAATAGACGGCGCCGCTCTGGCGGGGCAGCATGACTTCCGGCAGCTTGTCGACCTTGTTGAACACCGTGATGCGCGGCGTTTCCGACGCGCCCAGCTCGCCGATCAGCTTTTCCACCACCTCAGCCTGCAGCTCCCACTGCTCGTCGGAAGCGTCGATGACATGAATGAGGATATCGGCATAGGTCAGTTCCTCCAGCGTGGCGCGGAAGGCGTCCACCAGATGATGGGGCAGATTGCGGATAAACCCGACGGTGTCGGAGATCAGCACCCGGCGGCCGTCGGGCAGCTCCATGGCCCGGGTGGTGGGGTCCAGGGTGTCGAACAGCCGGTCTCTGGCCTGGATCCCGGCGCCGGTCAGGCTGTTGAGCAGCGTGGATTTTCCGGCATTGGTATAGCCGACGATACAAACCAGCTTCATCTCGTTGTCCACCCGCTTTTTGCGCTGGGTGGCGCGGATGCGCTTGACCTCGTCGATCTCCTTCTCCAGCTTCTGGATCTTGCGGCGGATATGGCGGCGGTCGGTCTCCAGCTGGGTCTCGCCGGGGCCGCGGGTGCCGATGGGGCTCTTGCCGCCGCTGGCGTTCTGCCGCACCAGATGGCCCCACATGCCCGAAAGGCGGGGCAGGATATACTGGTACTGGGCCAGTTCCACCTGCAGCTTGCCCTCGGCCGTCTTGGCCCGGTCGGCGAATATATCCAGGATCAGCGCGTTGCGGTCGATGACGCGGCAGCCCAGCGCGTTTTCCAGCGCCCGGGTCTGGGACGGCGAGATCTCGTTGTCAAAAACGGCCAGCTCGATCTCGTTGTCACGAATGGCCTGGGCGATCTCTTCGGCTTTGCCTTCTCCAATAAAAGTCCTGGGGTCGGGGGCGGCACGGTTCTGCATGAACGAAAGCACGGTCTCCCCGCCGGCTGTACGCACCAGCTCCTCCAGCTCGGCCATGGTGTCGGCGTCCGAGCCTTCAAAATCGCGCAGGCCTTCGCAGCTCAGCCCGATCAGCACGGTGCGTTCAGCCTTCTGCGTGTCGGCGGTTTCCTGATTCTGTTGATTCTCGTATTGATTCTGATTCATAACATCCA
Organism: uncultured Clostridia bacterium; assembly: GCA_945947915.1. Lineage (GTDB taxonomy): Bacteria > Bacillota > Clostridia > Oscillospirales > Butyricicoccaceae > RGIG1902. Next base: position 30,754 of record CAMEZQ010000009.1, on the reverse strand, counting down.
TTCCGACGCCTACGAGGCATCTTTTCATTGATAGCTTATGCGCAAATTTACCTATTTTCTATATTATACGGCACCATGTCAATTTTATCAAGGCAAAACCAAAATCCCATCCGGTAAACTTCCCCTCTTTACTGCGAACATCTGTTCTGATATAATTAAAAACAGAACAAATATTTGGAGATGTTTCCATGAACCGTATCATTCTTCATGCCGACGTCAATTCGGCGTTTCTCTCCTGGTCGGCTGTACAGATGCTGAAGGAGGGCGCCGAAATCGACCTCCGCACCGTTCCTTCCGCCGTCGGCGGCGACGAAGCCGCCAGAAAGGGCATCATCCTGGCCAAGTCGATCCCCGCCAAGCGCCTGGGCGTTCAGACCGGCGAGCCCCTCTGGCAGGCCCGGAAAAAATGTCCGGAGCTCATCATCATCCCCGGCGACTACGCCCTCTACACCAGAATGTCCAATGCCTTTATGGATATGGTCCGGGATTTTTCGCCCCTTTGCCAGCAGTATTCGGTGGACGAGTGTTTTATTGATTATACGGGCATGGAAAAGGCCTTCGGCCCGGCGCCGGCCGCGGCCGACCGGCTGCGCAGGCGCATCCGGGACGAGCTGGGCTTTACGGTGAGCATCGGCATCGCACACACGAAAGTGCTGGCCAAAATGGCCGGCGAACTCAAAAAGCCCGACGCCGTGACGACCCTCTGGCCGGAAGAGCTGCCGCAGAAGCTGTGGCCCCTGCCCGTCCGTGAGCTGTTTATGGTGGGCCGTGCCACCGAACGGCGGCTGCACGCCCTCAATATCCACACCATCGGCGACCTGGCCCAGGCCGACGCCGATATGCTCTGCCGGCATCTGGGCAAAAACGGCTTTACCCTCTGGCAGTACGCCAACGGCCTTGACCGCGACCCCGTCGTCCCCTCGGAAACGATCCCTCTGAAAAGCTATTCCCAGTCGGTGACTCTGCCCCGGGATCTCCGCACCGAGGACCAGCTTCTGCCGGTGCTTTCCCGCCTCAGCACAGCGCTTTCCTACCGCATGCGCCGGGGCGGCGCCTGCTGCAGCGTCGTGTCTCTCTATCTGAAGGATCCCGCGCTGCAGGTGACTGGTCACCAGAAAAAGCTGCCCCGCCCCAGCGACGTGACCGGTGAGCTGTACCAGGCGCTGCGCACGCTGTTTTTCCAGACCTACACCGGCGGGCCCGTGCGGGCCATGGGCATCGGTTTTTCCGATCTCTGTCCAGTGGACGGCGTTTCCCTCTCCCTGTTCGACGACCGGTCGATGCAGAAAAAGATCGCCATTGATGCCGCCGGCGACCGCATCCGCAGCCGTTACGGCGGCAAAGCCCTCTGCCCGGCCTCGGCCCTGCGCAGCCCTGATTTTTCCCATCTGGCACGCTATGAGCCGGACAGCGGCCGTCCGCGCACCTTCTGCCCTTTTTAGCCGTGAACGGTGCAAAAAACAGGCCATTTGCCCAAGGGCAAATGGCCTGTTTCCTGATTTCAAAAAACGCCGGAAGATTATTCCATATTGAATCTCTTCTTGAAGCGCTCAACGCGTCCGCCGGTGTCGACCAGCTTCTGCTTGCCTGTAAAGAAGGGATGGCAGTTCGAGCAGATTTCAACACGCAGATTCTCCTTGGTGGAGCCTGTCTCAAAAGTGTTGCCGCAAGCGCAGGTAACTGTTGTCCTCTTGTACTTGGGATGGATTCCCTCTTTCATCTCTATCTCACCTCACATCTTCAGCAAATAACATACAAGAAGTATAATATCATCTTTCCCGGCAAATTGCAAGGGGTTTACGCAAAAAATACCGGGAAAAATTATACGCAAAAAAAGATTGACTTTTTTGTTTACATATTTGATAATTTACATGTTCGTAACACGGCTGTCAAGCATTTGTTGTAAAATACTTGATGTAAAATTTTTTTAGTAAGAGGTTTGATTATGGCAAAAGAGAAATCTGCGCCCGCTGCCAAAAAGCCTGCGGGCATAATCGTACGCAACATCCTGATCGGTCTTCTGGTCGTCGCTTTTGTCGGCGTCGGCGCTTTTGGCCTGCTGTCCAGGACCCGGTTCCTGATGGACAAGCTGACGGCGCTGGAGTTCGGCGGTGAAAAGATCAGCGCACTGGAATACAAAATTTACTACAAGACCAACGAGATGAACTTTATCAGCCAGTACGGCACAACGCTGCAGCTCTATTACGGCGTTGACCTGAGCCAGCCCCTGGAGACCCAGCCCTACGGCGACGGCACATGGGGCGATTATCTCCACAGCGCCGCACAGGCCGGCATCGAGGAGATCTACACGCTCTATCTGGAAGCGCTGGAAAACGGCTATACGCTGGCCGACGACGATGATCCCGTCTACCAGGGCGAGCTGGCCGCCTACCGCGCCACCGCCGAAGCCTACGAAATGGAACTGGACGAATATATCAAGGCCGTTTACGGCTCTGCCGTCCATATGGAAGATCTGGAACACGTCGCCCGCATCCGCGCCACGGCAACCAATTATTATAACGACTGCATCGAAAATCTCGGTGTGACCAACGCCGATGCCCAGGCCCGTTACGAAGAAAATCCCGCCGACTACGACGAGGTCGACTACAGATACTTCTCCTTCCCCTACGAAACCGTTACTTATACCGAACCGGCCGAGGGTGAAGAGCTGGCCGAAGGCGCGCCCGCCAGCCAGGAAGAAGCCGACGCCATGACCGAGGCCAACATCGCCGAAGCGCAGGCACTGGCCGATACGTTCGTTTCCAGAGTGACCAATGAAAATCGCTTTGCCGACCTGGCTCTGGAATACGCCGACGAAGACAGCAAGGAAAAATATGAAGACGCCGATGCCACGCTGACCAAGGGCGGCGCCCTGTCCAACGCATCCAGCTCGGCCACCCTCCAGTGGTGCGCCGAAGAGGGCCGTGAGAAGGGCGATATGACCACCATCGACACCGGCTCCTCCATCGCCGTCGTTTATTTCGTCGACCGCTACCTGCCCAACGTGCCCACCGCCAGCGCCCGCCACATCCTGATCCGCGCTTCCGAAGCCGCCGAAGACGCCTCTGAGGAAGAGATCGCCGAAGCCGAGAGCCAGCTGGCCGCAGCCAAGGAAAAGATCGAAGCCATCCTGGCCGAATATGAAAGCGGCGAACAGACCGAAGAGGCTTTTGCCCGCCTGGCCATCCAGTACAGCCAGGATTCCGGTTCGGTCACGACAGGCGGCCTCATCGAAGACTTTGCCGAAGGCGATATGGTCACCGAGTTCAACGACTGGGTCTTTGACAGCGCGCGCAAGCCCGGCGATGTGGAGATCGTCAAGACCACCTACGGCTATCATCTGATCTATTTCGTTGCAGACGGCGATCCTGAATGGCAGGTCAGCGCACGTCAGGCCGTCGAGAGCGAAAAGTACAGCGAATATTACGACAGTCTGGCAGGCAAATACAGCATGACTGCCAAAGACTACGGCGTGAGCCTGGCCTATTGATCCTTCCCCACCCGGGAAACAGAATCACGGATTACGAACAAAGAAAACAAGCGCCCCGCAGATGCGGGGCGCTTTTGTTATGCCGGCGGACCGGCAAATTATTGGTTTACTTGTTATTGTGCAGCCACTGCTGGGCGCAGTGGGCCAGGCAGGAGGCGCCGATGGGCAGGACGTCTTCGTTGAACTGGGCCTTGGGATTGTGCGCTGCATAGCCGCCGCGCTCGTCCATATAGCCGGCCGAGAGATACATAAAGGCGCTGGGGACCTTTTCGGCGATCAGGGCAAAGTCTTCCGAAGCGCTGGCTGTGACGCCGGGATATCCCATCAGATTGGGAATGCCGAGCTCTTTCATATAGCCGATCATCTCGTCGACCAGCTGGGGCTTGCAGATGAGGGGCGGGACCTCCGAAGTCATATCGACTTCCACCTGGCCGTAATAGACGGCGGCCACGCGCTGGGCCACCTCACGCATGCGGCGCACCAGCTTTTCCCGGGCCTCCACGTTGTTGCAGCGGATGGTGCCTTCCAGCACGCAGGTCTCGGGAATGATATTGTTGGCCGAGCCAGCCTGGAATTTGCCGACGGTCAGCACGCAGGCCTTGGTGGGGTCGCTTTCCCGGGCGATCAGTTCCTGCAGCGCCAGATGGATATGGACGCCGATGTTGATGGGGTCGACCGCCGTATGGGGATAGGCGCCGTGGCCGCCCTTGCCGTGTACGGTGATCTTGAAGCCGTCCACCGAGAACATCATGGTGCTGTTGTTGTTGTACATATAGAGGCCCACAGGCATTTTGCCGGGCGAAACATGATAGGCCAGCGCGGCGTCGGGCACGGGATCTTCCAGAATGCCGTTGGCGATCATGTTCTTGCCGCCCTCAAAGGTCTCTTCCGCCGGCTGGAACATCAGCTTGACCCGGCCTTCCAGCTGGTCTTCGTTCTCTTTGAGCATACGCGCCGCCGTCAGCAGCATAGCCGCGTGGAAGTCGTGGCCGCAGGTGTGGGCCTCCTTGCCGGAGGGGCAGGCAAAGGGCTCGCCGCTGAGCTCGGGCATGGGCAGCGCGTCCATATCGGCGCGCAGCAGGATGGTCTTGCCCTCCCCTTTTCCGATGACGGCCGTCACGCCCTCACCGCATTCTTTGGCGTCGATGCCGTATTCCCGCAGCTTGGCCAGCACATACGCCTTGGCCTTGGGCATATGCAGGCCGACCTCGGCATTCTGATGGAAATACCGGCGGTTCTCAACCAGCTCGTCCCGCAGGGCGGTTGCCCGTTCATAATAATTCATATGCACGATCCTTTCCTGTTCTGCCTGTTTTTGTGCAAATCAGGCAAAATTATTTTAGATTTTCGAAAAAATAAGAATAAATTGACTATACCATCTTCCCCTGCCGTTGTCAAAGGGCAGGCCCGCAAAATTTTTAAATTTTTTAATCATTTTTTACACGGGCTGTCCGAGGCCCGTACGCAGGAAAAAGACCAGCTTTTCCCGCACCGGCAGGCCGAAGATCTTCTGCGCCGCCTGCGCGTAGATATCCACCTGCAGCTTGTGGCGCAGCGCCGCCTGGGCCTCGGTGCCCGGCGCGATACGGTCACTCTTGAAATCAATGACCGTCAGGCCCTCCTCCTCCACCAGCAGCAGGTCGATGACGCCGTTCATGAGGATCTCTTCGCTTTCATCTTCCAGCAGACCCAGCTCTTTGGGCGAAAACAGCGCCGAAAACTCATATTCCCGAATGACCTCCCGGCATTGGGGCAGCCTGCGCCCCCAGGGGCTTTGTGCAAATCCCAGGATCATATCGGGATCGATGGTTTTTGCCTCCTCCGGCGTCAGCAGGCCGGCGGCGCAAAGGGCCTCTATCTGCTTCAGCACATCGCCCCGGCTGCCGCAGGCGGTCAGATCGGCCTTCTGCAGCACCAGATGGATCAGGCTGCCCCGCCGTGCGGCCGTCAGGCCGGCCTCCGGAGGCGTTCTGTCCGCCGGGTAAAGCTCGACGGCGGCTTTGCCGTCCGTTCCCACCAGCTGGGCCGCGTCCGGCTCCAGCAGCCGGCGTGTCCCCTTGGGCGTCAGCTTGGAGGGCAGCGCTGCCTGGGCGGCATAGGGATACGGCGCGTCCATCATCGCCAGCAGCTCCGCGTCTGCCCTTTCCGGCACAGCTTCTTTCGTCGCTTCTTCTTTCATGCCGCTGCGGGCCGGACGGCGCTCGACAGAAGCAGCCGGCGTGCGCCCAATGGTAAGGGCCGGACAGGGGCTTTGCAAAAACGCCGCCAGCAGCCAGGCCGCCGCGTTGCTGCGCCGGCTGAGCCAGCCCGGCGTGATGCCGCAGCCCCGCAGATCGCTTTTGATCTCATCCATGGTCCGCTGGGCGTCGCGCAGGCCCATAACCAGGACCAGCTTTTCCCTGGCCCGGGTCATGGCCACATAGAGCTTGCGCATCTCCTCGCTGGCCAGTTCCCGCCGGGTGGCCGCCGAGATGGCCAGGTGCATGGGCGTGCGGTACTCGGTGTGGGTCTCGGGCACACGCAGGCGCAGGCCGATGCCCAGCTGATCGTGCATGACCACCTGCCGGCGCGCATCGTCAAAATTAAAGGTCTTGTTGAGGTCGGGCAGAAAGACGAAGGGAAATTCCAGCCCCTTGGATTTGTGGATGCTCATGACCCGCACGCCGGCGCCGGAATCTCCCCCCTCGCCCGGGTCGTCATTTTCCATGCGCTTTTCGATATACAGCAAAAACTCAAACAGGCCCCGGTGTCCGCCGGACGACCAGCTCAGCGCCATCTCGTAAAAACGCCGGAGATTCTCCCTACGTTCGGCGCCCCCGTCCATGGCGCCGAAAACGGCCGGAATGGCGCATTCGGTATAAAGCATGCGCAAAAGATCGGCGGGCGACAGGTCGGGCACATAATCGGCATAACGCGCCAGCATCCGGCAGAACGCCGCCGACTTTTCATGTCCGGCCTCGGCATGCCGCTGCAGCGCATCAAAAAAGCAGCCCTGCGGATCGGCCAACCGGATATCGGCCAGATCGTCGGCCGTGAAGAAAAAGAGGGGCGAGCGCAGAAGGCCGATCAATGGAATATCCTGCCGCCGGTTGTCCAGCACCCGCAGAAAAGAGAGGACCACCAGGATCTCCATGCTGTGCCAGAAGTCCCTGCGGCCGCCGGTACAGGGAATACCCAGCCGCTCCAGCTCCCGGATGAAATAGCCCGATTTGTTGGCAAAGGAGCTGAGGAGGATGGCAAAATCCTCCGGCGCGGCCGGGCGCTGGGTGCCGGTAAAGGGATCGGTGACGGTCTCGGTGCGCAGCATATCCGCGATGGTGTTGGCCGTGCAGATGGCTTCCGCTTCGATCTTGGCAGGCGCGTCCTCCTCGTCGGCCATATCGGCGCCGGCCATGTCGATGATCTCCAGATGGGACTGCATCGCCCCCGTATAAGGCGCGCCGGGATAAAGCGCCTCCTCTTCCGTATAATCGACGTCGCCGAAGGCGCGGCTCATGCAGGCCCGGAACACATGGTTGCAGACGGCCAGCACCTCTGGCCGGGAACGGAAATTGCGGTTGAGGGACAGCCGTGCCTTCTCCCCCGTCATGCCCGGCTCCAGAGGCCGGTAACGCAGGTATTTTTCCATAAAGATCTCCGGCTTGGCCATGCGGAAGCGGTAGATGCTCTGCTTGACGTCACCCACATAAAAGCTGCCGCCCGCCCGGGTGGTCAGCATGGAAAAGATGGTGTCCTGGATCTCGTTGGTGTCCTGATACTCATCGACCAGCACCTCCCGCAAGCCTTCGGAAAGCTCCAGCGCCAGCGCGCTGGGCGCTCTTTCCGGCGTCTGCAGCAGCCCCAGGGCGTAATGCTCCAGATCGGAAAAATCCAGCAGGCCCCGGCGCAGCTTGAGGGCGCTGTACCGGTCCATATAGGCCAGCACCGCCTGACGCAGGCCGTCCAGCGCCAGCAGGTTTTCCTCGGCAAAGGCCGCCGCCTGGCTTTCCCGGAAGAAAAAAATCTGCTCGCGGATTTCCCCCACGGCCTCGGCAAAAGCGTTTTTGGCGTTTTTGAGGTAATCCAGCAGCGCCTGGTCGGAAAACCCGCGCACAGCCGTCAGCCGCGGATTGGAAAAGGCGTGGAAGCACTCAAAGGCGGCGTCCCAGCCCTCCGCGATGGCCGCCTGTGCCTGTGCGCTGAACGCCAGGCAGGCCTCAAAGGCCGGGCCGTATTTTTCCCCCAGTTCCGGCACTTCGCGCAGGGCTTCCGCCGCGGCCCGCAGGGCTTCATCGGCATCACACAGACACATTTCCGCTTCCCGCAGCAGCGTTTCCCGCCAGAGGGACTGCCCCTCGGCCGAGGTGAACCGTTCCAGCATGCCCCGTGGATCGGGGTGGCTCATCAGCCTGTCGTAGATCTCGCCGATGGTATCGCTCAGCAGCCGGTCGCCCTTTTCTTCGGCCAGGGCGCGGCAAAGGGCGGTAAAGCCCGGCGCGGCGGCGGCGTAGAGCTCCTCCAGGATCTCCTCCATGGCCTGGGCGCGCAGCTCGTCCACCCGGGCCTGGTCGGCCACGGCAAAATCGGCCGGCACGCCGCAAAGGGCAAAGTTTTCCCGCACCAGATCCAGGCAGAAGGAGTGCACCGTCTGGATCCGTGCCGCCGGCAGCAGGGCCAGCTGGCGGCGCAGGCGCAGATCTCCGGGCGACTGGGTCAGGCGCCGGTAAAGGGCGGCGCTGATCTTTTCCCGCATCTCCGCGGCGGCGGCATTGGTGAAGGTGACCACCAGCAGCTCGTCGACGCCGCAGGGATCTTTGGGATCACAGATGCGCCCGATGACACGCTCGACCAGCACGGCCGTTTTGCCCGAACCGGCCGCCGCCGAAACGATCAGATTACAGCCGCGGCTGTCGATGGCCAGCTGCTGCTGGGGTGTGAACTCAATTGCCATGGGATCCCTCCGTCTTTTCTGTTCTCTTCTGCTGTTCGGCGGCGATCCGCGCCATCAGCTCGTCTTTTTTATAGCTGCGGATATACCGGTAGCGGTCGCTCCGCATGGCGGCGTCGAACTGGCAGGCCGGCTGATAAGGGCACCAGTCGCAGTAGCGGACATTGCCCTTGATATAGGGCGCGGCCTGGATGTCGCCGGCGGCAATGCGGCCGGCCATATCGGTCAGCCGGTCCCGGGTCAGGTCGAGCAGCGCCTGCATCTCGTCGGCGCTGACCACCCTGGACGCCGCCGTAAATCCGCCCTTTTTGGTGCGTCCCACCGGCAGGAAGCGGTAATGGCCGTTATCGCTGTGCTCCAGCGCGTCGATCAGTTCGAGGTCATCGGAAACAAAGCCCAGCCGCCGGACCTTCTTCTGCCGTTCGGCCTCCAGATCCACCCCGGCGCCTTCTTCGGCGGCGGCTGCCGGCGGGCTCACATAGGGACTTTTGGCCGGGATATACAGGGCGGCGCAGGGCGACATACTGCCGGCTGCCCGTCCGATGGCCGCGCGGCTGAGCGCCCGCAGCGCTCCCTCCGGCGCATTCTGAAGCATGAGCAGGTAAATAAACATCTGCATATTCAGCCCCGACAGAATATCCGAAAGGGTGAAGGCTTTGCTGCCGGTTTTATAGTCGGACACACGGACATAAAGCACATCATTCCGGATATATCCGTCCACCCGGTCGATCTGTCCGTGCAGCTCCAGGGCCGTCCGGCCGCTGCGCACGGTATAGGGCGGATAGCCCTCCGGGCCGCCGAAGTCCATTTCAAAAGCGATGGGCACGAAATCCGAAGCGGCGATCTCCTCCATGATGTCCCGTACGATGGCCTTGATATTCTGCTGGATCATGGCGTAATTGGCGGCAAAGCGCGCGGTCTGGTCGACGCTGTGCAGGCGTTCCCGCAGGAATTGCTCCACATACAGCTCCACCACCTCGTCGCTGGAACGGGAAGGATCCAGCGACAGCGTGCGCACGGCGTTTTCAACGACATAATGGACCAGCGTGCCCACATTGGTGGCCTCAAAAGCCGCCGTTTTGCGCTCCTTCGCTCGCAGGCCGTACTGCATAAAGAACGAGAAGGGGCAGCTGTAGAATTTCTCGGCGCGGGTGGCCGACATATACACGCTGCTGCCGTAAAGGCCCTCGATGCGCAGCCCCTGCGACAGGCGGCCCCGTGGGTCGGCCGCGTAATCCAGCAGCCGGGCATGACGCCTGCCCTCCGGCTGATCGGCAAAACAGGCCGCCGCTGCCATTCCCTCCGGCGACTCCCTTGCGGTGCAGAGCAGCTCGAAAGCCGGGCCGCGGCAGAGCAGCCGCAGACGCCGCACCAGCGGGCCGGCCTCCCGGAGAGCACTTTGGGGGAACACGGCCTCCAGACGGCCCAGAAGATAGCTTTTGGCAGCCGCCACCCCGCCGAAAGTCTGCCGTGGATATATAAAGCAGATTTGCTTTACAGCACTTGATATCACTTGATAAACAGCGCTCAGGCTCTCGCTGATACGTTCATCGTCGCTCTGTGTCAGCGAAATGCCGCAGGTTTCCAGCTGGATACGGTCGCGTTCGCGCAGCAGCCCGCTGCCAGTGACGGCCGGCGGCAGGGCGCCTTCCCGCGCCCCAAGAACAAACAGATACCGCACGCTGCCAAAAGCCGAGCGCTGGAAATCGGAAAACTCGACGGCGTCCAGCGAGACCGGGATGGTGCCGATGGTATATTGGCTCAGCATCATTTCCAGCAGCGGCAGAAAATCCTGCCGCGCCAGTACGTCCTCTCCCATGACGGCGTCAAACTGCTCCAGCGCGTCATTGAGGATCTCGCAGATCTGCACATATTCAGCTGCCTCCTGTCTGCGGCCGGCCGAATGCAGCTTCTCTGCCCGCTGTTCGATGCGCGACTGCAGCCCGGTGCGCTCCACATGCGCCCGCACGGCGGCCGTATAGACTCTCCCCTCGGCCGAAGCCGGCAGCGACTGCCGCAGTGCGTCCAACGGGCCGACCAGCCGCAGGCGGATATCATTCAGCCGTTCCAGCAGTTCCGGCGCCGGTGCCCCGTCGTAGCCTTCGGGGCTCATGTCCCAGGTACGGAACCAGTTATTGCCCCGGATCTGCCAGGTGTAAGCATAGTTTTCCAGAATCTCCTGCTCGTCACGATCCAGCCCCACCAGATCCGACTTCAGATACCGCAGCACCGACTGGAAGGAAAAATGATCTTCCACCGCGCGGAAAGCTCCCAGCGCGGCGGCGGCAGCCGGTTTTTCCAGAAAATCCTCCCGTCGGCTGCTGTAGAGCGGCAGGCCGTACTGCTGAAAGCTCTGCTCCAGATATTTTTCATACTGATCGGCTTCGCCGGATACGACAGCGATGTCCCGCAAGCGCGCTTCGCCCGAAAGAACCAGCTGCCGGCACATCCCGGCCACCAGCTCACACTCTTCCGAAACATCTTTACAGCTATAAAGCTTTATTCCTTTACTCTCCCCTGTATAAGCCGGAATCGAGAAATCAAACAGGCAATTCGCCGCCTGCTCAAGGCAGGGTTCCTTCCTGCGCTGCACCACAGGCGCCACGACGACGTTCCAGCGCAGGCCGTGATCGGCGGCCAGACGCTCCAGCCGTCCGCGGGTCTTGGCCTGCTCGGCGAACAGCTGCGGATCGCTGCCCAGATCCAATGCCACAGTCATGTCGGCGCCATTCTGCAGCAGCTTTTCGATCACGCCGTATTCGGCGGCCGTAAACCCCTGGAAACCGTAGATGCAGATCCCCGCCTCCCGCACCCGGTCGAAGGAGGCGATCTCCTCCAGCGCCGCTTCCAGCCGGTCACTGCCGTGAGCGGCCCGACCGGCGCACTGCGCGCAGTAGGCGGCATAGATCAGGCTGATATCCTGCAGCTTGCGGCTCATACCGGCCATACCGGCCAGCAGCTGCTCCGGCTCGATGCGGCAGGACCGGAATTCCGAGGCCACAGAGATCAGTCCGGACAGCATATCGGCCCGGCCGGCCGCCTGCCGGTAGTAGGTCAGGCTGGATTCCACCGAGCGAACGGCTTTATACATCAAAAGCACGCGGCCGCCCGGATCAACGGTCTCCGGCGACTTTCCGGCCGCTTCCAGCGCCCGGTCGGCCAGCCGCGTGAAGGTCATGACCTGCGCCCATCGGCCGGCGCTGTTGCCCCATTGATGCAGCAGGCGCTTCTCCGCGCGATGGGAATGGGTCTCAGGCACCAATATGAGCTGTTTCTTTTTTTGCGCGATATTCCGTCCGACGGCATCATACAGCGCGTCGATATTGTCGGCCCGGCGGGCGGAACAGATCAGATCAAGCATGAATTTTTCCTCCAGAATGGATACGCTTAAAGTGATTATACCATTTTTTTGACCCCTGGGCTATTGAAATCATTCTTTTTCTGTACTATAATCAGACTATCTTTAGTTGTTTCCACTGTTACTACACGAAAGGCGGTTATCCCCATGAAAACAGCAATCAAATGCGGCAAGCTCTTCAATTCGCAGGACGGCACCGTTTCGGAAAACATGCTGGTCGTTGTTGACGGCAAGAAGATCACCGAAGTGATGCCCTGCCCCGCCCAGCTTCCCGCCGACTGCACGGTCATCGATCTCTCCGACAGCTTCGTTATGCCCGGTCTGATCGACGCCCACGTCCATCTGAGCAGCACAGGCCACAACGATCCCTACAGCGCCTCTCAGGCTCTGCTGGGCGATTTCGTTGTCCGCGCCCTGGACAACGCCAAGACCGACCTGCTGGCCGGCTTCACCACCGTCCGTGACTGCGGCAGCCAGGGCTTTGTCAACGTTTCCGTCCGCAATGCCATCGCTTCGGGCAAGTTTGCCGGCTCCCGCGTCTATGCCAGCGGCGGCGGCATCAGCTCCACCGGCGGCCATGCCGACAACCACTTCAGCCCCTATATTTCCACCAATCTGAATATCGGCCCCTGCGACGGTCCTTATGAGGCCAGAAGACTGGCCAGATATAATCTGAAATACGGCGCCGACTTCATCAAGGTCATGGCCACCGGCGGCGTCATGTCCCTGGGCACCACCGTCGGCTCCCAGCAGCTGACACAGGACGAGCTGGATGCCATCTGCGAGATCGCCCGCATGTACGGCGTCCATACGGCTGCCCATGCCCACGGCACCGAGGGCATCAAGGCTGCCGCCCGCGCCGGCATCACATCCATCGAGCACGGCATGATGCTGGATGACGAGGCGCTGGAGCTCTTCCTGGAGCACAAGACCTATCATACCCCCACCATCATCGCGGCCGAGCGCATCATCACCTGCGGCGAGCAGATGGGTCTCCAGCCCTGGATGATCGACAAGGCCAAGCAGGTCTATGAGCATCATGAATGGGGCATCCGCGAAGGTCTGCGCCTGGGCGTCAAGCACACCTTCGGCACAGACTCCGGCACGCCTTCCAACTTCCACGGCAAGCAGGCCTATGAATTTGAGCTGATGGTCAAGTTCGGCTTCACTCCTGTCCAGGCGCTGATCGCCGCCACCAAGACCAATGCCGAGCTGCTGGGCGCTTCCGATAAGTTCGGCAGTGTCGAAGCCGGCAAGCTGGCCGACATCGTGGCCTTCAAGGGCGATCCCCTCAAGGACATCACCGTGATGAAAGACTGCGCTTTCGTTATGAAGGAAGGCGTCGTTTACAAAAACTGATCCCCCTCCCCGGCCTCAAAGCCGCGTGCCGTCCGCACGCGGCTTTTCTTTTTGGCGGACAAAGTCGAATTTGCTTATTTCCGGCTTTTATGCTATACTGTTCTGTGCAGTATGCCGTCACGGCACTGCGAACATTTGAGCTGATATTTTTGATACTATTTGATTTTGGAGTATATACATGGACGAAAAGCTTTTCAGCAATCTGCACCTTTCCGAGGAGGTCCTCCACGCCATTGCCGACGTGGGCTACGAAGCCATGACCCCTATCCAGGAAAAGATCATCCCGGTCGTTCTTGAGGGCCGCGATGTCATCGGCCAGTCGAGCACCGGCACCGGCAAAACTGCCGCTTTTGCCATTCCCGCCGTTGAAATGACCGAACCCACTGAAGAGGGCCGCGTACAGGTCCTGGTCCTGGCGCCCACCCGCGAGCTGGCCATCCAGATCACCGAGGAGATGCGCAAGTTCGCCAAATACAAGGAAGGGGTCAAGACGGTGCCGGTTTACGGCGGCCAGACCATTATGATCCAGATCCGCGGCCTCAAAAAGGCCGAGATTGTCGTCGGCACGCCCGGGCGCATCATCGACCATATCAAGCGCGGCACCCTGCGTCTGGACGACATCAAAATGGTGGTTCTGGACGAGGCCGACGAAATGCTCGATATGGGCTTTCTCGACGACATCCGCTATATCCTGCATTGCTGCCCCCAAAACCGGCAGACCCTCCTTTTCTCGGCCACCATGCCCAGCCAGATCCTGCGCATCACCCAGCGTTTTCAGAAGGATCCCGTTCACGTCAAGGGCGACGACGGCCAGACGGCTTTTGAACTGATCACCCAGTATTACTGCGAAGTGCCCCAGAAGAAAAAAGCCAATTCCATCGTTCTGCTGATGGAAAAGCTGGGCATCCACCGCGCGCTCATCTTCTGCAACACCAAGCATATGGTCGATGTACTGACCGAGCATCTGGTGGACAAGGGCCTGGCAGCCGTTGCGCTGCACGGCGATATGAAGCAATCCTTCCGCAGCCATGTGATGAAGGAATTCAAGGAAGGCGGCGTCAATATTCTTGTGGCCACCGACGTGGCTGCCCGCGGCATCGACGCCACCGGCGTGGAAGCCATCATCAACTACGATATTCCGCAGGACGTGGAATATTACGTCCACCGCATCGGCCGCACCGGCCGCGCCGGCAATTTCGGCGCTTCCTATACCATTATCGCCAACCGCGGCGAGTTCTTTAACCTCTGCGACATCGAGGACAAGACGGGTGCGCATATGATCCCCTATGAGCTGGAAGGCACCGAAGCCCTGCCCGACGATAAAGTGCGCGCCTCCAACAATGCCAAGGCTTCTTATCGTCAGAAACCCGGCGACGGCAAAAAGCAGGGCGCCGGTACGGCTTCCAAATTCAAGGACGACCCCAAAAACGTGCTGGTTTCCGTGGATGTGGGCGCCGAGCACGACATCCGGCCCAGCCACATCTCGGGCGCCATTATGAAATATGCCCGTCTTAAAAAGCAGGATATCGGCCGTATCACGATCGGCCAGAATGAATCCTATATCGAGCTTTCGCCCGAAAACGCCCGCCATGTAATGAAGAGCATGCAGGACGCCACGGTCAATGATTTCGTGGTGGTCTTCCGCGCGGCGGAGGAGCCGAAAAGCTCTTCCGGCAGCAAAAACGCCGGCGGACGCGGCGGCTACAACCGGGGCCGCAGCGGCGGTTACCGCAAGGGACGCAAATAAATAGGATAGCATCTGAAAAGGAAAAGCAGAGGCGGCAGCCTCTGCTTTTTTCTTTGTCTATTCGGTTTTATTCCGCCTGGGCCTGCGCTTCCCGGACCATGCGCACAACGGCTTCGGCGATGGCACAGCCGCCGGTATACGGCGAAAAAGTACCGGGGAGCTTTTGCCCGATGACAAAATGAACGCCCAGCTTTCCGGCCAGTTCCGGATCAAACCCATGTTTTCCGGCGGCGATCTCGATCAGCCACGCATCGGAGCGGATGGCGCGCAGCGCCGCTTCATCCAGCACAGGGGCCGGAACGGAATTGAAGATGATATCCTGCTCCGGAAGCACCTCCGCGACCCGGCTGAGCTCCACAGGCTGACAGCCGTAAGCCGCCGCGTGAGCCAGACCACCGGCGCTGCGGGCCGTCTGGGTGACATGCGCCCCCATGCCGCACAGGATCTTTGCCAGATAATTGCCCACATGGCCGTTGCCGATCACCAGGCAGCGGCTGTTCCAGATGGTTTTGGGCGAATGCTGCATGGCCAGAGTCAGCGCGCCCTCGGCTGTGGGAATGGCGTTCATCTGCCGCATGCCGGGTTCTTCCAGATAATTGCGCACGGCAAAGGGCGCCGAAGCGCCGAAGAGCAGCGCGTGTGCCGGTACCTGTGCCATCACGCCCTCCAGCACCACGTCGGTTCCCCAGACATGTACGCCGTCCTGCGTAGCATGAAAAGGCAGGATGACCACGTCGGCTTCGGCCGGATCTTCCGTGACGGTGCAGCCGTCTTCACGCAGCGCCTGCGCCGTATAGGCGTATCGGGCATCGCCGCCAATACCTAAGACGAGAAATTTCATAAATGTCCTCCTGTTTTTTTATTTGCTTTTATTTTAGCAAATTTTTTTGCCAGTGTAAACGATAAAGTTTGCCGAAGCTAACTCTCAGCACACAGGCGCCTGGATCAGGGGCTGCAGCTGCCGCCCTTCCAGCGCCGCTTCAACGGCCTGGGCGCAAAGAGAAAGATCGGCCACCATCGACCGCGGCTTTTTGCCGCTGTCATCCTGCCGGAAGGGCACAAAATAAATATTGCGCTTATTGAGCAGCATACCGATATTCTGACCGGCGGCGCCCAGCGCGTCGTTGGTGGATACGGCCAGGATCAGAGGCCTGCCGTTGCGGAGATGGGCCTTGGCCGCCATGACGGCGGCCGTATCGGTGATGCCCCAGTTGAGCTTGGCCAGGGTGTTCCCCGTACAGGGCGCCACCAGCTGGGCGTCGAACATCTGCCTGGGGCCGATGGGCTCGGCGTCCCGGACGGTGTGAATGATCCCGTGACCGGTAATCTCACGCAGGCGGTTCTTATAGTCTTCGATCTTCCAAAACCGCGTATCGGTGCTGTATGCCGTTTCCGACATGACGACGGTGACTTCATTTTCCCTGCACAGGTCCTCCAACACCGGCAAAACGGCGCTGAAAGTGCAAAAAGAGCCCGTTATGACAAGGCCGAGTTTTTTATTCTGCAGCATATGTGCCCTCCCCGTTCTGTATGTCCTGTCTTTCCCCGGAATCCGGCTGGCCATGCTCTCCCGGCGCCGCCATCATACGCAGCACCGTATCGGCCAGGATCTCCCCCGCGGCTTTGGGCGACAGCCGGCCCGGCAGTCCGCTGGCCAGCCGATGCTGAAACGCCAGCCGGCCCACGGCCTCGGGCGGAATGCCGAAGGGACTGGAAGCCAATTCGATCCAGAGAGTCTCCGCCGGGACGGCAAACAGATCGTCCCACTGCGCCGTCCGTGCCGGTATGGTATTGAAAATAAAGCTGCTCTGCCGCAGCGCCTGGCCCAGGCCGCCGGCATCCACGGCTTCGGCGCCCCGCAGCACGGCCTGTTCCCGCTGGACCGCCCGGCGTGCAAACAGCGTGACGCTGGCGCCCATGGCCGCCAGCAGGCCGCAAAGGCACATACCGATGCGCCCGCCGCCCAGGATCAGACACCGGCTGCCGCGAATGGCCCGGGGACTTCCCTCTACGGCGGCGGCCAGCGCACCCTCTGCCGTCAGCGCGGCGTTGCGCAGGCAGAGGACCTCGTCGGCGGCATAATTGCGGACCCCCGGATATGGGCCGCCGCCAAAGACCGCCGTCTGCCGCGGCAGCGATGCCATCAGCGCCGGCAGCGTTTCTTCCGTACCATGGATATGCACGCCGTCGGCGGTCAGCGGCATGGGCAGCAGGACCATTTGGGCCTGCTCCGGCCGGTCGACCTGCACATGGCCGGCATGCGCCAGGGCGGCCGCGGCATAGTCCATGCGCCGGTCGCCGCCGATCACAGCAAAATTCATAGGGTCGATCACACTCCTCACAATGATATATTACAGCTTATTCCGAAAAACGCTTTTTGACCGTCTGATTTATATTTTTTGTACTTTATCTTTGGCCCCGGATGTAATATAATAAATTATAAAAGATTTGATATGGCTGGTGAAAATCATTATGACTTATACAGAATTCAAAAAGATCATCGACTCCCGTCAGCTCATCCACATCTGCGGCATCAACGGCGTTTCCATGCGCGCGCTGGCCAAGGAACTGTGCAGCATGGGCGCCCGCGTGCAGGGCTCCGACCGCGACCCTTCCCCCTATCTGGAAGAATTTGAGCAGATGGGGATCCGCTTTACCCAAGGACATGACGTTGAAAATACCAAGGGCGCCGCGCTGGTCATCCGCACGGCGGCCGTTCTCGACAACAACCCCGACATCGTCGGCGCCAAAAAGCGCGGCACGCCCATTCTGGAGCGGGCTGCTGCCTGGGGCATGCTGATGAGCCGCTACAAACAGTCGGTCTGCGTCGCCGGCACCCACGGCAAGACCTCCACGACATCCATGATCGCCACCTTTACACAGAGCGCCGGATGTGATCCCACCGTTATGGTGGGCGGCAATCTGAGCAATATCGGCGGAAGCCTGCGCATCGGTTCCGACGAGCTCTTCATCGCCGAAGCCTGCGAATACAAAAACTCTTTTCTGAGCTTTACACCGACCATCGCCGTCATCCTCAACATCGACCGGGATCATCTGGACTTTTTCAGCGATACCGACGATATCATCGCTTCCTTTACCAAATTTGCCTATCTTGTCCCCGAAGACACCGGCGTTGTCATCGCCTGCCTGGATGACCTCAATACGGTCAAGGCTGTCAAGGATATCAACCGCCGCGTGATCACCTTCGGCACGACACCCGAAGCCGATTACTATATGGACAACATCGTTTCCCATAACGGCTTTTACAGCTTCGATATCCTCCACAACGGTCAGCTGCTGACCCGTCTGGACATGAACGTTCCCGGCATGCACAACGCCCGCAATGCCGTTGCCGCCGCCATCGTTGCCGATCTGCTGGGCGTCAGCCACGAAGCCTTCAAAAAAGGCATTGAGGAATATCACGGCGTCGGCCGGCGCTTTGAATACCGCGGCACTTACAACGGCGCCCGTATTTTCGACGATTACGCCCACCATCCCAGCGAGATCGAAGCCACGCTGAAGGCGGCGGCCGATATGAAGCCCAGCCGCACCATCTGCATCTTCCAGCCCCATACATATTCCCGCACGGTGTCGCTGCTCAACGAGTTCGCCGACGCCCTGAGCCATTGTGACCTCTGCGTCCTCACCGAGATCTTTGCCGCCCGGGAGACCAATTTCTCCGGGATCACCTCGCAAAAGCTGTCCAGCATGATCAAGGGATCCATCTGCGTGTCTTCTCTGGAGGCTGCCGCCGATTTTATCCGTGTCAATGCCCGGCCGGGTGATCTGATCTTCACCATGGGCGCCGGCGATGTTTATAAAGTCTACGACATTCTGGCCGAAAAGGTCCGCTGCGAATAAAGCTTGACCACCCAAAAATAAAAACCCCGCCGCGCCTGAAAACAGACGCGGCGGGGTTTATTTTTCAAACAGCCAAAGCTGCATATAAGAATCCGGCGATGCACACCAGCAAGTAAGCGACCGTGCCGGAATTGCACCACAGCTGCACGGCCCGGAGGCCGCTTTCCCCTGCCCCTTCCTCCGGCGGCGCGAAGGAAAACAGCAGACGCCGCCAGCGAAAACAAAGCCTGCCGCCAAACAGCAGGATCCCCAGGAAAAAGGCCGTTACCAGCCACATCCCGATCTCCGGCAGTCCCTCCAAAAGGGGCATGAGCACCGAGCCGCTCAAATTGATGCCGATATGCAGCAGGATCCCCGTCCGGATCGATCCGGTATAAACGGCCACCCGGGCCAATACCAGGCCGATGGCAAACGCATAGAAAAACTGATACAGGTTCATGTGCATCAGACCGAAGGCCGCGGCTGTAAAACAGCAGGCTGCCTTCTCGCCAAAGACCAGCGTCCGCCGCAGCAGAAGCCCGCGGAATATATACTCCTCGACGATGGGCGAGCAGATCCCGGCGGCAAGCAGGGTCGGCAGCATGCCGGACATGGAGATCAGCTCCTCCACCGGGTTGCTGCTGCTGGTCCCCATCCAGCTGTCAGCCAGCGCACTGAGCGCCGTGCCCAGCATGCTGCACAAATAGGCCAGGAACATACAGAGCAGCCAGCAGTGAAAAACCTGGCCCGCGGTCAGCTTCCCGCGCGCCTGCACCGGCGCTTTGGGCAGCCGGCGCACCATCGCGCCGAAAGCCGGGAGACCGCAGCCGTAAAACCCCACGGCGATCAGCCCCGCCGTACACCAGGGCGAAGCGGCCAGCGCCGGCCGGTATCCGGCGATCCATAGGGCCAGAAGCACCTGGACCCCGTTGCTGACCAGGGCCAGCACGACGAGGGCCCAGCCCAGGCGAGCGCCGACGCGGCGTCCTTCCATCATTTCCAACGGCTCTGCGCAATAGCGATCCAATATATCCTCCTTTTCCCAAAAGCAGGCACTGCCCGGCCAATCGCATTTTATCCGTCGAGCCTGCTGAAAACGACCGTCTGTTCTTTCATGGATATTTTGCCGACCTGATATCCATATTCCGCAAGCTCCTTTTTATATCTCAGAAAAGCGTGATCCACGGGAAATCCCGTGACAGCCCGGATCTCTTCAAAGGTCAGCTGAACCGTGCTTTTGCCGCTGTTCTGTATATAATTCCATAAAAGATCGTATTTACTGATCGTGCTCTCCCCCTTTGTGGTCCTGCCGATCCGTCCGTGAGCGAAAACGGACTGCCGAAGCTGTGCCGGCACCTGTGCGCAATATCAAAAACGCCCGAACATTCTGATATGTTCGGGCGTTTCCATTCTGATCCAGCCCGGGCTCTGCGGCCGGACTTTTAAAGCATCTGCCGCTTTCTCGACAGATTCATCGTACCGTCCTGCATGGCGTTGATGCTGTCCAGCGACTTGCCGGTGCCGTAGGCAACGCAGGAGATAGCGTCGTCGGCCACGCGGGTGGCAATGCCCGTCTTGGCCTCGATCAGCTTGTCGAAGCCGTAGATCAGGCTGCCGCCGCCGGTCATGACGATGCCGTTGGTGGCGATATCGCCCACCAGCTCGGGCGCCGTGCGCTCCAGCACCGAATGTACGGCTTCCAGGATCTTGACCGTGACCTCCTCGAAAGCCTCGATCATCTCCGAAGAAGAGACGGTAAAGGTGCGCGGCAGGCCGGTCATCAGGCAGCGGCCCTTGACCTCCATCGTCTTGTCTTCCGGACGCGGATAGACGCAGCCGATGTTGATCTTCATCTCCTCGGCCGTGCGTTCACCGATCAGCACGTTATGCTTGCGGCGGATGTATTTGATGATGGCTTCGTCAAACTTGTCGCCGGCCACTTTGATGGAGGTCGATTCCACGATGCCGCCCAGCGAAATGACGGCGATATCCGTGGTGCCGCCGCCTATATCCACGATCATATTGCCGTTGGGCTTGGCAATATCGATGCCGGCGCCGATGGCCGCGGCGACGGGCTCTTCGATCAGAAAGACCTTCTTGGCGCCCGCCTGGATGCCGGCGTCGATGACGGCACGCTCTTCCACCTCCGTGATCACACTGGGGATGCAGATGATGACGTTGGGCTTGAACAGACGGAACCCCAGAACCTTTTTGATAAACTCGCGGATCATCTTTTCAGTCATGTCGTAATCCGAAATGACGCCCTCCCGCAGCGGACGGACGGCAACGATGTTGCCAGGCGTTCTGCCCAGCATGCTCTGGGCATCGGCGCCCACAGCCAGAATTTTTCCTGTCATTTTATCGACGGCCACCACCGACGGTTCGTTGAGGGCGATCCCCTTGCCCTTGACAAAAACCAACACCGACGCAGTGCCGAGATCTATTCCGATATCTCCGGTAGACATAAACGCACCTCGCATTTTCTTTAAAAAGTTACTTCCCATATTATATCCAATCTCCCACGATATTTCAACAGTTCTATTTTAATATGATTTCTCTGTCTTGGCAACCGTCAGAACAAAGACTTTTCCAGCGCCGGCCATGCGCAGCACACGGCTGCATTCTCCCGCCGTCGCACCGGTGGTAAAAATATCGTCTGTCAATATGACTGTTTTTCCGGCAATTTGTTCCGCCGGACAGCAAATTTCAATAGCGCCCAGAATATTGGCCCGGCGCTCATGAGGCCGCAGCCCATACATGGCTTTGGTTTTGCGTGTCCTGCGCAGGCAGGTCACCGCCGGGATGCCCAGTTCCCCGGCCAAATGTCCGGCCAGCAGAGCGGCATGATCGTAGCCGCGCCGGCGGAGATTCTGCCGATTGGTCGGCACATGGGTAATCAGATCGGCTCCGCAGATCTCCCGATCCTCCCGGATGCGTTCCAGCAGCAGCCCCGCGTAAACGGCTGCGTATTCCTTGCGTCCGCCGAATTTGAACCGGTGGATCGATTTACGCACATAGCCCCGGTAGGGGAAGCAATAAACGCCGCGGTTGAAAAACTCGCCCCGAAGCGGATCCTGCTGTATCTCCAGCGCTGCCCGGCAGCGCCGGCAGATCCGTCCCTCCCGTTCATCTGGTTCCAGCAGCCGGTGGCAGAAAGTGCATTTGGGCGGATAGAGCAGGTCCAGGGCCCAGTCGATCCACCACCGCACACCGCGCTCAGACATCGCCGCCCACGGCGCCGGTGATGCGCAGCTTGAGGGCCGAAAACCGGCGGTTTTTGCGGTTGGTCTCCACCATACGGGCCACCACGTCTTCCCTGCCGGCAATGACCAGCAGCTTCTTGGCGCGGGTGACGGCTGTATAGAGCATACTGCGAGTCAGCAGCCGCTGGGGCGCCGTGAAGATCGGCATGACCACCGCCGGATATTCGCTGCCCTGGGATTTATGGACCGTGATGGCGTAGGCGTGCTCCAGCTGATTGATCTCGTCAAACGTATAATCGGCCTCCCGGTCGTCGTACCGCACCACCAGCACCCGGGCCGCCGGGTCGATATGTACGATGACGCCGGTATCGCCGTTGAACACGCCGGTGCCGACCTCGGCCGCGTCCAGCCGCCGCCACAGCAGATCGTAATTGTTTTTGATCTGCATGACCCTGTCTCCCGTGCGGAAGATCACGCTGCCGAAGGCCACCTCGCCTTTATCGGGCGCCGGCGGATTGAGCCGCTGCTGCAGCAGGGCGTTGAGGGCCGTCGTACCGCAGGCCAGCTGCCTGGAAGGACAGATGACCTGCACGTCCTCCGGCTGAATGCCGAATTTCAGCGGGATACGTTCGCAGATCAGCGTCAGCACGGCCGAAGCCGTCGATTCCGCCGAACGCGCCCGGGCAAAATAGAAATCCCTGTCGTTTTTCATCAGCTGCGGCATTTCACCGCGGTTGATCCGGTGGGAGTTGACGACGATATCGCTGTCCTGCGCCTGCCGGAAGATCTCGGTCAGGCGGGTTTTGGCGATATCCGGACAGCCCAGGAGCTCGGAAAAAAAGCTGCCGGGGCCCATGGGCGGAAGCTGGTCGGCGTCGCCGATCAGAATGAGCCGGGCGCGGGGCTTCATGGCGTCCAGCAGCGATGAAGCCAGCATCAGATCGAGCATGGACGCCTCGTCCACAATGATGACATCGGTGTCCAGCGGGTTATTGCGGTCGCGCCGGAAAGCCACCGTGCCCTGGTTGGCGTCGAAGACCGATTCCAGCATCCGGTGCAGCGTGCGGGCCTCCCGGCCGCTCAGCTCGCTCATCCGCTTGGCGGCCCGGCCGGTGGGCGCGGCCAGCATAAAGCGCAGGCCGTTGGCCTCCAGCAGCTCCAGAATACACAGAAGCGTCGTCGTCTTGCCGGTGCCGGGGCCGCCGGTCAGCAGCGACAGGCCGTTTTCAAAACACATGCGCACGGCGGCTTTCTGCCCATCGCCGTATTGAATGCCGTGGGTCTGTTCGGTGCGGGCGATCAGCCGGTCGAGATTGGACGGCGGCACGACCTGCATGGCCTGCAGCCGGCGCACCTCGTCGGCAATAAAAGTTTCGCAGCGGTACAGGTAATCCAGATAACAGACGTCGTGGCTCTTGACGACATCCTGAATGATCCTGCGCTTTTCCAGTAGGTCCTCCAGCGGCTCAAAGAGCAGTGCCTCGTCGATCTCGCAAAGGCTGGCCGTGGCTTCGATCAGCTTGTCTTCGGGAATAAAGGCATGGCCGTTTTCGGCGTTGAAGGATAATTCATACAGCAGCCCGGCTTCCAGCCGTTCCAGGCAGTCTTTGGAAAAACCCATATCGGCCGCCACCCGGTCGATCTCGTAAAAATCCACGTCGAAGCCCTTTTCGCACAAGACGTAGGGATTGCTTTTGAGCAGTTCCAGCGATGCCGTCCCATACACCCGGAAAAGCGCGGCCGAAATATGGGGCGGCAGCTTATACCGCGCCAGGAAATCCATGATCATCTTCATGGTATTGAGCCGGCGGAAGCTCTCCCCCATCTCCCGGGCCTTGGGCTGGGAAATGCCGCGGATGCGGGTGAGTTCCTCCGGCGTGTTGGCCAGGACATCAAAGGTTTCGGCGCCAAAGGCCGTCACGATGGCGCGCGCTGTTTTGGCTCCAATGCCCTTGATGGTGCCCGAAGCCAGATATTCATAAATGCCCGACACGCTGGTGGGCATTTCACGGGTATAGGACGAAACCGCAAACTGCGGCCCGTGCTTGGGATGATTCGTATAAACGCCCTGTGCCGAGATCTGTTCACCGGCGCCCAGAAACGGCATGGTCCCGGTGATCACGATCTCATCGCCGTCATCCAGCGCGGCCCGGGCCACCACATAACCGGTCTCTTCACTGCGGAAAATGATCGAATCGATCCGTCCCGTGATCTGTATCGTCTGCGTCGTTTGTTTCTGCACGTTCGTTCACCATCCGCGCGTAGTATTTTTCGATCCGTTTGCCCAGCCAGGCATGACGGCCGCGTACCGCTGCCCACACAAGCAGGTGGGCCAGCAGCCAAAGCACGACACCGGCGGCCAGCAGGCAGAACATAGTCAGAATAAGCTTTGCGCCCATTGGCATCCCTCCATAAGCAGGATATGCAATGGGCGCACAAAGCGACAATGCTTATTGATCAGGCACGGCTCCACTTGACGCCCTGGGGGGTGTCCTCCAGCAGAATGCCTCTGGCCTTGAGGTCATCGCGGATGCGGTCGGCCTCGGCAAAATTCTTCGCCTTTCTGGCCGCCTGGCGCTGGGCGATCAGCTCTTCGATCTCCTGATCCAGGCTGCCGGCGGGTTCCTCGATCTGGCCGATATCCAGCACGCCGCACAGTTCTTTCAGAATATCAAAGGCCGCCTGGCCGTAGGCGCGGGTAACATCTTTTTCGGCGCAGACCGTATTGATCTCGCGCACCAGCTCAAAGATGACGGCCACGGCGTCGGCCGAATTGAGGTCGTCGTCCATAGCGTCGCAGAATTTCTGCCTGTATCCGGCAAAACCGGCCGCCGACGCCGATTCCTTTTCGGTCATCTCGCCCGCCGCGCCGTTCTGCATCAGGAAACGCAGATTGGCAAAGGTGGTGTTGATGCGCGCCAGCGAAGCCTGCGCCATTTCCAGCGACTCCCGGGAATAATTGACCGGGGTGCGGTAATGGGCCGAGATCATGAAGAACCGGATGGCGTCGTAGCCGTAAGCGGCGGCAGCGTCGCGGACCGTGAAGAAATTGCCCAGCGATTTGGACATCTTCTGATTGTCGACGTTGAGGAAAGCGTTGTGCATCCAATAATGGGCAAAGGGCTTGCCGTTGGCGCACTCCGACTGCGCGATCTCGTTTTCATGGTGGGGGAAGCACAGGTCGATGCCGCCCGAATGGATGTCGATGGTCTCGCCCAGATACTTTCTGGCCATGGCCGAGCATTCGATGTGCCAGCCGGGACGGCCCTGGCCCCAGGGAGATTCCCAATACGGCTCACCCGGCTTGGAAGCCTTCCAGAGGGCGAAATCCATGGGGTTTTCCTTATGCTCGCGCACATCGACGCGGGCGCCGGCCTCCAGCTCTTCCAGAGGCTGATGCGACAGCTTGCCGTATTCGGCAAAGGCGTGGGTGCGGAAATACACGTCGCCCTGGGCCTCATAGGCGTAGCCCTTGTCGACCAGAGTCTTGACGATGTCAACGATCTCGTCGATATTCTCGGTGGCTTTGGGATGCACGGTGGCCGGCTTGATGTGCAGGCCCTTGGCATCGACGAAATACTCCTTGATATACCGATCGGCGATCTGGTCATAGGTCGTTCCTTCGTCGTTGGCTTTTTTGATGACTTTATCGTCAATATCGGTGAAATTCTGCACGAATTTCACCTCATAGCCGCGGTATTCCAGATACCGGCGCAGCAGGTCGAACATGATGAACGGACGGGCGTTGCCGATATGGAAATAGTTATACACCGTGGGGCCGCAGGAATACATCCTGACCTTGCCCTCTTCAATGGGAATGAATTCTTCCTTTTTGCGTGTCAGGGTATTAAAGACTTTCATATTTTATTTCTCCTCTTTGACAAGTCCGTCTTTGATCAGATTGAAGTTGTGCTTGAGGTAGTCGTATCCCGAAAAGACCGTGAAGAAAACCATGATGCAGATCAGCACGTTCTGCAGGGAAAACCGGCCGAACAGCAGGATATCGTCCAGACCCGCCAGCAGATACATAACGCAGATCAGCTGGGAGCAGGTCTTGATCTTGCCCCACTTGGAAGCGGCCAGCACGACGCCCTTGGAGGCGGCGATGCTGCGCAGGGAGGACACCATGAACTCACGCGCCAGGATCAGGATACATGCCCAGGAAGGCAGAACTCCCTGCTCGAGCAGGATCAAAAGCGCCGACATGACCAGCAGCTTATCGGCCAGCGGGTCGACCAGCTTGCCGAAATCGGTGATCTGATTATATTTTCGGGCGATATATCCATCGATACCGTCGGTCAGACTGGCAAATGCAAAAATCGCCAGCGCCGCCCAGTTGCCCTGCGCACCGTCAGAGATGGCGCAGTACATAAAGACAGGGATCAAAGCGATCCTTCCCAATGTAATCATGTTGGCTGTAGTCATAATCAATCCTCCCGGACGACTTCGCCGTAAAGCTCGCTGGCAACAGCGTCAACGATCTGCACAGTCACGAACTCGCCTTCCTTAATCGTTTCATCTTCGAAGAACACTACGCCGTCAACGTCGACGGAATCCATATAGGACCGGCCGTACTGCCGGCCGCTCTCGTCCAGGCCGCAGCAGAGGATCCGCAGGCGGCGTCCGATGAGTCCGGCGGAAAATTCGTCCATGATCTCCTCCTGCAGAAGGAACAGGCGGTTGCGGCGTTCTTCCTTGATCTCCTCGGGGATCTGGTCGGTCCGCTTGGCCGACGGCGCGCCTTCCTCTTGAGAATAACAGAAAAAGCCGGCTCTTTCAAGCTTATATTCCGCAAGAAAATCATAAAGTTCCTGAAACTCCTCCCAGGTCTCGCCGGGGAAGCCGACGATCATGCTGGTGCGGAAAACGCTTTCGGGCATCATCTGGCGGATCTTGGTGATGCGCTCACGGATCAGAGCGCCCGAGCCGCGGCGGTTCATCTCGCGCAGCACCTTATCATTGATATGCTGCAGCGGCAGATCGAAATACTTGAGGATCTTATCGTTGTCGCGGATGGTCTCCAGCAGCCGGTCGTCGATCTCATCGGGATACATATAGTGCAGACGGATCCATTCAATGCCGTCGATCCTGCACAGCTCCTCCAGCAGCTTATAAAGACAGCGCTCGCCGTACAGGTCGATGCCGTAGCGCGTGATGTCCTGGGCTATGACCAGCAGCTCCTTGACGCCGGACGCGGCCAGCTTTTTGGCCTCCTCAATGAGGCTCTCCATCGTGCGGCTGCGATAGGGGCCGCGGATATACGGAATAACGCAGTAGGAACAGCGGTTGTCACAGCCCTCGGCGATGCGCAGATAGGCGTAATAGCCGGGCGTCAGCAGATGGCGGTCGCCCGAAAAATCACAGACGCCGCTGGGCTTATACCAGGTGCCGCCGCTGCGGCCGTCCAGCACGGCGCGGACCGCCTCGGCAATATCGTTGTAGCTGCCGGTGCCCAGCGCGGCGTCGACTTCGGGCAGCTCCTGCAGAAACTCTTTTTTATAGCGCTCGGTCAGGCAGCCTGTAACGATGAGGCCGCGGATGACCCCCTCCTGCTTGAGCGCCGCCAGCTTCAGAATGACCTCGATGGCTTCGCTTTTGGCCGAATCGATAAAGCCGCAGGTGTTGACGATGGCAACGTCGCACGCCTCAGGGCTGTCGACGATCTCATAGCCTTCCTTGTCCAGGATCGCCAGCATCTGCTCTGAATTGACGAGATTCTTCGCACATCCCAGCGAGATCAAAAATATTTTTTCTGTCACGGTTCCATTTCCTCCAACTGCTCTGTATAATCGCTGAGCGCCTGCCGGATCTGTGCCCAGGTAAACCCTCTGCGGGCCAGACTGTCGGCCGCTTTTTTGACAGCCGCCCGGTCGGGCGCGGGATCGCCTTTCAGCCGCGCGTCGATCAGCCTGCGCATCTTTTCCGTATCCGGCTCAAAATCCTCCAGCAGCCTTTCGGCCAGCTCGGGCTCCAGCTGCTTTTTCTTCAGCTCCTGCGCGATACGGATCCTGCCCCAGCCCTTGGCGCGGCACTGTTCGACCACCTGCCTGCCGTAGGTTTCGTCGTTGAGAAAGCCCAGCTCGATCAGCCGCGCCACAGCGTAAGCCGCATCCTCTTCCTCTATCCCCTTTTCCAGCAGGCGGTCGTGCAGGGCGGCGGCGCTGCGGTTTTTATAGGTCAGCACATTGGCCGCCACGGCCAGTGCCTTTTTCCTGCGCTCTTCCTCCGGCGCGTTCAGCTGCATCGGCATCAGGCCTCGTCGTCCTCAAAATCGTCGGCAAAGATCTCAACGCCGCCCCGGTTCTTTTTTTCCGCTTCCGCCTTGGGAGCGGGCGCCGGTGCTTCCGCCTTTTCGGCAGCTTCCTTGCCGGCCGGCTTTTCTTCCTTGCTCAGCAGCTTTTCCTTGATGCGGCGCTCCAGGTCGTCGGCCTCATCGGTATGTTCTTTAAAATACTGTTTGGCGGCGTCGCGGCCCTGGCCCAAACGGGTCTCGCCCATATAGAACCAGGCGCCGGCCTTCTGCACAAAGCCCAGCTTGACGCCCACATCGACCAGCTCGCCCACCTTGGAGATGCCTTCGCCGTACATGATATCGAACTCAGCCTCCTTGAAGGGCGGCGCGATCTTGTTCTTGACCACCTTGGCGCGAGTGCGGCTGCCCATCAGGACCGAGCCGTTTTTCAGATGCTCGATGCGGCGGATCTCGATGCGGACCGTCGAATAGAACTTAAGGGCGCGGCCGCCGGTGGTCACTTCGGGATTGCCGTACATGACGCCGATCTTTTCGCGCAGCTGGTTGATAAAGACGACGACGCAATTGGATTTGGAAATAGCGCCGGTCAGCTTGCGCAGCGCCTGGGACATCAGCCGGGCGTGCAGGCCCACGAAGCTGTCGCCCATATCTCCCTCGATCTCGGCCTTGGGGACCAGGGCGGCCACCGAGTCGACCACCAGCACGTCGATGGCGCCGGAACGCACCAGCGCTTCGGCGATCTCCAGCGCTTGCTCGCCGTTATCCGGCTGGGAGACCAGCAGGCTGTCGGTATCGACGCCCAGCGCCTTGGCATACACGGGGTCGAGCGCGTGCTCCGCGTCGATAAAGGCCGCTTCACCGCCCGCCTTCTGTGCCGAAGCGATGATATGCAGGGCAATGGTGGTTTTACCCGAGCTTTCGGGGCCGTAGATCTCAATGATCCTGCCTTTGGGTACGCCGCCGATGCCCAGCGCCACATCGAGGGACAGCGAACCGGTCGAAATGGCTTCGACGTTCAATGCCGCCGTTTCGCCCAGACGCATGACGGTGCCTTTGCCATACTGCTTATCCAGCTGCTGCAGTGCCGTTTCCAATGCCTTTTTCTTATCCATATTTCCACCTCATATATTCCTGTATTTATTCATATATCGGAGCCTGCGGCCGCATGTGCTGCCGCATCCTTCTACGGATATTTTATCACAAGTCTGCGTCATTCACAACATTTGTTCGTTTTTCTTCATTTTCTGTACAATTTTCCGGACAGTCATTGGATATCTCCGGCAGTTCCGCATGGATTTCCATTTCATATTCATAAGGCGCCGTGCCGCAGACCACACGCTCGATGCCGGTGAGGTCCTTAAAGACGGCGATGTCCTCAAACCCCGCGTCCAGCAGGATCTTCTGCACCGCTTCGTGCTGTGCCAGGCCCACTTCAAACATCAAAGCACCGCCTTCCCGCACGACCGCCTTGAAGTTGCGGCAGACGGCACGGTAAAAATCCAGGCCGTCGGGGCCGCCGTCCAGCGCCAGGTGAGGTTCCCGGCGCACCTCGATATCCAGCCCATCGATCTCTCCCGAAGGGATATAGGGCGGATTGCAGACGATCAGGTCAAAGCTGCCGAAAACCTCCGGGCAGGGCTGCCGCGCGTCGCACTCCGCCACGCCCATCCGGCCGCTGACGCGGTTGCGGACGGCGTTCTCCCGGGCCACAGCCAGCGCCGCCGGCGAAATATCGGCCAGCAGGCCGCTGATGGGACTGTGGGCAAACCGCGCCACGGCGATGCCGACGCAGCCGGTGCCGCAGCAAAGGTCGAGCACCCGCACCTTCTGCCGTGTATTGACAAAGGCCAGCGCCGCGTCGACCAGCGTTTCAGTGTCGGCCCGGGGGATCAGCGTGTCCGGCGTCACCTTGAAGTCCAGCCCGTAAAACTCCCACCGGCCGGTGATGTGCTGCAGCGGAACGCCCGAGAGGCGCAGCGCCACAAGCTCTTTTAACTGGCTGATTTTATTGTCGAAAAGATACTCTCCGCGCTTGGCGTAAAACCGGTCGGCGTCGATCTCCAGCGCCTTGCAGATCAGCTCCCGCGCCTCGATATCGCTGCCGGCGATCTCGGCGCGCCGCAGCTTCTGCCGGATATCCAGATAAGCATCGTTGACGGTCGTTACCACCGGTCTTCATCCTCTCCTTCGGGAATGACGCGCTGGATCGCCGCGATGGCCACTTCGATCATGCCGTCCTCCGGCTCGACCGTTGTAAAGCGCTGCATGAACAGTCCGGGCGCCGTCAGGATCCTGGAAAGGGTGTTGTCCATGCGGCCGACGGACCGGTTGATCTCGTAGCTGATGCCGATGATGACCGGCAGCATGGCCAGACGCAGCAGCAGGCGCATCCAGACGGTGTTCCAGGTGAAGACCGACATGACCAATGTGCTGATCAGCACGACGACAAACAGAAAGCTGGTGCCGCACCGCGGATGGAACCGGCTCTGGCGGCGCACGTTCTCCACCGTCAGCTCCAGCCCCTTTTCATAGCAGAAGATGGTTTTGTGTTCGGCGCCGTGATACATATAAGTACGG
>CAMEZQ010000008.1 GCA_945947915.1 uncultured Clostridia bacterium | reverse complement strand
AATCGAATGACACATCTTGAGATACCCAACAATATCTTTAACTAAGGGAAACGGGTACGGCCGACCCCAGCACGCAAATCTGACGGCGCTGGCAAAGCTTTTCGGGGTCGCGCCGGAAGATCTGCTGAAAGAAGCGCGGTGAACGCCGGCCTGCCGGCGGGGCATAACGTGAAAAATCCCCCGTATGATATTCATACGGGGGATCGGTGCAAACAAAGGGGGGAGATCAGACCTTGATCTCGTTCTCGGCGGCGTCCACGTCGGCATATCTGGCCAGCGTCGGACGGACGATGTTTTCCAGATAATCGGCCGTCTGCAGGGCGGCGCAGCCGATATAGTTTTTGGGATCCATGACGGCTTCCAGCTCCTGCCGGGTGACGCCGAAATGTTCGTCGGCGGCGATGCGGTCGAGAAGGTCGTTTTCCCTGCCCTCCATCTTGACAGCATAGCCGGCCGCCATCGAGTGCTGGCGGATCAACTCGTGCAGCTCCTGCCGGTCGCCGCCGCGCTTGACGGCGTCCATCATGATATTTTCAGTAGCCATGAAGGGCAGCTCCTGCAGCAGGCGCTTTTCAATGACCTTGGGATAGACCACCAGGCCGCCGGCCACGTTGGCGTAGAGGCTGAGGACGGCGTCGATGGCCAAAAAGCTCTCAGCCACCGAGATGCGCTTGTTGGCGCTGTCGTCCAGGGTGCGCTCGAACCACTGGGTGGCAGCCGTGATGGCGGCGTTCTGGGAGGTGACGATGACATAGCGGGAGAGGGAGGCGATGCGCTCGCTGCGCATGGGGTTGCGCTTGTAGGCCATGGCCGACGAGCCGATCTGGTTCTTCTCGAAGGGCTCCTCCACTTCCTTGAGGTGGGCCAGCAGACGGATGTCGTTGGAGAACTTATGGGCGCTCTGGGCGATGTGGGACAGCAGATCGAGGACGCGGCTGTCCACCTTGCGGGAATAGGTCTGGCCGGAAACGGGCACGGCCTTCTCGAAGCCCATCTTCTGGGCGATGCGCAGGTCGATCTGGCGGACCTTTTCGTAATCGCCGTCAAAGAGCTCCAGGAAGCTGGCCTGGGTGCCGGTGGTGCCTTTGGAGCCCAGAGGCAGGATGGCTTTTTCCACCGTTTCCAGCTCTTCCAGGTCGAGCATCAGGTCATTGATCCACAGGGTGGCGCGCTTGCCCACCGAGGTGGGCTGGGCCGGCTGGAAATGGGTAAAGGCCAGGGTAGGCTGGTCCTTATACTGCTCGGCAAAATCGGCCAGCACACGCAGGACCTTGATCAGGCGGCCCTTGACCAGCTTGAGGGCTTCACGCATGATGATGATGTCGGTGTTATCACCCACATAGCAGGAGGTGGCGCCCAGATGGATGATGGGCATGGCCTTGGGGCAGCATTCTCCGTAGGTGTGGACGTGAGCCATGACATCGTGGCGCAGCTTCTTTTCGTAGGCGGCAGCCTTTTCAAAATCGATGTCGTCGATGTGGGCGCGCATCTCGTCCAGCTGCTCGTCGGTGATGTCCAGGCCCAGCTCCTGCTCGGCCTCGGCCAGGGCGATCCACAGCCGGCGCCAGGTGGAGAATTTGAACTGGGGGGAGAAGAGGTACTGCATCTCGTCGCTGGCGTATCTGGACGACAGCGGCGACGCGTATTTTTCATTGGGATTCATGGAAAACGCCTCCGTATTTCGTATATTCTTTTTCCGGGTCAAAAAATGCGGATATATACTTTATTCTACAATATTTCCGTCTGCGGCGCAAGATTATATGCAGAGGAGATCATGTATCCAGCAGCTCATCGACCACCCGGGCCAGCAGGGTGCGGGCCAGAATGACCTGCTTGCCGGTGGCGGCGGCGATGCGGCGCTTCATGGCCTGGGTATAGCCGATGCAGTCGAGCACCACCAGGTCGCCCTCGGCCTCCCGGAGCCGGGCGCACACCCGGTCGAGGGCGGCGGGGTCGCCGTAGGGAGAGGCGTAAAAGACGGCGGCTCTTGGCACATGGCGCTCCCACTTGACACGGATCTGCTCCAGCTGGAGCTGGGAAGGGGTGAGGACAGCGATGGGGCTGCCGCCGCAGAGGACCGGCACCAGCCGCAGCAGCACATCGCTGGGGTAGAGGATGGGCACCTTGTGGCGGAAATTGGCGGGGAATTCGCCGGTGCAGAAAAAGACGATGAGGGATACGCCCTGGGCCTCCAGCCGGTCGATGCAGCCCTGCAGGTGGGGCAGGATGCGGCGCTCGGCAAAGGTGACCTCCCGGCCGTCCCGCAGGCGGGAGACCAGGACGTGGTCGTCGGCCCGTTCCGGGCCAAGCTCCAGGATCTCTTCATAGGTCAGCGCGTCCAGCGCGCCGGCTTCCAGCAGCTCGGCTTTGCCCTGCCACAGGGGCAGGATATCGGCCGTCACGTCGACCCGGGGCGACTGGCCCACGGTGATGGCTCCGATCTTCATGGTCACAGCTCCTTTTGTTGTTTTTTCAGAAGGCCAGCAGGAAGCGGCCTTGCCTGAGATGATTATACACCCGCCGGCGCCAAAGGAAAAGCCGCATCTGAACAGATGCGGCTGAATTTACGACGATTGGGCGGCCCGGCCGTTTTTCAGCAGCTTGCGGAAGAAGAGGAAAAAGGCTGCTGTGGTGATGGCGGCGGCCAGGATATCTGATATGGGTTCGGCCAGGAATACGGCCATCGCCCGGTCGGCGAAGAAATGCGGCAGAATGAAGATCAGGGGAATGAGCAGGATCAGCTTTCGCAGGCAGGCCATAAACAGGCAGATCTTTGCCTGGCCCAAGGCCATAAAGGCCTGCTGGCAGCTGATCTGGAAGCCAACCGAGAAGGCGCCGGCCAAAAAGATCCGCAGCGCCCAGGCGGTGTATTCCACCAGAGCCGTGTCGCTGGTGAAGATGCCTGCGAAGAAACCGGGCGCGGCCATCAGCAGGAGCCAGAAAAGGATCGTATAGGCGACGCAGGTGCCGAACTGGCACAGAAAGGCCTCTTTGACACGGTCCAGCTTTTTGGCGCCGTAATTGAAGCTGATGAGGGGCTGGCCGCCCTGGCAGATGCCGGAGAGCGGCATGGTCACCAGCTGGTTGATGGAGGTCAGCACGGTCATGGCGCCCACGGCCACGTCGCCGCCGTAGCGCGCCAGAGAGGAGGTGAAGCTGACCGAGAGGATGCTCTCTGTGGAGACCATGACGAAACTGGAAACGCCCAGGCCCAGGCAGGGCAGGATGACGTCGGGGTCCAGCTTCATGCAGCGAGGCTGCAGCTTCAGCACGGTCTTTTTCCCGGTGAGGAACCGCAGGATCCAGAGGGCGCTGACGGCCTGGCTCAGAATGGTGGCCAGCGCCGCGCCGGTGACGCCCAGGCCCAGGACAAAGATGAAGATGGGGTCGAGGACGATATTGATGGCGGCGCCGATGACCGTGGTCAGCATGCTGGTCTTGGCAAAGCCCTGGGTGGTGATGAAAGTATTCATGCCCATGACGATCAGCACGAAAACGCTGCCCAGGACATAGACGCGCCCGTACTGCACGGCATAGGGCAGGGTGGCGTCGGAGGCGCCGAAGAGGCGCAGCAGCGTGGGAGAGGCACAGTAGAAGACCACCGTCAGCAGGGCTGCAAGCAGCAGAAGCACGGTGAAGCAGTTGCCCATGATCTGTTCGGCCTTCTCCCGGTCCCCGCGGCCCATGGCGATGGAGGCCAGCGGCGCGCCGCCGGCGCCCGCCAGCATGGCGAAGGCGGTCAGCAGCATCAGAATGGGCGTAAAAAGGCCGACGCCGGTCAGCGCCAGGCCGCCGATCTCCGGAACATGGCCGATGTAGATGCGGTCGACAATGTTATATAACAGGTTGATGACCTGTGCCAGGACGGCGGGAACGGCCATGCGCACCATGAGCTTACGGACGCTGCCGGTCCCCATGTCCTGGGTTGTTTTGTCTGACATAAAAAGAACTCCTTTCTTTGCAGATCTCATTGCATAGCATGGTACATGGTATAGCATGTACCATGGATTTCATTTTACTTCCGTGCCTTCGAGATTTTTCCGGATCTTCTGCATGATCTCTCGCCATGTGGCGAAGTCTTCCGGCGAAATGCCGGCGTAGATCTCGGAAAAAAAGCGCAGCTGCGCCTGACGGCCCTCTTCGGTGATGGCGCGTCCCCTGGCGGTCAGCTCCAGATGGGATGTGCGGCGGTCGGCAGGCTCAAAGCGCCGTTCCAGCAGCTTCCGGTGCTCCAGATCCTTCACCGACAGGGAAACATGGGATTTGGCGATGCCGCGGTGCTCAACGATGTCGGCCGCCCGGTCGTATTGCGGGTTGTTGCAGAGAAACAGCAGGATATCCAGCTCGTTTTGCGTCAGCTTCCATTTTTTGCAGATCGGCGACAGGTGATCCCGGTAGCGTTTCTGAATTTTGCGCACGCTGTCGAAAAAACTGCCAACATGTACAAA
This sequence comes from uncultured Clostridia bacterium, assembly GCA_945947915.1. Taxonomy (GTDB): domain Bacteria; phylum Bacillota; class Clostridia; order Oscillospirales; family Butyricicoccaceae; genus RGIG1902. The sequence goes on along the minus strand of CAMEZQ010000008.1, from coordinate 52,450 downwards.
GCCCGGCTGATTCATTTCTCTTCCTCCACATAGTTCGTTTTTGAACGAATTAAGTATAAAACCCTTCCGGCCGTCTGTCAATAAGCAAACCGTTCAAAATTGAACGGCTGAAAGCTGTACTTTTTATGGAGACTTAAAAACCCTCTGATTTGATAGGAAGAAATGATGCAGAGTCGGCAAAGGGCAGAAAAGTGATAACTTTATTGCTTATAAGGTCGACGCCGCTCTGGAGGAGATGCACGAAGATGGCACTCTGACTGAATTGGCCGTCAAGTGGTTCGGCTATGATATTTCTGTAAAGGACTAAAAAGTTTTGCAAAAAAGACGCCTGCGGGCGTCTTTTTTGCAGTTATTATTTGAAGCATGAAAAAGCGGCAGATTTCCTGAGAAATCTGCCGCTTTGGTACGCCCGATGCGATTCGAACGCACGACCTTCAGAGTCGGAGTCTGACACTCTATCCAGCTGAGCTACGGGCGCATATTTGATTTTGCTGTACGCACCTGGAGCGAAGCAGAGGATCCGGTGTCAGACTCCGACCACGCCGCTTATGCGGCGAAGAAAACCGGCAACGCCGGTTTGATTTAACGATCCATCGGGGTCCCCGCGAAATCGAAGATTTTGTGGGGTGAAAGTGACACTCTATCCAGCTGAGCTACGGGCGCATATTTGGTTTTAAAACAGGACAGCGGCAAGGATCCCTGCCAGCCTGTAGAAAGAATTATAGCACGGAATTTAAGACTTGTAAATGGTAAATCCACCGAATATAATAGAAATTGCCCACAAAACTTTTTGACAAAAAATATAGAGGTGGATCATGGCCGGAATGTTCAGAAGCGCCCCCATGGGGTTCCATAAAAAAGACGTTATCGACTATATAGAGAAGCTCGTGCAGGAGAAGGATGCACGGGTCGAGGAAGCCCAGGCAGCGCTGCGGACGCAGGAAAAGGAGGCCCGGCAGGCGCTGGAAACAGCCCGCGGACAGATAGCGGCCGAGCGCATGATGACTGCCGACCGGATCGGTGAGCTGGAGGCTCAGGTGGAAGCGCTGGAGGAGGCCAGAACCGCGTGGACGGATGAAAAAGCCAGACTGGAATCCGAGAAAGCCGGGCTGGAATCCGAGAAGGCCGGGCTGGAATCCGAGAAGGCAGAGCTGCTGGAACGGGCCCTGGGTGCGGAACAGGCCTTCGGCCAGCTGGAAGAAGCCGCGGAAGAGCTGCGTGCCCGGCAGACGGCCGATGCCCGGGCGCTGGAAAGCGCGCTGGCCGAGCGGGATGATCTGCTTGCCGAGAACGAGAGCCTGCGCACCCATAACCGCCGTTTGCTGGCACAGGTGAACGAGATGGAGCAGGACAATGTCGGCCGTTTGGCGCCGGATACGCGGCCGCGCCGCAGCGCGCAGGAGCTGTTCGACGCCTTCAAGTCGAGATTCATTGAAATATCCAGGGAGCTTTCCAGCCTGGCGCAGGAGATCTTAGAGGCCGAGGAGCGGGAAGGCGTCCTGGCGGAAGACGCGGAACCAGCCGTACAGGCGGCAGCCGATCTGCAGACGGCGGCCGAGCCCGCCGGAACAGACCCGGAGCAGGCGGAAGAAGCCGCCGCGCCGGAAGATGAGCCGGCGCCCGGAGCCGAAGAGGGCGGGGAGGAAGCCGAAGACGGTGAGACCCGGATCGAGATGGCGGATTATCCCGCGGCCGGGCAGACGCAGACAGTCCGCCCGCCAGTGCGCGGCAGCCATGGCGTGCGGGAAATGCTGGAGCGCCTGCGGTCCATCGGCGACCGGCTGCTGTAAAGCCGGCGGACATAAAGAAGAGGCGGCTCTGCCCGCATGAAGGATACGACCAAATAAAGACGACCAAAGAGAAAGGATGCGCGATATGCAGAAAATCGGAAAGATCGCAGAGAATGTTTACTGGATCGGCGCCAACGAGCGCCGGCAGCCGTTGTTTGAAAATATTTATCCTGTGCCCCAGGGCTATTCCTGTAACGCCTATGTGGTGCTCGACCGGGAGACCGTCCTGCTGGATACCATCGACGCCGATCTGGGCGATCTGTTCCTGGAAAAGCTGGAGACCGTGCTGGAAGGCCGGGAGCTGGACTATATCATCGTCAATCACATGGAACCGGACCACTGCGCGCTGCTGGCCCGCACGGCGAAGAAATATCCCAATGTCCAGCTGATCGGCAACGCCAAGACGGCGGCTATGGCCGGCCAGTTCTTCGGTGAAGACGTACAGCGGCGCTTCCGCATCATCAAGGAGGGCGACAGCCTCTGCACCGGCGATCACACCTTCCGCTTCTATATGGCGCCCATGGTTCACTGGCCCGAAGCCATGGTCACCTATGAGGAGCACGACCGCATCCTCTATTCCGCCGACGCCTTCGGCACCTTCGGTACGCTGGACGGCCTGCTCTTTGCCGACCAGACTCCCTTTGACTGGGAGGCCGCCCGCATTTACTACACCAACATCGTCGGCAAATACGGCCCCCAGGTCAAGGCGCTGCTGAATAAGGCGGCCGGACTGGATATTGCCATGCTCTGCCCTCTCCACGGCCCTATCTGGCGGCAGGATCTGGGCAGCTTTATTGAAAAATACCTGCTGTGGGCCGGTTATACCCCCGAGGAGCAGGGCGTCGTTGTCGCCTGCGCCTCCATCTACGGCCACACAGAAGCGGCGGCCGAGCAGCTGGCTTTCCTGCTGGGCGAGCGCGGCGTCAAGAATATCCGTTTGTACGACCTGTCCCGCACGCCGGTCTCCACCGTGCTGGCCGAGATCTTCCGGTACAGCCATGTGGTGCTGGCTTCTTCGACCTACAACAACGGCCTCTTTACGCCCATGGAGGTGCTGCTGCACGACCTGCGCACCCACAATATGCAGGGCCGCACAGTGGCCGTCATCGAAAATGGCAGCTGGGCGCCGGTGTCGGGCAAGCTGATCCGTGAGGGCCTGGCCGCCATGAAGAACATGACCGTGCTGGAGCCGGGCCTGTCGCTCCACTCGGCGCTGGGCGATGGCCAGGATGCGCAGCTGGAAGCCATGGCCGACGCCATCGCCGCTTCCATGGGTCTGTGCGTGGCTGCCGAAGCGCCGGCCGAGGCGCCCGCACCGGCCGGAGAGCGCTATGTCTGTGACATCTGCGGCTACACCTACGACCCGGCCCAGGGCGACCCGGAGCATGGCGTCGCCCCCGGCACAGCCTGGGCAGACGTTCCCGCCGATTACCGCTGCCCCCTCTGCCGCATGCCCAAGGAGAAGTTCTCCAAAGCCGAGTAAACCGTAAAAAAAGCGCTCCCCGTAGAGGGAGCGCTTTTTTGCTCTGTGTACCGCTGCCTCAGCCGTGAATGGCGATCCAGGCGCCGGAGAGGGCCATAAAGAGGTAGACGAACTTCTTGAGGCGGGCGCCGTCCAGACGGCTGAAGATCCGGCCGCCCAGCGTGCTGCCGATGAGCAGGCCGCCCAGCCCCCAAAGGGCCGACAGGGCGATGCCCTGGGGGATCAGCCCGCCGATGGCGCGGACGATGAGCAGGTAGATGTTGTTGATGAGAAAATAGCACTGGATGGTAGCCAGATAGGTTTTCTTGTCTTCCAGAACCGAGATGAAATAAAGCACCATCGGGGGACCGTTGACCGAAAACAGGCCGCCGCACAGCCCGGAAACGATGCCGGCGATGCCGGCGCTGTACAGCGTGGGGCGGATGCGCACCCGGTCGCTGAAGAAGTAGAGCCAGATGGCCAGCAGGATGAGAAAGATCCCCAGCAGCCGCTTGTAGACGGGCGAGGGATTGGAGGCCATGAGGAAGGTGCCCAGGCTGGAGCCGCACAGGCAGAAGACGACCGGCAGCCAGAGCTGCTTCCAGTGGATATCCCGCCAGCAGCGGGTGAGAATGACGGCGTTGAGGGTACCCGACAGGATGGTGGAGATGGACAGGGCATTCTGCATGGGCAGAAAGAGGGGCATGACGGCCATCATGACGATGCCGAAGCCGAAGCCGGTGACCGACTGCAGCAGCGCGGAGATGGCCGACACACCGCCCAGAAAGACGGTTTCCAGCAAAAAGATCACGTCCTTTCAAATCGTTTGCACATCCTATCATAATCGCAGCCGGGCCAAAAAGCAAGCCGCGGCACAGAAAAAACGCTCCACAGGCTGTGGAGCGTTTTCTGTGGTGGAGGATCTCCTGCCCGTCGCCGGAGGCCTTTTTGACATAGGTGCCCATGGGCGTCATCAGCCGCGCCTTGCGGGTATCGGCCAGCAGGATGTCGAGATAGCTGCACAGCCAGCGGCGGATATCGGGATCTTCGATGGGACAGCTGACCTCGATGCGCCGGCGCTGGCTGCGGGTCATCCGGTCGGCCGCGGCGGATCTCGTCGTCGATCAGGCGGAGCAGGGGCTCATTTTGCTCCGCAGATCGGGGAAGTCCTCGTCGCTGCCGTAATCGATGTCGGCGTTGCGGGTGACCGATAGGTCAGGTCAGATAGAATTCTGCCCTGTTTCCATGGGTTTCCGCCGGGGCGCGGCGGTTTTTCCTGTTGCCAATTTCGACATTTTCATTTATACTGAAAGCAGGTATGGGCGGCGGCAGCTCCGCCGCGCGTGCAGGCAAAGGAATATGACGCAAAAAATAAAACTGGCAGGTGTAAGCTATGGAGAAAAACAAGGAAATCAGGGTTTTCGCCGAAGAGATCCGTGTGGAAGCCTTAAAAGAATTCGCCCATCTCGGCTTTGGCCATGTGGGCGGCGCCATGTCGATCATTGAAACGCTGGCCGTTCTCTACGGCGGCGAGATGCGCATCGATCCCAAAAATCCCCAGTGGGCCGAACGGGACAAGTTCGTTCTGTCCAAGGGCCATGCCGGCCCGGCCCTTTACGCGACGCTGGCCCTCAAGGGGTATTTCCCCAAGGAGGAGCTGCTGACCCTCAACCAGGGCGGCACCATTCTGCCCAGCCACTGCGACCGGCTCAAGACCCCCGGCGTTGACATGACCACCGGCTCGCTGGGCCAGGGCGCCTCGACGGCCTGCGGCCTGGCGCTGGGCGACCGCATGATGGGCCGCGACAGCCGCACCTATCTCATGCTAGGCGACGGCGAATGCAACGAAGGCCAGGTGTGGGAGGCCGCCATGTTCGCCGCCCATTACAAGCTGGACAACCTGACGGCGTTCGTCGACCTCAACAAGCAGCAGCTGGACGGCAGCACCGACGACGTCATGTACATGGGCGACATGGTCGATAAGTTCAAGGCCTTCGGCTGGCACGTTCAGAAGGTCGACGGCCACAACGTCGACGCCGTCAAGGAAGCCGTCGAGGCCGCCAAGGCGGAAAAGGGCAAGCCCTCGGTCATCATTCTGGACACGGTCAAGGGCCACGGCTGCCTGCTGGCGGAGGGCATGTTCCCCTGCCATCACATCGCCTTCACCGCCGAGCAGATCGCGCCCAGCATCGAACACGCCGAGCAGGTGCTCGCGCAGGCAAGACAGGCATAAGGGGGATTTATCAATGAGCAGCTATACAGTCAAATCGGTTTTTGAAAAAGAACAGGTGGAAATGCGCAAGGTCTACTGCAATACGCTGATGGAGCTTGCCGAGCACGATCCCAGGATCTGCGTGCTGGACGCCGACCTGGTCGGTTCCTCGGGCGTCAAGCCCTTCTTTAAGGCCTATCCCGACCGCGCCATCGACTGCGGCATCCAGGAGAGCAACATGATCGGCGTGGCCGCCGGCATGTCGGCCGCCGGCATGGTGCCCTTCGTCCATTCTTTCGGCCCCTTCGCCACCCGCCGCTGCCTGGACCAGATCTTCATCTCGGCAGCCTACGCCAAGCTCAACGTCCGCATCATCGGCTCGGACCCCGGCGTCGTGGCCGCTTACAACGGCGGTACCCATATGCCCTTTGAGGACATGGGCGCGCTGATGGCCGTGCCCGAGATCACCCTGCTGGAGCCTACCGACTCGGTGCAGTTCGAGTGGCTGGTGCGCCAGCTGCAGAACGCCTACGGCGTCTATTACATCCGTCTGTACAGAAAGACGGCCGTCGGTGTCTTTGAGCCCGGCTCGACCTTCGAGATGGGCAAGGCGGCCCTGCTGCGCGATGGCACCGACGTGTGCATCGCCGCGTCGGGCATCATGGTGGCCGAGGCGCTCAAGGCCGCCCAGAGCCTGGAGGCCCAGGGCATCTCCGCCGCCGTCCTCAACACCTTCACCTGGAAGCCCATCGACGACGAGGCCCTGCGCCTTTACGCCGACAAGTGCGGCTGCTTTGTCACAGCCGAAAACCACAATACAGTGGGCGGCCTGGGGTCGGCCGTGGCCGCGTCGCTGGCCAAGAATCATCCCGTTCCCGTGGAGATGGTGGGCGTACACGATCAGTTCGGCCAGGTGGGCACCGAAGCCTTCCTGCGGGAAGCCTATAACCTGACGGCTGCCGAGATCGAAGCGGCCGCCAAGCGCGCCATCGCCAGAAAGGCCTGAAAAGCCGCCTTTTGCGGCGCCTGCCGGCGAAATTGCATCTTGCCAAACTGTCTCTGATGTGATAGAATGAATGATGCTGATTTTGCAAAGAGAGCAGTCTATATAAACGGAGGTTTTATCTCATGGGAGAGACAGTAAGATTGGTTCTGACCGTTTTCCAGGTCGTCGTTTGTCTGGCGCTGATCCTTTCGGTGCTGATGCAGTCGGGCAAGGCCCAGGGTCTGGGCGAGATCGGCGGCGCCGCTGAGACATTCTTCGGCAAGAATAAGGCACGTGCGCTGGATGCCAAGCTGGAAAAGATCACCGAATATTCGGCCGGCATTTTCCTGGTGCTGACCTTTGTTCTCGCGGTATTTTAATCGTTTAAGCACTGACAGGCGGCATTTTGATCCAAAATGCCGCCTGTTTCACTGTAAAGCCCTTTTTCCGGCCGGCGCCGGCGGGGCGGTTATTCCGTTATTTTATGAAACGAGGTATTGAACTCATGGCGGACGACAAGAAGCTTGTCCAGGCGATCACCTCCATGGAGGATGATTTTGCCCAGTGGTACACCGACATCGTCAAAAAGGCTGAGCTGGTCGATTATTCCAGCGTCAAGGGCTGCACCATCCTCCGGCCCTACGGTTACGCGATCTGGGAGAACATCCAGCGTATTTTTGACGGCATGATCAAAGAGACCGGTCACGAAAACGTGGCCATGCCTATTTTTATTCCCGAATCCCTGCTGCAGAAGGAAAAGGATCACGTGGAGGGCTTTGCCCCCGAGGTCGCCTGGGTCACCCACGGCGGCAGCGAGAAGCTGGAGGAGCGCCTGTGCGTCCGTCCCACCTCCGAGACCCTGTTCTGCGAGCATTACGCCCATATCGTCCAGTCCTGGCGTGACCTGCCCAAGCTGTACAACCAGTGGTGCAGCGTCGTGCGCTGGGAAAAGACCACCCGTCCCTTCCTGCGCACCCGCGAGTTCTGGTGGCAGGAGGGCCATACCATCCATGCCACCGAGGAAGAGGCCCGGCAGGAGACCCTGCAGCAGCTGGACGCCTATGAAAAGCTGTGCCGCGAGTATCTCTGCATCCCCGTCATCAAGGGCCAGAAGACCGAGAAGGAGCGCTTTGCCGGCGCCGAGGACACCTATACCATCGAGGCCATGATGCACGACGGCAAGGCCCTGCAGAGCGGCACCTCTCACTATTTCGGCGACGGCTTTGCCCGCGCCTTCGGCATCCAGTTTGCCGACAAGAACAACAAGCTCTCTTACGTTTACCAGACCTCCTGGGGCATTTCCACCCGTCTGATCGGCGGCATCATCATGACCCACGGCGACAATTCCGGCCTGGTGCTGCCTCCCGCCGTCGCGCCCATCCAGGTGGTCATCGTTCCGGTGGCCATGCACAAGCCCGGCGTGCTGGATAAGGCCGCCGAGCTGGCCGCCCGCCTCAAGGCCGCCGGCATCCGCGTCAAGCTGGATGATTCCGAGCAGAGCCCCGGCTGGAAGTATGCCGAATACGAGATGAAGGGTGTGCCCCTCCGTCTGGAGATCGGCCCCCGCGACATCGAGAACAACAGCTGCGTGCTGGTCCGCCGCGACAACCGCGAAAAGACCCCCGTCAGCCTGGACGCGCTGGAAAGCGTTATCCCCCAGATGCTGGACGATTTTGCCGCCGCCATCTATCAGAAGGCCAAGGACAACCTGGAGGGCAACATCGTCACGGCCACGACGCTGGACGAGATGAAGGCCGCCATTGCCGACCGTCCCCGTTTCGTCAAGGCCATGTGGTGCGGCGACCGTCACTGCGAGGAGGTCATCAAGGAGGAGACCGGCATGCCTTCCAGATGCATCCCCTTCCAGCAGGAGAAGGTGGGCGAGGTCTGCCCCGTCTGCGGACGTCCGGCTAAGAAGATGGTCGTTTTCGGCATCGCCTATTGATCGCAGTGCAAAGAATCAATCAAAGCCGCCGCTCGTATACGAGCGGCGGCTTTTTTGCGTGATGGATCGTGGATCGTGAAGAAGTGCTCTCCTGCCGAAAAATCAGCGCGGCGGTTTTGGCAGACAAATAAGAAAGACGCCCTCCCGTAAAAGGCGTCTTTCTTATTATTATTGAAGGAGAGTGTGGGTTGATTGGGTGGTTTCCAAAAAACCGGTTGATTTTTTTCTGCATGATCAGTATACTACAGGTGTTCGCATTAGTAAAATTAATCTTTTTAATGCCAACTATTAATTCGGCTAATGGAGTGGAAGGAAATGGATGTTAAACTGGAGCAGTACAGAATATTCTATAAAGTCGCCATATGCGGCAGCTTCACGGCCGGCGCCGAGGAGCTGTTTCTGACCCAGAGCGCCGTCAGCCAGGCGGTGCGCGGACTGGAGAGCGCGCTGGGGGTGGAGCTCTTCATCCGCGGCAAGAGGGGCGTCGAGCTGACCCAGGAGGGGGAGGTCCTGCTCAAATATGTGGGCAGCGCCCTGGCCTTGTTCGAGGAGGCCAACAGCGAGCTGGGCCGGATCCACGATCTGGAGGGCGGCGAGCTGCGCATCGGCGTGGGCGACACCATCTCCCGCCATCTGCTGCTGCCGGCGCTGGAACGGTTCAGCCAGCTGCATCCACGGGTCGAGCTGCGCATCTTCAACGGCGTCAGCCGGGAGGCCATCGATCTTCTGCGCAGCGGCCGCATCGATCTGGCCATGGCCAATATGCCCATCGAGCGTTCGGGGGTGTATCTGGTGGGGGAGATCCCCATTCAGGACTGCTTTGTGGCCGGTCCGGAATACGCCGCCCGCCGCGTGACCCAGCCCATAGATTTTCAGACGCTGGCCCATCATCCCCTGATCCTGCTGGAGAGCAAATCCAGCTCCCGGCGGTTTATAGACAATTGCTTCAGCGAGCACGGCATCATTCTCCGGCCGGGCATCGAGCTGGGCTCCCACGACCTGCTTTTGGACTTTGCCGCCGCCAATTTCGGCATTGCCTGCGTGGTGGAGGAGTTTTCCAGAAAGGCGCTGGAAAGCGGCCGCGTCGTGCGGGTGGACACCGTCCAGAATCTGCCCCGGCGCAGCGTCGGCATCTTTACGCTGCGCCCCCGCAGCACGCCGGCCACCCAGGCGCTGCTGGAGCTGCTGCCCGTCTGAACGGGGTCGAAAGTCGCCGAAAAAGTCAATTTGGTTATTGACAAACTGCACAACTTGGGGGAGAATTATAGCAAAGAAAGTAAATATTTTTAATAAGGAGTTTATTATGAAAAAGATTGCAGTCGACAGCTTTTTGCAGTTCAAATTCGTAAGCAACCCGGGTTTTTCTCCCGACGGTAAGTATGTCGCCTTTATCGTTTCCTATGCCAACAAGGCCAGCAACGATTACAAGGCCGACATCCACCTGCTGGAGACCGAGACCGGCAAGGTCCGTCAGCTGACCAACGGCGGCGACGCCAAGGCATACTGCTGGACCGATAAAGGCACCCTTCTGTTTGCCGCGCCCAGATGCCCCAAGGTCAAAAAGCAGCTGGAGAAGGGCGAGAATGTCACCGCCTTTTATGAGATCTCGCCCGAAGGCGGCGAGGCGCTGCACGCCTTCAATCTGCCGGTGCGCACCGGCGGCCTGACCAACATCGGCGACGGCCTGTATATGCTGACCTCGGTTTACGACAACAACTATCCCGAGCTGGAAGGCAAAACCGACGAGGAAAAGGCCAAGGCGCTGGAGACCTATACCAAGCCGGCCTACGACGTCTTTGACGAGCTGCCCTTCTGGGGCAACGGCCGCGGCGTCATCAACAAGAAGCGCAACCGCCTGTATATCTACAACAGCCAAACCGGCGAGACCAAGGCCATCACCGACGAGCTGTTCGACGTCGATATGGCCAGCGCCGCTTACGGCAAGATCGTCATCAAGGGCGGCGAGTGGGAAGGCCTGCGCCACAGAATGTCGGGCATCTATGTCTACGACCTCAAGACCAAGCGCACCACCTGCGTCCTCAAGCCCGACAAGATGAAGACCGGCGCCGTCGGCTTCTTCGACGAGGAGACCCTGGTGGTCGCCGCCACCGACGGCAAGCAGTATGGCAGCGAGCAGTACTGCGACTTCTACACCGTTGATATCAAGAGCAAGAAATTCCAGAAGCTGGCCGATTACGAAGCCTCCATCGGCGCCTCCTCCGTCGGCTCCGACGCCCGCATCGGCGGCGGCCGCGGCTTCAAGGTGGAGGGCGACAAGGCCTACTTCATCACAACTGTTGACGACAGCGCCTATCTGCGCGTCATCGACCGCACCGGCAAGATCGAGGATGTCTATGCCGAGATCGGCTCGGTGGACAACTTCGACGTCAAGGACGGCAAGGTCATCTTCGCCGGCATGTACGGCAACAAGCTGGGCGAGCTGTATTGCGCCAAGGGCAATCAGCTGACCCACTTCAACGATGAATTCACCGAGACCCACAGCGTCGTCACCCCCGAATATCACACCTTCACGGCTTCCGACGGCTTTGAGATCCACGGCTGGGCCATGAAGCCCGTGGGCTATGAGCCGGGCAAGAAGTATCCCGCCATCCTGCACATCCACGGCGGTCCCCGCACGGTCTTCGGCAACATCTATCATCACGAGATGCAGATGTGGGCCAACGCCGGCTATTTCGTCTTCTTCTGCAACCCCCGCGGTTCCGACGGCCGCGGCAACGAGTTCGGCTATATCACCGGCAAGTACGGCACGGTGGAATACGACAACCTGATGGAGTTCTGCGATGAGATGCTGCGCCTCTATCCCGATGCCGACGAGAAGAACTTCGGCGTCACCGGCGGCAGCTACGGCGGCTTTATGACCAACTGGATCATCGGTCACACGGATCGCTTCAAGGCGGCGGCCTCCCAGCGCTCCATCGCCAACTGGATCGCCTTTGAGCACACCACCGACATCGGCTATTTCTTCACCCCCAACCAGATGGGCACCACCACCCGCGAAGACGCCGAGAAGCTGTGGTGGCATTCGCCCCTCAAGTATGCCGACAAGGCCACCACACCCACCCTGTTCATCCATTCCGATCAGGACTACCGCTGCTGGATGGTCGAAGGTCTGAGCATGTTCACCGCCCTCAAGATGCACGGCGTCGAGTCCCGCCTGTGCCTGTTCAAGGGCGAGAACCACGAGCTGTCGAGAGGCGGCAAGCCCCGCAACCGTATCCGCCGCATGGAAGAGATCGTCGGCTGGATGGATCAGCACCTGAAGGGCTAAGCACACACATACGCCGCGTCCTGCCGGGCTTTGGCCCGGCAGGCGCGGAGACAGAATAAAATCCATATAACGGAGATTCGTTATGAAAAAAGTCACTTTTGAGGATCTCTATTCCTTCAGCTTCCTGTCCGATGTCACGGCTTCGCCCGACGGCAGCCGGCTGGTCTTTTCCCGTCACCAGGCCGACAAAGAGAAGAACGGCTATCGCTCCTGCCTCTGGCTGATGGATACGGCCACCGGCGCCCACAGCCAGCTGACCTTCGGCGGCAGCGAACGGGGCGTCCAATGGCTGGATAACGAGCATATTCTCTTTACCGCCCCCCGAAGCGGGGAAAAGGGCACGGCTTTCTTCCGCCTGTCGGTGACGGGCGGCGGCGAGGCCCAGCCCCTCTTTACCATTCCCGAGCGGGTGACGGCACTGGAGCCCCTGGGACAGGACCGGTATGCCGGCGTCATCATCAAGCACTGCGAGGGCGCGGAGGAGCGCCCCGACGACGAGGCTATGGACGGCCGCGACCTGCTGGTCTTTGACGAGGTCTACTTCTGGTTCAACGGCCAGGGCATCCGCAATAAGCTCAGAAACAGCCTCATCGTCTACGACGCCCGGAAGAAGAAATATAAACAGGTCACCGGCCAGTATTTCAATCTGGCGGCTTACGCCGTGTCGCCCGACCGGCAGAAGATCGCCTTCACCGGTGCTTCCTATACAAGCAAGGTGGTCAACAAGACCGGTCTGTATGTCTATGACTGCAAAACCGGCAAGACATGCACCCTGGTGCGGCAGGGCCAGTCGGTGGTGGGCGCCATCGCCTGGAACGGCGACGGCGAGCTCTTTGCCGCCATCAACGATTTCGCCTGGTCGGGCCGCAACTCCCGCTTCCACGTCTTTGACGTGCACACCGGTGAGCGGCGGGATCTGCCCTTCGTCGACGCCGAGATCGGCGGCGCTTCGGGCACCGACGTCAACTACGGCGGCGGCCAGAACAAGAAGGTGCGGGACGGCAAGCTCTATATGACACGCGCCGTCTGGGGCGACAGCCACCTGTGCGTCATGGATCTCAAAACCGGCGAGGACCGCACCGTCTGCGGCCGCCCCGGCTCGGTCAACAGCTTCGACCTGGCCGGCGGCAGGGCCTTTGCCGTGGCCATGCGCGGCACCGACCTGAACGAGATCTATTCCATTGATCTGGAAACCGGTGAGGAAACGCGGCTGACCGCCTTCAATCAAGCCTATGCCGACAGTCACGAGATCGCCGAGCCCGAGCATTTTACCTTTACCAACCGCGACGGCGTCGAGCTGGACGGCTATCTGCTCTATCCCGTGGGCTACCTGAAGGGACATAAGTATCCGGCCGTGCTGGAGATCCACGGCGGCCCCAAGACCATCTTCGGCAGCGTTTTCCACCACGAGATGCAGATCTTTGCCGCCCAGGGGTATTTCGTCTTTTACACCAATCCCCGCGGCTCCGACGGCCGCGGCGAGGATTTCGCCTACAGCACCAAGTTCCTCGGCACCAAGGATTACGAGGATCTGATGGAGTTCACCGATGTTGTCCTGGCCCGCTGCCCCGACATCGATGAAAAGCGTGTCGGCATCAGCGGCGGCTCTTACGGCGGCTTCATGTGCAACTGGATGATCGGCCATACCGACCGCTACGCGGCGGCGGCTTCCCAGCGGTCCATCTCCAATTATGTCTGCAAGCTGACAGCCACCGATATTGGCACCACCTACGATCTGCAGCAGGTGGGCGCAACGCCCTGGGAGAGCTTCGACACGGTGTGGGAGACCTCTCCTCTGAAGTACGCTCACAACGCCAAGACGCCCACGCTGTTTATCCAGGCCGACGAGGACTACCGCTGCTGGATGAGCGGCGCCATTCAGATGTTCTCGGCCCTCAAGCAGAACGGCACCGACGCCCGCCTGTGCCTGTTCCACGGCGAAAACCACGAGCTTTCCCGCAGCGGCAAGCCCCATAACCGCATCGGCCGCCTGCAGGAGATCGTTGGCTGGATGGATAAATATTTAAAGGCATAAAAACCATCTGTGCCGCGGGCGCGGCGGCCGACGCAGCGCCCGCGGGCAAACCAATATAATGGAGATTTCAACATGAAAAAGGTCACATACCGGGATTTATATGATTTCAATTTCCTGTCCGACGTCAGCTATTCGCCGGACGGCAAGCATGCCATCTTTGCCAGACAGAAAGCCTGCCCCAAGAAGAACGGCTACAAGTCGTATGTCTGGATGCTGGATGTGGAAACGGGCGAAGCCAGCGCGCTGACCTACGGCGGCGACGAAAAGGGCGCCAAGTGGCTGGACAACGACACCATCGTCTTTACCTCCGGCCGCAATAAGGCCAAAGACGCCAAAACCCCTTCCACCGACTATTTCAAGCTGTCCATCCGTGAGGGCGGCGAGGCCAGCCCCTTCTTCTCCATCCCCGAGCGCGCCATTTCCATGGAAGACCTGGGCGACGGCAAGTTCCTTCTGGCCATCATCAAGCACTGTGAGGGCAAGGAAGAACGCCCCGACGACGAGGCCATGGACGGCCGCGACCTGCTGGTTTTTGACGAGATCTATTTCTGGTTCAACGGCCAGGGTGTCCGCAACAAGCTCAGAAACAGCCTGGTCATCTTTGATACCAAGACCGGCAAATATAAGCAGATCTCCAAAAAATACACCAACGTGGCCGGCGCCGCCGTGTCGCCCGACAAGAAGAAGATCCTCTTCACCGGCACGACATACGAGAATATGTCGACACGCGAGGGCGCTCTGTTCCTCTATGATGTGGAGACCGGCAAGACACGCACCATCGTCAAGCAGGATAAGTACGCTGTCGGCGCGCCCTGCTTCATGGGCAATGACAAGGCCTTCTTCACCATCAACGACATGGAATACAACGGCAAGAACTCCCGCTTCTGCACGCTGGACGTGGAGAGCGGCGAGTGGGAGCCTATGGAAGTCTGGGCCGATGCCGAGCCGGGCGGCGCTGTGGGCACCGACTGCAACCTGGGCGGCGGCCAGAACAAGAAGTTCTATAACGGCCGTCTGTACATGACCAAGTCGGTCTGGGGCAGCAGCCATCTGGTCGTCCTCAATGACGACGGCTCCCAGGAAACCGTCATCGGCACCGAAGGCTCCATCAACGCCTTTGACATTGCCAACGGCAAGGTGCTGATGACCGCCATGCGCGGCCGCGACCTCATCGAGATCTATTCCTACGACCTGGAGACCGGCGAGGAGAAGCGCGTCACCACCTTCAACAAGGAATATAAGGACACCCACTCGGTGGTCGATCCCGAATACTTCACCTTCAAGGACCGCGACGGCGTCGAGCTGGACGGCTGGGTGCTGAAGCCCGTGGGCTACAAGCCCGGCAAGAAGTATCCCGCCATTCTGGAAATGCACGGCGGCCCCAAGGCCATCTTCGGCAGCGTTTTCCATCACGAGATGCAGATCCTGGCCAACATGGGCTACTTCGTCTTCTGGACCAACCCCCGCGGGTCCGACGGCCGCGGCTCGGAGTTTGCTGCCATGACCGGCAACCTGGGCGGCATCGATTTCAACGACTTTATGGACTTCACCGATGAGGTGCTGCGCCGTTATTCCGATATCGACGAAAAGCGTGTCGGCATCTGCGGCGGTTCCTACGGCGGCTTCATGTGCAACTGGATGATCGGTCACACCGACCGTTATGCGGCAGCCGCCTCCCAGCGCTCCATCTCCAACTATCTGACCAAGTCGCTGACCACCGACATCGGCTACAACCACAATATGTCTCAGCTGGCCACCGATCCCTGGCACGGCTTTGACACCGTGTGGAACACCTCCCCGCTGAAGAACGGCCATCTGGCCAAGACCCCCACGCTGTTCATCCAGTCGGATGAGGACTACCGCTGCTGGATGAGCGACGCGCTGCAGATGTTCTCGGCCCTCAAGCTGAACGGCGTCGACTCCAAGGTCGTCCTGTTCCACGGCGAGAATCACGAGCTGTCGCGCAGCGGCAAGCCAGAAAACCGCATCACCCGTCTGACCGAGATCTGCGAGTGGTTCGAAAAGTACGTCAAGCCTGTCAAGAAATAAACGCTTTTTCCAAGTCGCCGGAAGATCTTTCCGGCGACTTTTTTATCTGTTCTCTGTGCGAAAGGAGCCATATATGAAGCTTTATGCCTCTCTCTGCGTATTCCCCACGCCGGATATCCGCGCTACCGCTGATTATTATCAAACCAGGCTGGGCTTCCGGCGGGTGGATTATCTCGACGCGCAGGAAAAGCACATCTGTCTCTACCGGGACGATGTGGAGTTTATCCTCACCCAGTCCAACGGGCAGAAGGTCATCCCCAACCGCGAGTTATACGGCTATGGCGGCGACGCCTATGTCATTGTCCGGGACCAGCAGGCGCTGCAGGATGAGTTTGAGCAGAAGGGCGTGCGCATCGTCCAGCGGCTGCACAAAACCGATTATCACAACCGGGAGTTCGTCATTGAGGATATCGACGGCCGGTGGATCTATTTCGGCATCAAAGAATAGATTCGATCACAGAATAAAAAACGGCCTCCGGAGCTTTCCGGAGGCCGTTCAGCTTGTCGAAAAAGTCCAGCCGTGGCTGGACTTTTTTCTATGGAATTGTTTTTTCACGGACATGTGCCGGGAAAAAATGCCTTAATCCGCCGTTTTTCCGCAGAAAAACGGTGAAACCGGCTCGCAGGCCGGGATCCCCATCTGTCGAAAAACCCAACGAAGTGGATTTTCGACAGTCTCAGCGGCCTCCGGAGCTTTCCAGAGGCCGCTGTATGATATGGGGATGTTATGCTTCTTCTGCCAGCCTGGCGCAGAGGGCCCGGCCTGCCGGACTGGCGATATAGGCATAGGTGCTTTCGGGCACCACCGGCCGCAGGGCAGCCAGGTCGCCCTTTGCCATGCACTGCCGCACGAAGGAGGCGCTGACGGCCAGGCCGCCGTGGGTCATGCGGGGGATCTCGATGAGCCGGACACCGTATTCGGGCAGAAGGGCGCGCAGGGCGTCGTTATAGGCCGAGGTGACGGGACAGAAGGGCTCGGTGCCCACAAAGCGCCGGGTGATGCCCAGCTCTTTGGCGAAATACTGGCCGAAAAGGCGGATGTCCAGCTCGCAGTTGGCCGCGGCCGCCCGGGCCTTGTCCTTGATGAAATAGGTGGGGAAAAGGGCCGAGGAGATGAGGTAGTCGGAAGTGGGGTGGAGCCAGACATTGGGCAGATCGGCGGTACCTTGGGCGGCCAGCTGGTAGCGGACATCGGCGGGGAAGGCGCTGCGGTCTTCCGAGAGGATAAAGAGATGCAGGGTATCGCATTGGGCGGCGGCCTGTTCGATGAGATACCGGTGCCCCAGGGTGAAGGGGTTGCAGTTGGCTACGACGGCGCCGGCAATGCCGGGATCCTGAGGGCGTGAAAGGCCGCGCAGATAGCGGCCGATGCCATCGCGGATGTTTTCCATCAGCAGGATATCCTTTGTTTCCAGAATGGCGTAAAAGCCCAGGTCGGTGAACATCTGCCGGTTTTTGGGCTTGGTGAACAGAAAAAGATGATCCAGCCCCAGTTCGGCCGCGCGGTTGAGCAGCGCCGTGATGATGCGGGCCGAAAGGCCGCAGCCCTGATATCGGGCGTCGACGGCGATGCATTTGAGGACGTTGCCATGGAGCGAGCCGGTGGCAGCCAGTGCGCCCTCCCGGTCGGTCAGACAGACAGAGTATTCGATCTGATCGTCATAATCCAGCCCGGCCGCCTGCAGAAAGGCCTGCAGCCGCCGCAGCCGACGCCCGGTGAAGGGCGTGCCGATTTCCTCATAAAAAGTGCTGAACTCCATAAGAAACCTCCCTGGATGGGCTGTGACCCGTAAAAAAGCCCTCGTTCCGCGTTTGTGGGCCGTATGCGGTCAAATTTCCCCAATGCTGCTCGTTTATGCAGATTATAGCAGATTCCCCGGGGGAAAACAACGAAAAAAGGGCTCCGGCGCAGCCTGCCGCCGCGCCGGAGCCGGGGAATTGGAAGAAAAGAGGGATCAGAGCTTTTGGAAGATATGGGCCTTGCGCAGCGCCGGACGCAGCGCCAGTGTCAGCACGACCGATACGCAGACGGCGATCAGGCCGTTGACCAGCGAAACGGTGCCCTTCTGGATGGCGACAGCCAGCACGGTTTCCCATACGCCGCTGTTAATAAAATAATTGACGATGATGGTCTTGGAAACGTAGAGGATGACGTAGGTGACCGAACCGCAGACGCCGCCGATCAGCGTGAACAGTTTTTCCGTTTTGGGATCCTTGCCGCGGCCGATGTTGCAGACCAGACCGGCTACGAAGCCCATGAGGAATTTATTGATGAAGGTGATCCAGGCTTCGGGAGCGTAGGCGGGGTCGACCAGGTCGTAGAGGGCCGAACCGATGCCGGCCGCCAGGCCGCCGGTCAGAGGCCCAAAGAGCAGGCCGCCCAGCAGGCAGACGACGTTGCCCAGGTGGATCATGGTCTTGCCCAGAGCCGTGGGGATATCGATGTGCAGATAGGTGGCGGCGAAGACCAGCGCCGATAAAACGCCGATCAGCGCGATGCGCCGGGTGGAGAATGTCTTGTTTTCCATAACGGGTTCCTTCTTTGTTTTGTATTGGCTTTCGGCTTGACAGAAAGCCTTGATGGATTTATTCTGATTATAGTCGGAAACTGGATATATCAAAATAACCAGATCATGATTTTTTGATGAGATCAGTTTACCGACGGAGGAGGATCGGTTTATGGAATTTATCTCGGTCTCGCTGGACCCCCGCAGCAAAACGCCCCTCTATCTGCAGCTCCACGATCACATCGCCCGGGAGATCACGGCCGGCCGGCTGCGGGAGAACGAGCGCCTGCCCGGCAAGCGCACGGCGGCCAATCTGCTGGGCGTCAGCCTCAGCACGGTGGACGGCGCCTATCAGCTGCTGGCCTCCGAGGGCTTTGTGGAGGCGCGGCCCCGGTCGGGCTTCGTCGTCTGCCATCTGGAGCAGCTGGCGCCGCCGGCGCCGGAAGCGGCGCGCACCGCTGGGGAGAATGGCGAGCCGGCGGCGGCCGCGGCCCTCTCGCTGCTGACAGGCGGGGTCGACGCTTCGCTTTTTCCCTTCCGCACCTGGGCGCGACTCTTTAAGGAGACGCTGTATAACCGGCCCGACCTGCTGGCCCACGGCGATCCCCGGGGAGACGCCGACCTGCGGCAGGCCATTGCCAGCTATCTGCACCACGCGCGCGGCCTTTCGGCGCCGGCCGACCGCATCGTCGTGGGCGCCGGCATGGAATATCTGTTGTGGCTGCTCTGCCATCTGCTGAAGGGCAAGCGGGCAGCCGTGGAAGACCCGGGCTATCCCAAGGTCCACCAGATCCTGTCGCGGGGCGGCATCGACGTGCGGTTCGTGCCGCTGGACGTCCAGGGTATGGACCCCCACGCACTGCAGGCCGCCGGCGCCGATTTCGCCTATATCACCCCCGGCCATCAGTTCCCCACCGGACTGGTAACGCCGGCCGGCCGGCGCACCGAGCTGCTCAAGTGGGCGGCCGGAAGGCCGGGACGCTGGCTCATCGAGGACGATTACGACTCGGAATTCCGCTATGACGGCCGGCCCATGCCCTGTATGCAGGTGCTGGACCCCCAAAGGGTCATTTATATCGGCACCTTTTCCCGCACCATCGCGCCGGCCATCCGGGTGGCCTATATGGTGCTGCCGCCGGCGCTGATGGAGGAATACGGGCGCAGCTTCAGCTTTTTTTCCTGCACGGTCTCCCGGTTCGAGCAGCAGACCCTCTGCCGGTATATCGACGAGGGCCATTTCGGCCGCAGCCTGAACAAGATGCGCAAGCAATACCGCCAGCGGCGGGACAGGCTGCTGGAGGAGCTCCGGCGTGTGTTCGGCGCCCGGGCTTTGGCGGAAAATACCCACACCGGCCTCAGCTTTCTGCTGCGGCCCGACACCGACCGGAGCGAAGCCGGGATCGAAGCCCGCGCCCGGGCGCTGGGGCTGGCCGTGCGTGGCCTGGGCAGCTACGGCCATGGGCTGTCGGCGGGACCGCCGGCGCTGGTCATCGGCTTCGGCTCGCTGGACAGTGCCAGTATTCCGGCGGCGGCCGACCTGCTGTATCGGGCGGTTTTCGGCCGGGAGGAGATTGCCTTTTGACGGTGTTTTTGGTATAGTATCAGAGGACAGGCCGGTCCGGCGGGACCGGCCTTGCGATTTTGGGCATTGGGCAAAGGGGGCAAACCTATGGAAGTGACGCTGGAGGAGATGCTGGCGGCCCGGGAGCAGCGCGCGGCCGAGCAGCAGCGGCTGCTGGCGCAGTACCGGAAAACGCTGGTCTGCTTCACCCTCAATATCCCCGGCCCGGTCAAAACGGCGCCCGATATCGTGCGCGCCTTCGGCGAGGGACTGGCGGCGCTGGACCACCGCCTGCCCCGGGGCAGCGTGCTCTATCGGTCGGCACGGACGCCCTTTACCGGCTGCCAGGCCTTTTATGTGGTCGACCGCCCTCCACAGGCTGTGAAAAAGATCTGCATGGATATCGAGGAAGGCTGTCCGCTGGGGCGGCTCTTTGACATGGACGTGCTGACGCCAGAGGGGGTCAAGCTGGATCGGCCGGCCGGGCGGGCGGCGGCACGGGGCTGCATCGTCTGCGGCGCGCCGGGGCGGGACTGCGCCGCGCGGCGGCTCCATTCGGTGGATCAGCTGCAGAAGGCGGCCCGCGGCATCGTGGAAGCGCACTTCGCCCGTGCCGACGGCCAGCGCATCGCGTCGCTGGCTGTGTGCAGCCTGCTGGACGAGGTGGCCACCACCCCCAAGCCGGGCCTGGTCGACCGGGCCAACACCGGCAGCCACCGGGATATGGATATTTTCACCTTCAACGCCAGTGCCGCCGCTCTGTATCCCTATTTTCTCCGCTGCTTTGAACTGGGCCGCGGCGGCAGGGAACAGCCGTGGGAGGTGCTTTTCGACGCTCTGCGGGAAGCCGGCCTGCAGGCCGAAGTGCAAATGTACGCGGCCACAGGAGGCGTCAATACCCATAAGGGGATGATCTATACCCTGGGCATCCTTTGCGGCGCCTGGGGCCGTCTGTGGACGGCGGCACAGCCTTCTCCCGGGGCGCAGGCGCTGTGCCGGGCCTGCGGCGCGCTGGCGGCGGCTTCGGCCGGAGAAGACCTGCGGCGCATCGCGGAAGAAGGCGCGGCCGATACGGCAGGGGCGCGCCTCTACCGGTCGCAGGGCCTGACCGGCATCCGGGGCGAGGCGGCTGCCGGACTGCCGTCGGTGACCCGGTGGGCGCTGCCCGCCTACCGGCAGGCGCTGGACGGGGGACGCAGCCGCAACGACGCCGGCGCGGCGGCCCTCATCCATCTGATCGCCCATGTGGACGATACCAACCTGTATCACCGCGGCGGGCGCGCAGGCGCGCTGTGGGCGGCACAGGCGGCGCGGGAGCTGCTGGACCGTTCGCCGCTGCCCACGCCCGCGGAGATCGCACGGCTGGACGAGGAATTCATCCGGCGGGATCTTTCGCCCGGCGGCTGTGCCGATCTGCTGGCCGTCACCTATTTTCTCGACGGCGCCGACGGTCTGCGGGCGGCGCCCCAGGGGCAGGAAGATTAAAAAATAAAGACAGGAGTGTGTGTTAAAATGCGAAAACTGCATGAGATCAAGGGAAGACGCGCGGCGCTGCTGGCGCTGTGCCTGGTGCTGGCACTGACGATGGGCCTGACGGCCTGCGGACAGAAGGCAGAGGAGGAAACGGACGGCGGCGAGACCATTGAACTGCCGGTGGCCGACGGCACCGTACTGGGTGAGGGCGAAAAGAGCTTTACCTTTGTCATTGCCGATAAAGAGGGCGCCGAAACGACCCTGGAGATCCACACCGACGCCGAAAGCGTGGGCGACGCACTGAGCCAGCTGGGCCTGATCGACGGCGAAGAGGGACAGTACGGCCTGTATGTCAAATCGGTCAACGGCATCGAGGCCGATTACGATAAAGACGGCGTCTACTGGGCGTTCTATATCGACGGTGAATACGCCCTCACCAGCGTGGACGCCACCGAAGTGACCGACGGCGCCGTTTACGCCTTCCGGGTGGAAAAATAACCTTGAAGCTGCGCAGCCGCGAGATCGCGGTATTCGGAATGCTGGGCGCGCTGATGTACGCCTCCAAGGTGGTGCTGGAAGTGCTGCCCAATGTCCATCTGCTGGGGACCATGACGGTGGCGCTGACGGTGGTCTACCGGAAGAAGGCCCTTTATCCCATTTATACCTATGTGCTGATCAACGGCTTTTTTGCCGGTTTTGCCACCTGGTGGCTGCCCTATCTCTATATCTGGACCGTTCTGTGGGGCGCGGTCATGCTGCTGCCGCGCCGGATGCCGCCGCGCCGGGCGGCGCTGGTCTATATGGCCGTCTGCGCCGCCCACGGTTTTCTGTTCGGCGTTTTGTACGCGCCGGCCCAGGCGCTGCTGTTCGGCCTGGACTTTCACGGCATGGTGGCCTGGATCGTGGCCGGGCTGCCCTTTGACATGGTCCACGGCGTCAGCAATTTCTGCTGCGGCGCGCTGATCCTGCCGCTGACCCGGCTGCTGCGGCGTCTGGAGGCCGGCACGCGTCGGTGACACGCCGCTGAAAAATAAAAAACAAGTGCCGCGCCCCGAAAGCAAGCGTCTTTCGGGGCGCGGCGCATATGCATAAAAGCCCAAAAACGGCAAAAGATATCCCTGTAATGCAGAAAACGCACATCAAAGGAGACTTGATATATGAAAGCAACAGGGGTAGTCCGTAGGGTCGACGATCTCGGCCGCATCGTTATCCCCAAGGAGATCCGCCGCACCATGCGCATCCGTGAGGGTGAACCCATGGAGATCTTTATCGACGGCGGCGGCAGCGTTATTTTCAAGAAATACTCGCCCATGGGCAGTCTGAGCCAGGCCGCCGGGCAGCTTTGCGAGGCACTGGTGCGGGAGAGCGAATGTGTCTGCGCCGTATGCGACCGGGACGGCGTGCTGGCCGCGGGCGGCGTCCGCCTGGAAGAGGGGCGTCCGCTGACGGCGGCGGCCGAAAAGGGGCTGGAGCAGCGGCGGATGCTGGCGGGCGCCGAGTGTGATTTCTCCCTGTGGGAGGGCGGCCCCCGGGTGTGGGCGCTGCTGCCCATCATCTCGGGCGGCGATCTGGCCGGCGGACTGGCCCTGCTGGCCGGGAAGAAACAGCCCGAGGAGGGCGAGCTGCGCCTGGCGCGCATGGCGGCGGCCTTTCTGGCCCGGCAGATGGAGGATTAGGCCGCGGAAACACAGCCGCCCGTGATATGGCATCACGGGCGGCTTTTGCGTTTTCTATGGGATCGTTTTTGTGGAAATACACCGTTTTTTTCAACGGCCCGTTGTTTACAGGTCTATCCGGGCGCAATAGTCCTGCAGCAGCTGTTTATAGAAATCGACGGCCGGGGGCAGGGCGGTGGTATTGAGGCATTCGTTGACGCTGTGGATGCTGGCATACTGGGCCTGGGTGATCTCGATGGGGGCAAAGCGCAGGCAGTGGTCACAGATGCCGGTGTAAAAGCGGGCGTCGGTGTTGGCCGTCATGGCGTAGGGGACCACGTCGTAGCCGGGATAGATGCGGGCGGCCGTTTCTTCCAGAAGGCGGAAGGGCGCGCCGTGGACGTCGACCGGCGGACAGGGCTTGCCGGCGCTCAGCACCTGCACCTCCACGTCGAAGCGCTCTGCCCGCTGGCGCAGGGCGCGCAGGCTGGCCTGGTCGTCCTGATGGGGGCAGAAGCGCAGGTTGGCCGTGACCCAGGCCTCCCGGGGCAGCACGTTGGCGGCCTCCGAGCCGCCGGCCATGGTGAAGGCGCAGGTGGTCTGCAGCATGGAGCCGGCCAGCGGCACCAGACGGGGCAGCAGACGCCGCACCAGCGGACCAAAGAGCCAGAGGTTGGTCAGAATGTACTTAAAGCCGAAATCGGCGTTGGGGGCCAGCCGGCCGAACATCTCCCGGATGACCGGCGTCAGCTCGGCCCGGAAGGGGGAATGGCGTTCCAGATCGTCCATCAGCCGGCCCAGGCGCACCAGGGGCGAGTTGCGGGGCGGCGTGCTGGCGTGGCCGCCCTTGCCCCGGGCCACCAGACGCACGCTGCCGCTGCCCTTTTCCAGCGCGCCCACCATGCAGTAGCGGCCCTGGACGCCGGCAATGGGATCGGGCAGGATCATGCCGCCCTCGTCCAGCAGCATGCCCAGACGGACGCCCCGCGCCTGCAGCCACTGGACGGTGGCCTGGGCGCCCGGGCCGCCCCATTCCTCGGTGCAGCCGCTGGCGATGTAGACGTCTTTTTCCGGCTGCCAGCCGGCGGCGATCAGTTCCTCCAGGGCCTGCAGCTCGCAGAACAGCGCGCCCTTGGTGTCGACGGCGCCCCGGCCCCATACCACGCCGTCGGCATCGATATCGCCGCTGAAGGCGCCGTGACGCCAGTCCTCGGCCTGGGCCGGGACGACATCATGGTGGGACATGAGCAGAATGGGCTCGCCGGCAGGTTCGCCCCGGGCCGGCAGACGGATCAGCAGTCCTTCACCGGGATGGGCGATCTCACAGCGGGAAAAAATATGGGGGAAAAGGGGGTGCAGGCTTTCCTGAAAGGCCGCGAACTTGGAGAAGTCCTCCTGGCCCTTGACCGAGACGGTCTCCATGCGCAGCATGGCCGACAGGACCTCGCCGTATTGCCTGGCGCGCCGGGGATCTTCGGGGGGCGGCGCGGCCGTTTTGGCCGCCGTGGGGGAGATGCTGAGGGTGCGCAGCAGCGCGGCCAGCAGCAGAAAGACCGCCAGAAGGATCAGAAACAGCAGAATTCTGAGCAGCAGCAGCATCAGATATCCAGAACGTAGGCCAGCAGCAGGTTGACCGTGTTGCGCAGGCCGGTGATGTGGGTGCGTTCCATGCCGTGGCTGCAATAGACGGCCATGCCGAAGGCGGCGGCACGCAGATTGTTGCCGGCGCGCACGGCGGCGTTGCCGTCGGTGCCGTAGCGGTAGAAGACGTCGACGGCATAGTCGCAGCCGGCCTTTTCGGCATAGCCGATGAGCCGGTTGGTCAGCTCGTAGTCGTAGGGAGCCGAGGCGTCCTTGGCGCAGATGCTGACCTTGTATTCATTGCCGTCGTAATCGGGGCCGATGAGGCCGATGTCCATGGCCACATATTCCGAAACGCCCTCCGGCACATAGGTGCCGCCGAAGTTGATCTCCTCGGAATAGGGGAAGGCCAGGATGGTGCGGTATTTGGGGCGCAGCTGGTGCTCGCTGAGGTATTTGAGCATGGTAAAGACGCAGGCGATGGCCGCCTTGTCGTCGATGAAGCGGGATTTGAGATAGCCGTTTTCCGTCAGCTGGCAGCGGGGCTCCACCGAAACGAAGTCGCCGTTGCGGATGCCCAGGGCGTTGACGTCGGCCTTGCTGTGGACGTCGGCGTCCAGCAGGATCATCATGGTGTTGTCGCTGCGCTCCAGGGTGCGGCACTCGTCAAAGACATGGACCGAATGGGCCTGGCAGGTCATCAGGCCGGTATAGGCCCGGCCGTCGCGGGTGTGGACGGTGACCGTTTCGCCCTCGATGCTGTTGTAGTTGATGCCGCCCAGCATCCGCACGCGGATGGCGCCGTCGGGGTCGATGCGGCGGACCATCATGCCCACCGTGTCGGCGTGGGCGCCCACCAGAACGGTCTTGGAATTGTCCTCGCCCTCCAGCGTGATGTAGGCCGTGCTCTTGTTGTCGTAGGTGACGGTATGGCCGAATCGGGCGGCGTAGCGCTCCAGCACGGGATTGAGCTGGACGTAATAGCCCACGGGGCTGGGGGTGCCGACGATCTCGGCGAAGCAGTCGGTCAGAAATTGTTCGTCAATGGTAAAACGCATGAATACGCCTCCTGTTGGATCCTGTGGATTTTTTATGCGGGTTTGCTTGTTTCATTGTAGCACAGTCGGCCGTTCCGGGCAATAAAACCGCGCCTTTTCTCCCCAAAGCATCTGTGGTATAATCAGAAAAACTGCGGTCAGCGGCCGTAAAAAAGAATCGGGGAAAAAGCATGAAAAGATTTGGCGGACTCACCATTGTACAGTGCGGGTATATGCATACCGACGAACAGACCATCGGTGCCGACGGGCGGGAGCAGGGCGTGGGGGAAGCGCTGCGGTATCAGAATCCCCAGGAGACCGGGCTTTTCCGTCAAAGGGGCGTTTATGAGAAGATGGGGCTGCCGGTGGAGATCCGGGAGGTGGACGGCGGCCGCTGCGCCGGACGCGGGCTGGGGCCCTATGAAGCCGTGACCCGGGATTTTTCCGACCAGGTCTTTGAAGCCGCCGCCCGGGGGCAGGCCGTTGTCACCACCGGCGGCTTCTGCAACTACGCGCCGGCCGTGGCCGGCGGTCTCCGGCGGGCGCTGGGGGAGGATCAGCGCATCGGGCTGGTCTGGCTGGACGCCCATGCCGACAACCGCATTCTGGGGCAGAACGACCGGCCCCTGCGCTATGTCAGCATCCCCCTGTCCACCATCTGCGGCCAGACCATGGAGCGCTTCCGCCGGGAGGTCTGCGGCCTTATGCAGCCGCTGGACGGGCGCGACGTGGTGGCAGGCGACCTGCGGATGCTGGACGACATCAGCCGGCATAACCTGCAGGCGGCAGGCATCGTGCATCTGGACCAGACGGCCTTCCGCGACAGAGCCCGGTGGCAGGCGGAACTGACGGCGCTGGCCGGCCGGTGCGGCGTCCTCTATCTCTCCATCGACGCCGACATCCTGCAGCCGCAGTACATTCCCGGCTATATCAAAACGGTGCCCGGCGGACAGACCCTGGAGGACGTGCGGGCCGTGGCGGCTGCCGCGGCGGCCACCGGCAAGCTGGCCGTATGCTCGATGTTCTGCTTCAATTTCGACAAGGGCGGCGACGCGGCTGCACAGACCTTTGCCTGCCAGCAGGCCATTCTGGAAAGTGTGCTGGAAAACTGGAAGTAAAAGGGCAGATAGGATTGGCAAAAAAAGAGGAAGGCGCAGCCTTCCTCTTTTTTTATATGGGGATCTATGCAGTTACTTGACAGCCTTGATGGTGTCCAGCAGGGTGCCGTCGCGGTAGAGCACCTGGGCGACGACGCGGCCCTGGGGCGCGGTGGCCTTGGGGACGCCGGCCAGCTCCTCGGCCATGCGCTTGAGATCCTCGATCTCACAGACGGGCAGGCGGGCAGCCAGCAGCTTCTCCTTCAGTTCCTGATTCTTGCCGTATTTGGTGTTGACGGCGATGCCGCGCTGAGTGACCACCACGTCGATGGTCGAGCCGGGGGTGGAGGTGCAGAGGCAGTGATCGACCACCAGCGGCAGACGGGCGCGGGTCAGCGGCGCGATGATGATGGCCAGCTTGGCGCCGGCCGCCGTATCGCTGTGGCCGCCCGAGCCGCCCATGATGTAGCCGTTGGAATCGGTGTGGACGTTGACGTTGAAATCGACGTCTACCTGGGTGGCGCCCAGCAGCACGACGTCCAGATTGTCGACGCCGGCGCTCTTGCCGCTGACGCCGGCATAGTGGGTGGCCGTCACTTCCATGTGCTTGGGGTTGGTGCGGATGGACTCGACGGCGTCCAGGTCGAAGCACTGGACGTCGAGCAGCGCCTCAAAGCAGCCGGCCTGCAGCATATCGACCATATAGGCCGTGATGCCGCCCATGCCGTAGCTGCCCTTGATGTTCTTCTGCAGCATGATGTCCTTGATATACTTGGCCGCGGCCAGCGTGGCGCCGCCGGCGCCGGTCTGGAAGGAGAAGCCGTCTTTCAGCAGGCCGGAGGCATCGATGACCCGGGCGGCGTAGTCGGCCATCTTGAGGCCGACGGGGTCGCGGGTGATCTTGGTGGTGCCCGAAACGATGCCGGCGGGATTGCCGATCTGCTCGACTTCCACAACGGCGTCCACGTAGATCTCGGAGATGGAATAATCGACCAGGGGATAGGGCACCAGGTTGTCGGTGATGACGACCACCTTGTCGGCGTTCATGGCGTCGGCGAAGGCATAGCCCATGGAGCCGCAGGCCGACTTGCCGTATTTGCCGGTGCAGTTGCCCATCGGGTCGGCGGTGGGGGCGGCGATAAAGGCGACGTCGATGTGGGAGGTGCCCTTTTCCATATCGGAGGGGCGGCCGCCGTGGGTGCGGAAGATGACCGGCTTTTCCATCAGGCCTTCGCAGATGGCGCGGCCCACCTTGCCGCCCATGTAGTTGCACTCCAGGCCGGTGACGACGCCGTTTTGGATATGGCCGATCAGCGGTTCGTGGACGTCAAAGATGGAGCTGGCGTTGACGGTCAGGTCCCGGATGCCCATTTCGGCGATGGCGTCCATGACCATATTGAGAACAAAGTCGCCGTTGCGCAGATGATGGTGGAAGGAGATGGTCATGCCATCCCGGAGGCCCATCTGCGTAATTGCCTCCTTGATCGAGCTGACAAGCTTACTCATCGTCTTCTGTACCTCCAAAGATAGCCTTTTCCATTTCAATGACCTGTCTGGCGCGGGTGACGATGGGCGCGTCGATCATTTTGCCGCGCAGCGACACGACACCCTTGCCCTGGGCCTTGGCCATGCGGATGGTCTCCATGACTTCGTGGGCATAGTCGATGTCGGCCTGGGTGGGACTGAAGACCTCGTTGATGCCGGCCACATGGCGGGGCGAGATGGAGGCCTTGCCTGTGAAGCCCAGGCTTTTGGCGAAGGCGGCGTCTTTATACAGGCCGTCAATATCGTCGACGTCGGTGAAGGGGGTGTCGTAGACGTCGACGCCGGCGGCGCGGGCCGCGTTGACCATGCGGCAGCGAGCGTAGAAGATCTCGTTGCCCTCCTTGGTGCGCTTGCAGCGCAGGTCGGCCGTCAGATCTTCGCCGCCCAGGAAGATGGCGGCCACGCGGGGATCGGCCGAAGCGATGGCGAAGGCATTCTCGACGCCCATGGCCGTTTCAATGAGGGGGATGAGGCGGACGGTGTTCTTTTCCATGCCGCATCTCTCCTCCACCTGCGCGATGTAATCGGAGACCGTGCGCACGTCGTCGGCGCAGCTGACCTTGGTGGGCATGATCATGCCGGGACGCAGGGGGATGACCTCGTCCAGGTCCTTCTTCCAGAAGTCGGTCTCGATGGGATTGATGCGCACGATGACTTCACAGCCCTTATAGCCCAGCGAGCGCAGGGCGCTGCGCACCAGGATGCGGGCGGCGTCCTTCTCGGCGGGAGAAACGGCGTCCTCCAGGTCGAGGATGATGCTGTCGGCGCCCAGCACGTCGGCGTTCATCAGCAGGTTGGGGGTGTTGCCGGGGATAAATAACATGGATCTTCTCATCTTAGTTTTCGCCTCCTGCGCGGCGGACAGCCGTTTCGACACGCGCGCGGATGACGCAGTCGATGGCGCCCTTGTCATTGAGGGAGATACGGCCGCTGTCGACGCCCAGCGAGCTGAGCACGTCCTGGACGGTCTGGCGGATCTGGTCGCCGAACTGGGCGCTGACCACCGATTCGATCTCGATCTCCAGAGTGCCGCACGGCTCGGCCTTGACGTAAACGTCGCTGGATTCCAGCGTGCCGGCGACGGCGCTTGTTGTGATTTTCATAGGGGTTTTCCTCCCGGTCTGTACTTTAACTTTATTCTTCGATGCCGGTGCGGCAGGGCATGCCTTCATCGAAGGGGTGCTTTTCCTTGACGAATTTGGTGATATAATCGGCCCGGCGGAAGAGCTCGCTCAGATCCATGCCGTACTGGTGGCCGGTGATGACCAGCTCGGTGCCGGCAGGCCGCTGGTCCATCATGGCGTGCAGGTCTTCTTTATCGATGACGCCCAGGTTGTAGGCGTCGATGACCTCGTCCAGCACGACCATGTCGTAATCGCCGGAATAGAACTTCTCTTTGACGATGTCAAAGGTCTTGCTCCAGACGGCGCGGTAGTGCTCCTGCTGCTCGGGGGTCAGGTTGAACAGAAAGGGGATCTTGCCCTCGTTGGGGATATAGTCCACCCCGGGCAGATCACGGATGACGCGCACCTCGCCGCTGTTGGGTTCCTTGAGGAACTGATAGACCAGCACCTTGAAGCCGTGGCCGACGCAGCGCACCACCTGGCCCATGGCGGCCGTCGTTTTGCCTTTGCCGTCGCCGTAATAGAGCTGGATGCAGCCTTTTTCCATGGTAATATTTCTCCTTCCGTATGGGGGTTGATGGCCGGTCTGTTAAAAAGCCCGGCACAAGGCCGGGCTTTTCCGCAAATCAGCGCCGGAAGCTCCGGCGGGCCCTGATCGTTTGCCTGGGGCTGTGGCTTACGCCTTCTTGGCCTTGCGCATGGCGATGATGCGGTTCATCTCGTTATAAACGATCATGAAGCCTTCGTCAACACCCATGCCGGGCTTGGCGAGGATCTGATCGGGCTTTGTGGCCATGGCGCAGTTGACGCAGACCTGGCTGGAACGGTCGGTCTCGTTGCAGGTACCGCCCTGGTAAGCGCCGAAGCCGTGCTCCTTGCAGTAAAGAACGGCCTCGATGGTGTTGTTGACGCCGCCCAGGTCGGGAGTCTTGATCTGGGCCATATGGCCGGCCTTGTTGTCGCAGAAGTAGATGACGTCTTCCAGCGTGTTGCACCACTCGTCGGCGACCAGCTCGACATCGATGCCGCGCTTATCCAGCTCTTCGCGCAGACCCTTCATGCAGAGCATCTGCTTCTCGCGCTCGCCGGCGTCCATGGGGCCTTCGATGCGCAGGTGGAAGGGCTTGGCAGCCTGCTCCAGCTCGGCCAGATAATCGGCCATGGCGACGTAGTTCTCATCGCCGAAAGCCTGGCCGATGGTGCCGTAAACGTCGATGTGGAGGATGGGGTTGTAGCTCTCGTCGGCGCGCAGCTTGAGGATGCGGGCGCTCAGCCAGGCGACATACTCCTTGAGCAGCGAGCCGTCCTTGCCCAGCTTGGTGTCGACGTTGTTGATGAGGGCGTGGGGCAGGATGGCGGCGCCCTTGAGGATCATCTTGTCGGAATTGTCATAGCGGCTGTCGCCCGACTGGGTGAAGATGGGAATGGGCTCCTCGGAAACCTCCAGGCCGTATTCGTCGGCGACGACTTCGGCCATCAGGCGGTGGCTGGCCTTGGCGACAGCGTCCAGAATGGCCTGGGAAACGCCGTAGCGGATGGCGGTGTGCAGCTTCTTGCCGTCGACCAGAATGGCTTCCATCTCGCGGGTCAGCTCACGGAAGTTGTCGGCCTCTCTGCCCACCAGCATGGGCTTGATGTACTGCTCGATGACGGGGATGAAGTCCTTGGCCAGGAACAGGGGATCGCGTCCGCCGGCGCCGGAATACTGAACGGCAGCGCAGTCGCCCCAGGCGACCTGGCCGTCTTCCAGGACCAGCATGACCGAGATGGACTCGCCGGCCTGACGGACGGCGGTGAAGCCCGGGGTCATGGGCTCGCCGATGTAGGCGGAACCGTCGGCCACGGCGCCCGACTTGATGGCCTTCTGATCGTCAAAATAGAAGCCTGTACGGCCGGGGGCGCATACTACGTTTACGATTTTCATTTGAAAAACTCCCTTTCTCCGCGCTCTGCGGGGCCATGCCCCGGGCGCTTTGGTTTTTTATAGGTTGTTAAAACGCTTTGCAAGCGGTGGGACAACAAAGGATCTGCCCGCGGCCGCCGGGCGGCCGCGGGACGGAGGGATCTTTATTTGGAGACGGGACGGCCCACCAGACGGCCGCGGCCGATGGCGTAGACGTCGTCGATGACCATCTGGAAGGAGACGTCGCGCTTCTCTACGGCGGCGCGCTCGGCCAGCTTGTCGTGATGGAAGGCCTTCAGGTCGTTGGTGAAGGGCAGGTTGCCCATTTCCAGAATGCGGACGGCGCCCATATTGTCGCGGGCCGGCAGCATCAGGCCCTTGTTGCACTTGGCGGGGCCGAAGGGGATATCGATGATGCCTGCGTTGATGCCGGCGATGGCGCCCAGAATGATATCGCCGTTGCCCAGCTCGATGCAGCGGTCGAGGATGCAGTGGGTCTCGTTCTTGATGATGGACTTTTCGGCTTCGACGCGGGGGCCGATGACCGACTGGTCATAGAGCATGTTGACCACCTGCTTGGTGGCGCGCAGACCCTGGGCGTTGGCCTCCTTGGTGGGAACGCCGGCCGCCTCGTGGGGGGTCTTGACGATGACCTTGGTGGCCTTGGCCAGCGCGGCCGTGGCAGCGCCCCAGGAGATGACGCCGAAGGCCTTGGCCTCGTCGGCGGGGAAGCCGCCCATCCACTGGTGGAAGACGGTGGTGACATGGACGCCGGTATAGCCGAAGCGGGCCAGATATTCCTCAGTCAGCTCCTCCAGCGAACGGATGGCGGCGACGTCCTGGACCAGGTTGCCCAGCTGGCCGTAGCCGACGGTGATGTTCTTGACGCCCTGCTCGGCGGCGGCCAGCGCCTCGATGATGGCGACGGCGTGGGAGATGCAGGGGGGCACCAGAGTGCCGGTCAGAGGACCGTAGGGCTCGCGGTTGATGGCGACGCCGGCTTCTTCATAGATGCCGGTCAGACGGTCGACATACTGCCAGTCGAGCATGGTCTTTTCAATGGGAATATTCTTGGCGTAGGGGATATTGTAGGAGATGCCGCCGCCCTCGTAGGAGGTGAAGCCGCCGGCATAGGTGATCTCGGTCAGCAGGCGGGCATCGGGGGTGCCGTGGCGGACCTGCAGGGGGGTATCCAGGGCTTCCACCAGACGGCGGCAGCCCTGCACGCCGTGGTTGACAGCCGGGAAGCCGTTGAGGAAGGGATGGAAATTGCCGTTTGCCATGCCCTCTTTTTCGCGGCGGATGCCCTCGGCGCAGTTCTCGTACTGGTTCTGACGGGTGTACGAGTCGATGGTGGTGGGCAGCAGATCGGCCTCGCCCTCATCCTGCAGATGCTTGAGCAGCTCGATGTGGTTTTCGATCAGGCCGACGCCGGCGCGGGGCTGGATGAGGGTGGCGCCGGTCTCCTTGGCTTTGTCCAGCTTGCTGGAGAAGATCTTGTGGGCGGGCAGCGACTTGTGGAACTGGATGGCTTCGTCCAGATCGACGTCCTTGCCGGTCTCCCAGGTGCCCAGGATCTCCTTGCGGACCTTGTAGAATTCATCATCGGTCCATTTTTTATTCTTGATTTCGAGTTCCATCTTTTTCTAACTCCCTTTTCATGATTCTCAATGCGGTATCGGGGTAAACGGTGCTCAGCAGGCCCATGGCCGCCAGAATGTATTTGCGGTCGACCAGCACCTCGGCCGATTTGGGCTTGAGGGACATGGCGTCGAGGGGCGAGAACTGCGCGTGGGCGGCGATGGCGGCCGTGCGGCGGGTGTGGATCAGGGCGCCGCCGGTGACGACCACCGTCTTGACCTCGGTCAGATCCTTGCCGGTCTGCATATAGCTGATGCCCATGGGGGAATAGAAGGGCTCCAGGCGGCCGGCATGGCGGGTGACGGCCGTTTCGATGGCCAGAGAAGCCAGGGCGAAATCCAGCTTTTCCAGCTCGTCGTCGTCGGAGCCGGGCACCACGTCGGTATGTACGGCTAAGTATTCGATCAGCTCACGGCAGCGGTCTTCGTCCAGGCCGGAAAGCTCGGATACGCGGTCGATGCCGGCGGCGTCGACGATGCCGTGGATGCTGTAGCGCATGCCGATGTCGCCCTCGACGGTGCGCTTGGCGTATTCCTCGCGCAGGCCCTTGAGGGCCGTGCCGCCGTTGGTGGGCATGCCCAGCGACATGGAATAGATGTCGGTGGTGGCGCCGCCCAGGTCGACTCCCACCAGATCGCCGATGCCGCTTTCGGTCTTGGTGCCGCGGGCCAGCAGCTTCATGGCGGTCAGCATGGCCGACGGCGTGGGCATCAGAATGCCCTTGACCAGCTGCTCGGCACCCGACAACCCCTTGGCCTTGACGATCTGCTGCAGGAAGATCTCGCGGATCTTTTCCTGCACCGGGCCGACGTTGGGGATATCCAGCCGGGGCATGACGTTTTCGCAGATGTGGATCTGTTTATCCCGAAGGATCTCGGCGCACTGGTCGGCACAGTTGCGGTTGCCGGCGATGATGATGGGGAAGCTGCGGGTGGAACGGGCCAGCATGCGGGCGTTGTAGACGATATTTTCCTTGTTGCCGCCGTCGGTGCCGCCGGTCAGCAGGCAGATATCGGGATTGATCGAATCGATCTCCCGCAGGTCGCTCTCGGTCAGCTCGTAGGAATAGGTCTTGATGACCTTGGCGCCGGCGCCGAGGGAAGCCTGGCGGGCCGCCTTGGCCGTCAGCTCGGGCACCAGGCCGATGGCGACCATGCGCAGGCCGCCGGCCGCGCTGGAGCAGGCATACTGGGCCTCGAAGGAGATGTCGCCGATCTTCTCACGCAGCAGCACGAGGGCGTTGTTGAGGCCGTTGATGATATCGGTCTCGATGGTGGTATAGCTCTGGGAGGTGCCGAGGATCGTCTCGGTGTCCACGTCGACGGCGGTGACCTTGGTGTAGGTGCTGCCGAAGTCGATCAGTAGTATGGCTTTCATAGGTTCGCCTTCTTCCGGAGCGTCAGTCTTCGACGCCCAGATCCTTCTTCAGGCAGTCGATGGTCACCTGAGGATCGGTGCCGGGACCGAAGGCGCGGTCAAAGCCCATGGCCTTGTAGCGGCGCTCGATCTCTTCGACGGGCACCTTGCCGACCACCAGGTTGCCGCCGGCATAGAGCAGGATGCCCTTGAGGCCGGCCTCGTCGCATTTTTCGCGCATGCCGGTGCAGTCGATCTCGCCCTGACCGTAGAGGGAGGAAACGACGATGGCGTCGGCGCCGACTTCAACGGCGGCCTGAATGAACTCTTCCTGGGGGACCAGAACGCCCAGATTGGTGACGTCGAAGCCGGCGTCCAGAAAAGCGCGGTTGAGAATGGTATTGCCAACGGCGTGTACGTCGGCGCCGATGACGCCCATGACCAGTTTTTTCTTTTCCATAGCTGATTACCTCTGTAAAAAATTTATCCGGTTTTACTCTTGCCGATGCTTATTTCAGAGAGGCCAGATACTCCTTCCGGCCGTTCTCATACAGGTTGTTGCCCTCGCTGTCGATGATGACGAAGGCGGGCAGATCCTCCACCTCCAGGCGGCGGACGGCCTCGGCGCCCAGATCTTCATAGGCGACGATCTCGGCCTTCTTGATGCAGCGGGACAGATAGGCGCCGGCGCCGCCGATGGCGCCGAAATAGACGGCCCCGTGTTCCTTCATGGCGGCCACGACCTCGGGGCTGCGCTTGCCCTTGCCGATCATGCCGCGCTGGCCCAGGGCGATCATGGTGGGCGAGTAGGCGTCCATGCGGTAGCTGGTGGTGGGGCCGGCCGAGCCGATGACCTGGTCGCCCTTGGCCGGGGCGGGGCCGACAAAATAGATGACAGAATCCTTTACATCAAAGGGAAGTTCCTTCCCCTGGGCGGCCAGCTCGCACAGCCGCTTGTGGGCGGCGTCGCGGGCCGTATAGATAACGCCCGAGATGAGCACGCTGTCGCCGCAGTGCAGGCCGCGGACCTGCTCCAGCGTCAGCGGTGTGGTGATACGCTTTTCCATAGTTCCCCTCCTTGGCTTACAGCTCCATCGACTGGTGGCGCGTGACGTGGCAGTTGATGTTGACGGCAACGGGCAGACCGGCGATATGGGTGGCCATCTGCTCGATGTTGACGGCCAGCGCCGTCGTCTGGCCGCCGACGCCCTGGGGGCCGATGCCGAGGGCGTTGATCTTTTCCAGCAGCTCATCCTCCAGCGCCGCGTAGAAGGGATCGGCGTTGCGGACGTCGGTGCTGCGCATCAGCGCCTTTTTGGCCAGATAGGCCGCCTTGTCGAAGGTGCCGCCGATGCCGACGCCGACGACGATGGGGGGGCAGGGGTTGGGGCCGGCTTCTTCAACGACCTTGAGGATATAGGCCTTGACCCCTTCCAGACCGTCGGAGGGCTTGAGCATCTTGATCTGGCTCATGTTCTCGCTGCCGAAGCCCTTGGGGGCGACGGTGATCTTCAGCTTGTCGCCGGGGACGATATCGTAATAGATCATGGCCGGGGTGTTGTCCCGGGTGTTGACGCGGTCCAGGGGATCGCGGACCACCGATTTGCGCAGGCAGCCCTCCTCGTAGCCCTGGCGGACGCCTTCATGGATGGCAGCGTTCAGGTCGCCCGAGATGTGGACGTCCTGGCCGACCTCCAGAAAGACGCAGGCAACGCCGGTGTCCTGGCAGATGGGGACGTATTTCTCTTCGGCGATCTCGTAATTCTCCCGGATGATGCCCAGGATATTCCGGGCCAGCGCCCAGGGTTCTTTCTGACAGGCGTCGCAGATGCGGCCCTTGACGTCGGCGGGCAGATACGAGTTGGCCTCCATGCAGAGACGCTTGACAGCAGCGGTCACGTCCTGCGCGTTGATCTCTCTCATTCTGTTTCACTCCCTGTTGGATTGTTTTTGCAGTTGTTGTTCAGACCGGACAAAGCCGGCACAGAAAAAGGGACGCTCGACCCTTTTTCATAAGAATTCACACACGATGACACTGCGGACATCATACATGTTAAATGTACCATTATTAGGCTGTTGATGCAAGATTTACAGGGAAATTTATTTTGTATAATTTCTCTCAAATTTCTGAAATTCCGTCTCTTTCGACAATCGCATTTGACTTTTTTCGTGCAGAAGGGACAGGCTGCTTTGAAAAACGCGCTGCTTTTGCCGTGCAGCGCTCTGCCTGCATAAAGTAAAAGCGCCGCATATTTTACATGCGGCGCGGAGCCTGCCGGCAGATCATCTGCCCAGAGGCACTTCCAGAGCAGCCGGCTCCCATCGGCAGACGGCGGCGGGATCGAGGGAGAGGATATAGCCAAGCGTTTCGGCTTTGGACAGTCCCGCGGGTACCGAAACGGCGATCTCGGCCCGGATGCCCCGGCCGGTCTCCTTTCGCACCAGGGTCAGCGCCGTGCGGCCGGCGTCGGCCACCTCCAGCGTCCGTTTGCCGGCCGTGCAGCCGGTGACGCACTGGACGGCGTCCACCGGGCAGCTGCTGCATTCCACCCGGGCGCAGAGGGCGTCTTCCCGGCAGGCGCCCAGCTTTTCCATGGCATACTGCGCCAGGACGTAGCCCAGGGCGATGCCGCCGCACACATGGCCGTGAAAAGCCACGCAGTCGTCAATGGTGATCTTTTTGCACATCGTGTTACCTCCCGCGGCGCCTGCCGGACGCCGATCATTTTTTTAGGCAGAAAAACAAAAAGGCTGCCTCAGAATGCTTCGCTCTGAGGCAGCCTCCTGGGATATGCCAAGCCAGAGCCTCCCTTGTGTAAAGGGAGGTGGGCCGAAGACCCGGAGGGATTGTCAGGTCGAGTTCAATAAATGCTCTGCATTCATCAAGAACGACAAGACAACCCCTCAGTCACCTACGGTGCCAGCTCCCCTTACACAGGGGAGCCTCTGGTGCATCCCGCAAGCTGAAAAAAGCCGCCATCGCGCAAAGAGAATGGCGGCCTTTTTTTACACTGTCCACGTTTACTTTGAGGCGTTTAGCCCAGGATGACTTCCTTGGCTTCTTCGGGCAGGAAATAGCCGGCCATATCGTAGATGTTGTGGCGGGTGGAATCGGCCAGAACGCGGCCTTCCAGCGAATAGCAGCGGATAAAGCGCTTGGGATCCAGGGCCGTCCAGTTTTCGGCGTCCCAGGTCAGATAGCCGTCGGCATCGGTCTTGGGCTCGTTCAGGATCAGATCCACCTGGCGGTTGTGGTTGGCCATCAGATCGATTAGTTCCTTGTTGGTCAGATCCAGCTCGACTTTCTTGATGCGGTCATATACTTTCATGGTGTTTGCCTCCATTGTTTTTCTCTTTGAATGGTCAGAGATTTATTTCTATCATCAATCATAGCACAGGTTTTTTCAGAATGCAATAAACAGCTGGTGTAACTTGGGCTTGACAGGGAAAAACTCTTTGTGTAAGATAAAGCCAGACACCCCCGGGGGGTGTGGGTCTCCGGCAGCTTGGCCGGCGGCCATTCTTCGATTGGAGGAGGAACCGATGAAACAGAGTTTTACGGTCACGGGCATGACCTGTTCGGCCTGTTCGGCCCATGTGGAGAAGGCGGTGTCCCATCTGGAGGGCGTCCGGAGCGTCGCCGTCAGTCTGATGACCAACAGCATGACGGTGGAATACGATGAACAGCGCACCGGCGACGGGCAGATCATCGCCGCCGTTGAGAAAAGCGGCTACGGCGCCGCCGTCAAGGGCCGGACGGAACAGGCACCGGCCGCCCGGGACAGTGCCGGGAAGGACGAGGAGGCGCGCCACCTGAAGGCCACGCGCACGCGGCTTTTCTGGTCCATCGGCCTGCTGGTGCCGCTGATGTATGTTTCCATGGGCAGCATGCTGGGGCTGCCGCTGCCCGGGTTTCTGTCGGGCATGGGCAACGCCGTATCCTTTGCCTTTACCCAGTTTCTGATCACCATTCCCATTCTGATCCTCAACGGACACTATTTCACCAACGGCTACAAGCGGCTCTTTTCCGGCGCGCCCAATATGGACAGCCTGATCGCCGTGGGCGCTTCGGCGGCGCTGGTCTACGGCATCTTTGCCATCTACCGCATGAGCTGGGGCCTGGGGGCCGGTGATATGGACGTGGTGCATCAGTACCACATGGATCTCTATTTCGAGAGCGCCGCCATGATCGTCACCCTGGTGGGCATCGGCAAGTATATGGAGGAAAAGAGCAAGGGGAAGGCCAAGGACGCCATCTCCAAGCTGCTCGATCTGGCGCCCAAGACGGCCACCGTCGAACGGGATGGGACGGAAGTCACCATCCCGGCGCAGGAGGTGGCGGTCGGCGACATCGTGATCATCCGTCCGGGGCAGAGCATCCCGGTGGACGGCGTCATTCTGGAGGGGCGGTCGCAGGTCGATGAATCGGCCATCACCGGCGAGAGCATCCCGGTGGAGAAAAAGCCGGGCGACACGGCCATCGCCGCCACCATCAACAAAAACGGATTTTTCAAATTCCGGGCCACCCGGGTCGGGCAGGACACCACCCTGGCCCAGATCGTCGCCCTGGTGGAGGAGGCCAGCGCCTCCAAAGCCCCCATTGCCAAGCTGGCCGATCGGGTGGCCGGCATCTTTGTGCCCACCGTCATGGCCATCGCCGCGCTGACCGGCATCGGATGGCTGCTGGCCGGCAGGGGCGTCGAGTTCGCCCTCTCCTGCGCCATTTCGGTGCTGGTCATCTCCTGCCCCTGCGCGCTGGGCCTGGCCACGCCGGTGGCCATTATGGTGGGTACCGGCGTCGGCGCCAAAAGCGGCATCCTCATCAAGAACGCCGCCGCGCTGGAGACCCTGCACGGCATCGACACCGTCGTGCTGGACAAGACCGGCACGGTCACCGAGGGCCGGCCGCAGGTGACCGACGTCTGCGCGCCGGAGGGGGAGCGGGCGCTGCTGACCGTGGCTGCCGCGCTGGAAAAGCCCAGCCAGCATCCGCTGGCCGACGCCATCCTCGACCGGGCACGGGAAATGGGCATTCGGGTGCCCGAGTGCACGGCCTTTGAGACTCTGGAGGGCATGGGCATCGCCGGCGTGGTCGACGGCGAGAAGTATTACGGCGGCAACCGCCGTCTGATGGAGTCCATCGGCGCGGCGCCGGGTGGTCTGGAGGCCGAGGCCGAGAGGCTGGCGGCCGAGGGAAAGACGCCGCTGTATTTTGCCCGTGAAGGCCGGGTGCTGGGCCTGATCGCGGCGGCCGATGTGGTCAAGCCCCATTCCCGCGCCGCCATCGACCGGATGCGGGCGCTGGGGCTGGAGGTGGTCATGCTGACCGGCGACAACCGGGTGACGGCCGCCGCCATCGGCCGGCAGCTGGGTATCAC
This sequence comes from uncultured Clostridia bacterium, assembly GCA_945947915.1. Lineage (GTDB taxonomy): Bacteria > Bacillota > Clostridia > Oscillospirales > Butyricicoccaceae > RGIG1902. The sequence continues at coordinate 12,825 of CAMEZQ010000008.1, read as the reverse complement.
CCGCACCATTGCCGAAGTTCTGCCCGGCGATAAGGAAAAAGAGATCCGCGCCCTGCAGGAACAGGGACGCCGGGTGGCCATGGTGGGCGACGGCATCAACGACGCGCCGGCCCTGGTGCGTGCCGACGTGGGCGTGGCCATCGGCGCCGGCACTGACGTGGCCATCGAAAGCGCCGACGTGGTGCTGATGAAAAGCGACTTGCTGGACGCCGTGACGGCCTACCGGCTCAGCCGGTCGGTCATCCGCAACATCAAGCAGAATCTGTTCTGGGCCTTCTTTTACAATTCCGTGGGCATCCCGCTGGCGGCCGGCCTGCTCTACGGCCCCTTCGGCATCCGGCTGACCCCCATGTTTGGCGCCGCCGCCATGAGCCTTTCGTCGGTCTGTGTCGTCAGCAACGCCCTGCGGCTCAATTTCTTCCGGCCCGAACCGGCGCCTGCCTCCGCGGCCGCGCCCCGGACGGAAGGAGCGGAAGCGGACGGGGACCACGCAGACGGCAGAGATCATTTGGACGATACAGAAGAAAAAGAAAGAAAAGGAGAAATTGAAATGACAAAAACCATCAAGATCGAAGGCATGATGTGCTCCCATTGCCAGGCCCGTGTGGAAAAGGCCCTCAACGCGCTGGAGGGCGTGACCGCCGTCGTGGATCTGGAGGCCGGAACCGCTGCCGTCACGCTGACGGGCGCGGTTTCCGATGAAGCGCTGCGGCAGGCCGTCACCGACGCCGGCTACGAAGTCACCTCCATCGCATGAGAGCCGACAAAGCCAAGGTCCTGCGCCTTTTGCGGACGGCGGCAGGACAGATCGACGGCGTCATCCGCATGGTGGAGGAGGACCGGTACTGCATGGACATCTCCAATCAGGTGATGGCCGCCCAGAACGTGCTCAAGCGGGCCAACCGGGAGATCGTCAAGGCCCATGTGTGCGGCTGCGTCCGGGAGGCACAGACCGATGAAGAACGGGAGGAGAAGATCGACGAGATGCTCCGCCTGCTGGAAAAACTGATGTAAAAAGAAAAGGCGCCTCGATAGGCGCCTTTTCATTTATAAATCAAATAACTGCGTCGAAAAATATTGATAATTGCAATTTGATTTCCCTGCTGGTATACAATAAAATAAGTATGGTTAAAAATTTTGTTTTCAAGGAGAAAACGATATGGAACTGATCAAAGATCTGCCCGCTATTTTTGAGGAGTTTTCCGAGCAGCGCAAGAAGTCGTTTATGGCGGCTTATGAGTGCAAGCAGAAGGGCATTCCCTTCATCGGCGGCTTCTGCACCTATCTGCCCAAGGAGATCCCCTATGCCATGGGCGGCATTATGGTCGGTCTGTGCTCCCAGACCGGCGAGACCATCCCCGAGGCCGAAAAGGATCTGCCCCGCAACCTCTGCCCGCTGATCAAGGCCAGCTACGGCTTTGCCAAGACCGACAAGTGCCCCTACTTCTACTTCTCCGACCTGATCGTCGGCGAGACCACCTGCGACGGCAAGAAGAAGATGTACGAGATGCTGGGCGAGTTCAAGAATGTCCACGTCATCGAGCTGCCCAACCGCCAGAGCGAGAACGGCATCGCCCTGTTCCGCAGCGAGCTGATCCGCTTTAAGGAAGTGCTGGAGGAGCAGTTTGAGACCACCATCACCGAGGATCAGATCCGCCACGCCATTCATGTCTACAACGAGCAGCGCAAGGCCCTGAAGGAATTCTACGGCCTGCAGAAGATGGATCCGCCTCCCCGCGGCGGCCTGGAGATCCACCGCGTGCTCGACGGCGTCCAGTTCCGTTTCGATATCGAGGAAGCTACCAAGCAGATCCGCGAAACGACCCAGAGAGTCATCGACGAATACGATCCCGAAAAATACAAGGGCCGCAAGCGTATTCTGGTCACCGGTTCGCCCATCGGCGTTTCCATGCGCAAGGTGGTCGAGGCCATCGAGAACAACGGCGGCGTGGTCGTCTGCTATGAGAACTGCGGCGGCGCCCGTTCGGTGGACGAGCTGGTCGACGAGGACAATCCCGATGTCTACGACGCTCTGGCCAGAAGATACATCAACATCCCCTGCTCCTGCATGTCGCCCAACCCCGGCCGCATCAAGCTGATGGACCGTCTGCTGGACGAATACAAGGTCGACGGCGTCATCGAGGTCGTGCTGCAGGCCTGCCACACCTTCAACGTCGAATCCTACAAGATCAAGAAGTTCGTCACCGAGGAACGCAATATCCCCTATATGTTCATGGAGACCGACTATTCCGATGCCGACGCCGGCCAGGTCAACACCCGTATCGGCGCCTTCATCGAGATGCTTTAAGCCATGGCCAAGCTGAGTTTAGGCATCGACTGCGGCTCGACCACCGTCAAGGGCGTGCTGTTTGACGGCGAAAGGGTGGTCGACTCTTGCCTGGTGGCCACCAGTGCCCGTCCGGCTCTGCGCATGCACGAGGTCTATGAGCGCCTGCACAGCCCCGAGGTCGGCTATGTGGTCACCACCGGTTACGGCCGTGAGCTGCTGCCCGAGAGCAACAAGAAGATCACCGAGATCACCTGCCACGCCAAGGGCGCCCATTTCCTGGGCGGCTCGGTGGGTGGTGTCATCGACATCGGCGGCCAGGACAGCAAGGCCATCCTGCTTGACCGGGACGGAAACGTGTCGGATTTTCTGATGAACGATAAATGTGCCGCCGGCACCGGCCGGTTCATCGAAATGATGTGCCGCATCCTGGAGTGCTCGCCGGAGGATCTGGACAAGTTCGCCCCCAAGGGCCCGACGGTGGAGATCACCAGTATGTGCACCGTTTTTGCCGAAAGCGAGATCATCAGCCTGCTGGCCCAGGACGTGGCACGGGATGATATCGCGCTGGGCGTCATCCGTTCCATCTGCCGCCGCACGGCCACCTTCTCCTCCCGCCTGCCCATGGAGGGCAGCGTCTTCTTCAGCGGCGGCCTGGCCCGCTTTGAGGTCTTCCGGAGCAATCTGGAAAAGGCTTTGGGCCGTCCGGTCGTCACCCACCCCTACGGCCAGCTTTGCGGTGCCATCGGCGCTGCTATCATCGGCCACCGGTTCATTAAATAAATAAAAGATATCTGATATGCAGAGACCCGTCGGGCGCCGCGGCGCCCGACGGGTTTTTCTATGCTTCTCCGCGCTGCCCGGTGCAGCCCAGGCTGTCGGAGATCAGGTGGACGAGATAGGTGAGAAAGGCGGCGTCGGGCGGCGCCTGGGTCTGCTGCATGTGCATGCCCAGGACCGAAAGCAGGCCGGCGCAGAGGTATTCCAGCGTATATTCGGCGTAGGGGCCGGTATCCCGCAGATGGGGGCGCAGGAACAGCTTCATGGTGTGCTTGATATTTTCGCGAAAGGCCGGGTCGCCGACCGGCCCGGCCAGCAGCGCGATGCGGGGATCGGGGCCATCGCCGCTGCCGCCCGAATAGGTGAACAGCTTGACCACGTCGGTGGGGTCCAGGCGGGGCAGGCTGTTGGACAGCAGATCCAGCAGCCGGCGGTGGTTTTCCAGCAGTTCCGCCTCTTCCTCGTCGAGCAGCTGGCGCAGGTCTTTGAAATAGAGATAGAAGGTGGCGCGGTTGCAGCCGGCCGCCTGCGCGACCTCACGCACCGTGATCTGATCGGGGCGCTTTTGGGTGCAGAGGGACCAGAAGGCGTCGACAATGCGGCGGCGTGCGCCGTTGGCTTTCGGAGACATGAACGGACCTCCTTACGGGAAAATATGAAATGATGTGTCTGCGTTCCTGCGTATTATAGCACAACACTGTGTCGTGTTCAATAAAGCCCGGATCGACTCTTTTCCTAGAAACAGGAGAAAACAGCGGTTCTTGAAAATATTTATATGCGACACCGTGTTGAATTGTAATAAAAGATTAAACAATGGGGCGATTTTGTTGACACCCATTTTGGAAAGTGTAAAATGAGGGTGGTGATAACCTGTTTTTGGAAAGGATGAAGCAAATGGCAGAGACCAAAACCCCGATCCCCGCCGAAGTGGAAAAAGACGCGGCAGCCGACGCGCGGCTGGCAGAGATGGTTTCGGGTGAAAAAAAGAAAAAACGCAGAAAGCTGGTGCTGGCGGTGCTGGTGCTGGCGGCGGTTGTGGGCTGGTTCGTCGTGCGGCCGTTCTTGACGGCCAAGCGGGAGATCGATACCGGCTATCGTGATTTTACTGCTGAACGGCGGGATCTGACCGTGTCGGTCAGCGGCAGCGGCGCTTTACAGCCGGCCGATTCGTATAATATCATCGCGCTGGTGCAGGGAGATATCCTGTCGGCCGATTTTGAAGAGGGCGATTATGTCAGTAAGGACGACCTGCTTTTCCAGATCGATCCCTCCGACGCCCAGCGTTCCATCGAACAGGCCGAGCTCTCGCTGCAGAATGCCAGCCTGTCTTATGAAAACGTCGTCGATTCCCTCGACGGACTGGCGCCCAAGGCCAATTCGGCCGGCCGGGTGGCCAGGCTGTATGTGGAAGCCGGCGACGAGGTGACGGCCGGCATGCTGCTGGCCGAGATCCGCGACAGCGACACCATGGTCCTGTCGGTGCCCTTCCATCAGAGCGACGCCGCCGTGCTCACAGCCGGCATGGCGGCCCGGGTGACCATGGCCGACACCGGCGAGCAGCTGGCCGGCACGGTCAGCAAGGTATCCGGCACGGCCCAGGTGGGCAGCGGCGGCATCCTGACCTGCACCGTGGAGATCACGGTGCGCAATCCCGGCGGCATCGCGGGCGGTGCGGCGGCCACGGCGTCGGTGGGATCGGCTGTCTGCGCCGGCACGGGGACCTTTGCCGAGCAGGCCGCCTCGGCCGTTTACGCCGGCGCGGCCGGCACGGTGGGGCAGGTCTATGTCAGTGAAGGCCAGTGGGTGGCGCGTGACCAGGCGCTGCTGACCATCGACAGCGACAGCGCCCAGCGGCAGATCGAAAGCGCCTCCCTCAACCTGCGGGCTTCGGAGATCTCGCTGGAGAATGCCCGGGACATCCTGGACAATTACACCATCACGGCCCCCATCTCCGGCACGGTGGTGGAAAAGAACTATAAGACCGGCGACACGCTGGACAATACATCGGCGTCGGCGCTGGCCGTCATTTACGATATGTCCTATCTGACGCTGACCCTCAATATCGACGAGCTGTATATCCGGGATATCCAGGTGGGCCAGAAGGTGCGCATCGAAGCCGACGCCGTTTCGGGCCAGACCTTTGAGGGATATATCGACCGCATCGGCATCAACGGCAACGTTCTGTCGGGGGTCACCAGCTATCCCGTGCGGGTCATTCTGGAGGAATACGGCGATCTGCTGCCCGGCATGAACGTCACGGCCGAGATCATTCTGGAGGAGGCGCAGGACGTGCTGACCGTGCCGGTCAGCGCCGTCAGCCGCGGCAACACGGTGCTGGTGGCCGATCCCGAAAGTACGGGCGACGCCGAAAACGGCATTCCCGCCGGCTACCGGCAGGTCCAGGTGGAAGTGGGCCGTTCCGACGACGATTATATCGAGATCACCAGCGGCCTGAGCGAAGGCGACCGCGTGGCTGTCAGCACGGCCACCACGTCGCTCTTTGAGACCATGCTCAACAATGGCCCCATGGGCGGCGGTCAGGGAGCGCCCGGCGGCGGTGAACGGCGGGGCCAGTGATATGATCGAGCTGCAAGACGTATATAAGCTCTATCACATGGGCGACAGTGTCGTCCGTGCCCTGGACGGCGTCAGCATGCGCATCGAAAAGGGCGAGTTCGTGGCCATCGTCGGCCAGTCGGGTTCGGGCAAATCCACCTGCATGAACATCATCGGCTGCCTCGACGTGCCGACGTCCGGCATTTACCGGCTCAACGGCATCGACGTCTCCACCATGGACGACGATATGCAGGCCGTGATCCGCAACCGGTTTCTGGGGTTCATTTTTCAGCAGTACAACCTGATCCCCAAGCTCAACGTGGTGGAAAATGTCGAGCTGCCCCTGCTCTATTCGGGCAAAAGCGCTTCCGAGCGCCGCCGGGCGGCCATGGCGGCGCTGGAGCGTGTGGGACTGACCGACAAGGCCCGCAACCGCCCCAGCCAGCTTTCGGGCGGCCAGCAGCAGCGGGTGTCCATCGCCCGGGCGCTGGCCGGCGACCCGGCCGTCATCCTGGCCGACGAGCCCACCGGCGCGCTGGATTCCCGCACGGGCCGGGAGGTGCTGGCCTTTCTGGAAGAGCTGAACCGGGACGGCCGCACCATCGTGCTCATCACCCACGACAATTCCATTGCCGTCCGGGCCAAACGCATCATCCGCCTGGCCGACGGCAGGATCGTTTATGACGGCGACGCCCGGGACCCCCAGGCCGTCGTCACGCCGGCAGAGGAGGTGCAGTGATGGATCTCAGACAGTCTTTTATGATGGCCGTCAAATCGCTGGCCACCAGCAAGGCCCGGGCGCTGCTGACCATGCTGGGCATCATTATCGGCGTGGCCGCCGTTATCGTCATTATCAGCCTGGGCGACGGCCTGACGGCCATGGTCAACGAAAATTTTGAAAATATGGGCACCAATCTGCTGATGGTCAGCATCGTCGGACGGGGCACCTCCAGCGGTGTCACCGAGGAGGAAATGTTCGCGCTGGCCATGGAGAACCCCGACGCCATCGCCGCTGTCAGTCCTGTAACAAGCGTGATGACCCGCAGCAAGATCGGCGGCGAGACTCTGGATTCCACCTCGGTATCGGGGGTTTCCGAACAGTATGCCGATATCAAGAGTCTGGAACTGACCGAAGGACGGTTCCTGCAGTATGTCGACGTGCTGCGCATGCGCAAGGTATGCGTGATCGGGTCTTACGTCAGCGACGAATATTTCGGCGGCGGCGGTGTGGGCGAGACCGTGCGCGTCGGCGGTGACAACTATACCGTGGTTGGCGTGCTGGAAGAAAAGGCCGGCTACGGTCAGGGGTCCGACGACGATTATATCTATATCCCCTATACCAACGCCCAGCGCCTGAGCGGCAACGCCAATACGACCATGTATTATTTCAGCGCTGCCAGCGCCGATGCCACCAGCAGCGCCAAATGGCTCATAGAAGACAAGCTGCAGAAGGTCTACGGCGACGACGACGCCTATATGATCATCAGCATGTCGGAGATGCTGAACATCATGTCGAGCATCCAGGGAACCATGCTCAGCGTGCTGGTGGCCATCGCCGGCATCTCGCTGCTGGTGGGCGGCATCGGCATTATGAATATCATGCTGGTGTCGGTCACCGAGCGTACCCGGGAGATCGGCGTGCGTAAATCGCTGGGCGCCAAGCGGCGGGATATCCGCAGCCAGTTCATCATTGAAGCCGGCACGACTTCGGCCATCGGCGGCGTCATCGGCATCGCGGTGGGCGTGGCGGCGGCCTATACGGTCGGTAATGCTTTCGGCATTACGGCCATACCCTCGGGATCGGCCATTGCCGTTTCCTTCGGCGTTTCGGTGGCTGTGGGCGTCATCTTCGGATATCTTCCGGCCAATAAGGCGGCCAAACTCAACCCCATCGACGCGCTGCGTTATGATTAAAACCAAGGGAGGATTCTTTATGAAGAGAAAACTGGCATGGGCCCTGAGCCTGTGCATGATGGTCTCGCTGCTGTGCGGCACGGCAGCGGCCGCGCCGGCCGCACCGGAGGAGGAGATCCTGCCCGTGCTGGCCGTGATGGGCATTCTGAACGGCGACGAGCAGGGCAATATGGATCTGGACCGCGCTGTCACCCGCGCGGAATTCGTCAAGATGGCCGTTTCGGCCTCGGCCTGTAAGGAACAGGGGCAGGCCGTGGCGGGCATTTCTCCCTATCCCGACGTGCGGGCCGGCGCGTGGCATTCGGGCTATATCGCCGCCGCCCGCGACGCCGGATGGATCACCGGTTATCTCGACGGCACCTTCCGTCCCGACAACACTGTGACACTGGAGGAGGCCGTGTCCATCATGCTGAAGGTCATGGGCTACAGCGGCAGTGATTTTGCCGCCGGGTTCCCGGCGGCCCATATGTCCCTTTACCGGTCACTGGGTCTGGACAGCGGCATGACGGCCGTGCAGGGCAGCCGGATGACCCGCCGGGACTGCGCCGTGCTGGTTTATAACTGCCTCAACGCCAAAGCCAAAAGCGGCGCCGTGTACGCCGTGCAGCTGGGATATAAGCTGGACAACAGCGGCAGGATCGATTACGCCGCGCTGACCACGGCGCTGACCGAGGGCCCCGTGCTGCTGGAGAGCAGTGTGGAAGCCGCCGTTGGATTTACGCCGGCCGTCGTCAACCGTGACCGGCACAGCGCCTCGGCGGCGCAGCTGCAGACCGGCGACGTGCTTTATTATAATAAGGACATCCGGACGGTATGGGCCTATTCCGGCAAGGTCAGCGGCGTCGTGCAGGCCATTTTGCCTTCGACGGCGGCCCCGGCCAGCGTCACCGTTTCCGGCATGACCTGCGTTCTGGGCAGCGCTTCGGTGATCTATCATTTCTCAGAGCTGGGCACCATCCATGTGGGAGACAGCGTGACCCTGCTGCTGGGCGCCGGTGAGCAGGCTGTTTTTGTACAGACGGGCAGCGCCGCCTCGGACACCCTCTGCGGCGTGGTCACGGCGGTGGGCACCCAGACCCAGAGCGGCGCCTTGGGCACCGTCAGCCAGCAGAAGACGGTGACGGTGGCCGCCGACGACGGCAGCATCCGCACCTATCCCTATGAAAAAGATTCCCTTAAAGCCGGCGATGTGGTGCGCGTGACGGTGGATGCCGCCGGCGTCACCATCGTGAAGGCCGGCAGCGGCGACCGCCTTTTGGGCACGGTGAAAAACGGCAGCCTAGGCGGATACCGGCTGGATGAAAACAGCAGGATCCTCGATTACCTGTCCGGCCGCGCCGTGGCCGTCACGGCGGCGCGCCTGGAGGGCGTCCGCATCGGGGCGGGCGACGTCCTGTATGACGAGACCGCCGACAGCCATGTCGACCGTCTGATCCTGAAAAACGTCACCGGCGACACGCTGGATTACGGCGTGGCCGTCACGGCCTTTGAAAGCTCCGATATCATGCACGTCAGCAGCACATACGTCGTTATGGTCAACGGCGTGCCCAAGACCCATTCGGCACAGGCCACCTATGGCATCGACGCGGGCCCCTGCGGCGTGCAGTATAAGGCCGACGGCACCATCGACCGGCTGGTCGGCCTCAGAAGCGGGACGGTGGAGCGTCTGGGCGCCTTTGCGGCCACGCTGAAAAACGGCGAAAGCCTCCCGCTGGCGGCCGGCCTGCAGGTCTATATCAAAGACGGGGACAACTGGTATCTTTCCAACCGGCTGGATCTTCCGGAGGAAGAGTATAAGCTGACGGCCTGGTATGACGATACAGCCCAGAACGGCGGTTGTGTCCGCGTATTGGTCGCCGAGAAATAAAAAACATCCAAAGCGCCTGCCCGCTGCTCCGGGGCGGGCGCTTTGTTTTGCAAACAGGGCTTTTACAGGGCCGGGAAATATGCTACAATCAAAGGCACAAACCAAAAATGGGGGATACGCATATGACTGACTATCTGCAGACACTGCTCGTCGTCTGCCCGCTGATCTTTCTGGCCGGCTTTATCGACGCCATCGCCGGCGGCGGCGGACTGATCTCGCTGCCGGCCTATCTGTTCGCCGGCCTGCCGGCCCACACGGCCATCGGCACCAATAAATTCTCGTCCTGCGCCGGCCTGGCCTCGGCTTCGGTCAAATACTTCCGGGAAGGCAAGGTGCGGCTGTCGGTGGCCCTCTGGTCGGCGCTGGGCTGCGTGATCGGCGCCGGCACCGGCACCCGGCTGGCGCTGCTCTTTTCCGAACGCACCCTGCGCATGATCGTCCTCTGCGCCCTGCCCATCGTGGCGGTTTTTCTGGCCACCCGCGAGGATCTGGGAGTCGATGAAGACCGGGAGCCGGACTTTTCCCGGAAAAAAGAGGCCCTTCTGTCGCTGGCCATCGGCGCCTGCGTCGGCCTTTACGACGGCATGATCGGCCCCGGCGCCGGGACCTTTCTGATCCTGGGCTTCACCACCTTCCTGGGCATTGGTCTCGTGCAGGCATCGGCCTGCGCCAAAGTGTCCAATATGGCCTCTAATCTGACCTCGGTGCTCATTTACGCCTTCAGCGGCAACGTGCGTTATCTCATTGCCCTGCCGGCCGCCCTCTGCTCCATCGTCGGCAGCTACGCCGGCGCCCGCGTGGCCGTCCGGGGCGGCGGCAAGCGGGTCAAGCAGTTCATGTATGTGGTGCTGGCGCTGCTGTTCGTCAAATTGGTCTGGGATCTGGTGGGCTGATCTCTCGTCCTCCCGCCGAAGGGAACAACACCTCCTGCCGCGCATAAGATGGCGGCAGGAGGTGTTTACTATTATGACAGATTTTTGGCTGCAGCATCTGGGAAGGCCGCGCGCCGCCGCACGGCTGCAGGGCAGCGGCGCCTATCCCGGCCTGGGGGGCACCGTGTATTTTTATCCCATGGCGTCGGGGCTGATGGCGGCGGCCGACGTTTACGGCCTGCCCGGCGAGAGCAGCTTTTTTGCCTTTCATATCCACAGCGGCGGCCGGTGCAGCGGCAGCGAACAGGAGCCTTTTGCCGATGCCGGCAGCCACTATGATCCCCAGGGGCGGCCCCATCCCATGCACGCCGGCGACCTGCCGCCCCTGCTGAGCGACCACGGCCGCGCGCTGCAGGCCGTATGGACCGGGCGGCTGACCCTGCGCGAGGTTCTGGGACGGACGGTCATCCTGCATGCCAACCCCGACGATCTCCGCACCCAGCCCGCCGGCGGCGCCGGACCGCGGATCGCCTGCGGCGTCATCCGCCCCGTGCGGTGAAGAACAAAAAAGTCCGGCCGTGGCCGGACTTTTTCGATGAGCTTTTTCTGTGGGAGGCTGCGGCGCTGATGTGGGAAGGGGAGATTATCTCCGCCTCGATGTCCGCACCGAGGCGGAGTATCGGTCGGGGCATATCCCCGGCGCCGTCTGCGTTCCCAACGAGACCATCGGCCGGGAGCCGCCCGCCGCGCTGCCTGATCGGGATCAAACCATCCTGATCTACTGCCGCAGCGGCAACCGGAGCCGGCAGGAAAGCTGGCTGCTCTGGGCTATACCCACCTCATCGAGATTGGCGGTATCGTCGACTGGGATGGCTCGCTGACCGAAGACATGACCTCCTGAAGGGCGGACAAGCCGGCAGATCAAAGAAAATATCCATCAAAAAAGGCAGTCTAACGCAGACTGCCTTTTTGATATGTGTTTCTGTACCAGATTCAGTTCCGCAGGGCGCGGGATAGGCTGTGTCGCAGATATCGACCATGCGATACAGCAACTCGAAGCAGATCTCGCCCACATCATGGGTACGGAAGGCCGCGTCCATCTCCACCTGCATCGAATGCTCCTCGTTATCAAGACAAACTTGGCAAAGCGGAAACGGCTGTTTTGCGCGTTGAGCACCGTCAGGATCGTGGAATTCTTTGATTCGGGCGCCAAAGCACAAGGACGGGCGAGACCCGTCTCCGGCATTTTACGGACCCATGAAGGAAATCAGATCATACCCCTTCTCTTTGCCGACCTTCATCATGTATTCCATCCGGTAGAGGAAACGACGGTAAAAATCAATGATGCGTTCCGTTTCTGTGTCGTCCTCTGTAGGTCTGTTGGCATTATACGCTGCGATCTCTTCTTCGCTGAGATTTTTCGCATACAGCAGCCGGTGGGTCGAGGTGCCTCTTTTGATTTTCAGCTTTTTGGTGTATTCGGTTTCTCTTCCGGAAGACAACGCGTCAATCGTATCCCGGATATCCTGCAGGATATCCGCTATGGAATCGAATGTGAAAAAGTTATATGTCAGATTCCATTCAAAACCGCTGACCTGCGAGAACTCCGTATTTCCGTCATCGTCGATCCAGGCATCCTCCATCCGCTTTCGATTTGCTTCGAGTGCATTGTCGAAGTGTGCGTAAAGGAACGGTGTAAGATATTGGGCAACATCGTCTTCTTCGATGGAGATCTCCGCGCTTTTCATTCTGGCAACATGGTCAAGCTGATTTGTGTCGGAATCGTCAATGACTCTGACCGGCATGATCCAAAAGTATGAAGAGCCATCGTGGCCGTCCACGATGCCGATCTCCCCCTTGAAAATATCTCTGCCGATGATTTTGAAAGAAAGATCCTTGATCTGCGCGGCGACCTGGCTGCTGCTGTGTCGCTGCGCAGCCGCATGATCCAACAGGTTTCGTATTGCCTCAAAAGACTTATGCGGAATGGCCGACTCGGACAAAAAGCAGTCAACCATATGATAGAGGGTATGATCTGACATATAGTCTGCATGATCCTCCCTGAGCAGACACATCATATCACCGATGTACAGCTGGGCGGGGCCACACAACCGCATAAAATCCGTTTCCTTTTTGGGAAACACACCCTGCATGGCCTCCGCGAGCGCTTTTCTGCTTACATCAGGGTAATTGGCGACCGTAAGGTGGTCATGCCCTGCTCTCCGATATTTTTCCCAACGCTTGTATTCCCGGTCATAGATATAGTAGAGATAGCCATGATGCGTGATGAGGATCTTATTTTCCTGTGGAAACACAATGGCTTCAAAACCGTCAAATAACTTCATGGAAAGCATCCTTTCAAGTTTGTTCCTTTTGATTTTAACATATCGTATGTACAATAAAAAGGATTCTGAAACGCTGCTTCAGACCATAAAACCTTTCAGTTACGATGGAATTGTTTTCCGCAGAAAAACGGCGAAACTGCCCCGCAGGGCGGAGCAAAGAGGACAAGGAACTGCTGGCGCAAATCGAAAACAGACTGTCCACGA
>CAMEZQ010000007.1 GCA_945947915.1 uncultured Clostridia bacterium | reverse complement strand
CCTTATCCTTCATCTTTTTTTATTCAACTGTCCAACATCTATTGTAATCCTACACGGCTTTTTTTGCAAAAAAACCGGCGGAAGCTACACAAAAAAGATGGTCTGTGCTATAATATTTCTAAAGTATGTCTGCGGGCACGCCGCCGGGTTTTCCCGGGGCGGAAGCCCCTCCGAAAAAGGAGTGCTGCACAAGTTGAGTACCAAAAAAGAGATCCGTCAGCTGGCGCCCGCCGAGCTGGAAGAGGCGCTGGCGCTGGTCTGGGAGGTCTTTGCCGAGTTCGAGGCGCCGGAATATTCCCAGGAGGGCATTGAGGAATTCTGGCGCTATATCGACGCCGAATATATGATCATGCAGGTGGGCGAGGGCGCCATGACCTTCTGGGGCGCCTTTGAGGACGATTATCTGGTGGGCGTCTGCGCCTTCCGGGGGCTGACCCACATCTCGCTGCTCTTTGTCGACGGCGAATACCACCGCCGGGGCATCGGCACGGCACTGGTCAAGAAGGCCGCCTCCGACTGCAAGCGGCTGGACCCGTCGGTCGATGTGCTGACCGTCAACGCCTCGCCCTACGGCGTGCCTTTCTACAAGGCGCTGGGCTTTGTGCCCACCGGTGAAATGACCGAGGAGGACGGCATGCGGTTCATGCCCATGAAGATCGAGGGCCTGCACGTCTGAACGGCCGCGGGACGGAAAAGACCGTGTTTTCGGAATTTGCACATAAAATCACATAAAATCTAACCCGAAAGGATATGATCGTCATGATGAACAAAGCGCAGGCGCTGGAACTGCTGAAGGAATACAATAAAGAGGAATTCCACCTCAGTCACGGCCAGACGGTCAGCGGATGCATGGAATACTTCGCCAACAAGCTGGGCTACGGCGACAATGCCGAATACTGGGCTGTCGTCGGCCTTCTGCACGATATCGATTTTGAGCAGTGGCCCGAGCAGCACTGCGTCAAGGCCGTGGAGCTTCTGGAAAAGGCCGGCTTCGACGGCGAGTTCATCCACGCCGTCACCAGCCACGGCTGGGGCATGACCGGCAGCACGGCGCAGCCCGAGCATGAGATGGAAAAGGTTTTGTTCGCCATCGACGAGCTGACCGGCCTCATCGGCGCCGCCGCCCTCATGCGGCCCTCCAAGAGCTGCGCCGACATGGAGCTGAAATCCCTCAAGAAAAAATATAAGGACAAGAAGTTCGCCGCCGGCTGCTCCCGCGATGTCATCGCCCAGGGAGCCGAGCAGCTGGGCTGGGATCTGGACAGGCTGCTGGAGGAAACGCTGGAGGCCATGAAGGCCATCGGCGCGTAAGACGCCGCCGCTTCGGGCTCCCTGAACAGAGGGAGCCTGCAGGCGCCACGCGGATTTTGTCAAAAATTACAGTTGCGCGGCAGGGGTGCGCCGTGGTATAATCGAAAAAATTTTGGGCAGCTTTTGCCCGCCGGCAGCGCCGGACAAACATATAGAAAAGGGAGCGAGAAGAATATGGGTAAGAACCTTCTGAAATTAAGTGATCTGCACACCGACGAGATCATTGCCATTCTTGACAGGGCGCAAATGTTCTGCCAGGGGATGGATATTCCCAATTTCAGCGATAAGATCGTCTGCAACCTCTTTTTTGAATCATCGACCCGCACCCAGTACAGCTTCAATGTGGCTGAAGAGAGACTGGGTATGCGGGTCGTTTCTTTTAATCCGGCCTCGTCGTCCCTCAACAAGAACGAGAGCTTTTACGACACGGTAAAATGCTTCGACTGCTTCGGGCCCGACGCGCTGGTCATCCGCCATTCCGACAACGAGTATTACAACCAGCTGCTGGGCCATGTCAACGCCAGCATCCTCAACGGCGGCGACGGCACGGGCAACCATCCCACCCAGTCGCTGCTCGATCTGATGACCATCCGGCAGGAGTTCGGCCGCTTTGAGGGCCTCAAGTGCGTCATCGCCGGCGACATCAGCCACTCCCGCGTGGCCCATACCAACTATGAGGTCATGCGCCGCCTGGGCATGGAGGTGGTGACGGCCGGCCCCGAGGAGTTCCTGGAGCCCTCTCTGGCGCAGGAGGATTTCGACCAGGCCGTCCGTACGTCGGATATCGTGATGATGCTGCGCATCCAGCGGGAACGCCATACGGCCTCCATGTCCATGAGCGCCGAGGAATTCCACAAGGCCTACGGCCTGACTGTCGAGCGGGAAAAGACCATGAAGGACAAGGCCATCATCATGCATCCGGCCCCCGTCAACCGCGACGTCGAGCTGGCCGACAGCCTGATGGAGTGCCCCAGAGCACGCATCTTCAAGCAGATGCAGAACGGCGTCTTCGTCCGCATGGCCGTTCTGGAAAGGGCGGTGAAATAACATGCGGCTGCTGCTGAAAAACGGCCGCGTCTATACCGAAAGCGGCTTTTCCGATACCGACCTGCTGGTGGAAGGCGACCGCATCGTCCGCATGGCGCCCCATCTGGACTGCGCGGCCGACCAGGTGATCGACTGCCGGGGCTGCATCGTCGCGCCCGGCCTGGTCGATCTGCACGTCCATCTGCGTGAGCCGGGCTTTGAATATAAAGAGACCATCGCCACCGGCACAGCGGCGGCCGCCGCCGGCGGCTATACCACCGTCTGCCCCATGCCCAACCTGAACCCCGTGCCCGACTGCCCGGAATCGCTGCAGGCCGAGCTGGACGCCATTGCCCGGGACGCCTGCATCCGCGTGCTGCCCTTCGGCGCCATCACCGTGGGCGAAAAGGGACAGGTACTGGCCGATATCGCCGGCATGGCCGGCAAAGTGGCCGGCTATTCCGACGACGGCAAGGGAGTCCAGAGCGAGACGCTGATGCTGGCGGCCATGGAGCAGGTGAAACAGCAGGATTCCTTCATCTCGGCCCACTGCGAGGACGAGAGCCTGCTGGAGGGCGGCTCGGTCCACAAGGGCGAGTTTGCCGCCCACATGGGCCTGCGCGGCATCTCGTCGGCTTCGGAATACGTCCCCATCATCCGCGACATCGCGCTGGCCGAAAAGACCGGCGTGCGCTATCATATCTGCCATATCTCGGCCAGGGAGAGCATCCAGGCCGTGCGCGAGGGCAAGAAGCGGGGGGTGCAGGTCACCTGCGAGGTGACGCCCCATCATGTGGCTCTCTGCGATATGGATATCAAGTCGGACGACGGAAAATACAAAATGAACCCGCCCCTGCGCGGCCGGGAGGACCGGGAGGCCATCTTTGAGGGCCTGCGGGACGGCACCATCGACGTCATCGCCACCGACCACGCCCCCCATTCGGCCGAGGAGAAATCCAGAGGGCTGGAAAAGAGCGCCTTCGGCATCGTCGGCAGCGAAACGGCCTTTGCCGTCTGCTATACCGAGCTGGTGCGGGGCGGCGTCATCGGGCTGGAAAAGCTGCTGGAGCTGATGAGCGTCCGTCCGGCAGCCATTCTGGGCCGCAGCGCGCGGCTGGCCGAGGGGGAAACGGCCGATCTGGCTGTCTTTGAGCTGGAAACGCCGTTCACGGTCGATCCCGATACCTTTTTGTCCAAGGGCAGGAGCACGCCTTTTGCAGGCATGAAGCTTTATGGCCGCACGGAGCTGACCCTCTGCGGCGGTGAAATCGTATACAGGAGGAAGTAAGGGTGAAATACAACAAAAAGCTTGTTTTTGAAAACGGCAGGGAATTCCTGGGCTGCGGCTTCGGCGCCGACGTCGAAACGGTCCAGGAGGTCGTTTTCAATACATCGTGCGTCGGCTATCAGGAGATCATGTCGGATCCGTCCTACTGCGGGCAGATCGTCTGCATGACCTATCCCCTGATCGGCAACTACGGCCTGGCCGACGAGGATTATGAAACAAAGAACCCCCACATCGGCGGGTTCATCGTGCGGGAATACAACGACAGCCCCTCCAATTTCCGCTATACAAAGACCCTTTCGCAGGAGCTGGAGGAAAACGGCATCCCCGGCATTTCGGGTGTCGACACCCGTATGATCACCCGCATGATCCGCAATGAGGGCAGCATGCGGGCCATCATCACCGACATCGACGTGCCCACCGAGGAGGCGCAGGAGCGGATTTCGGCCGTGTCCATCCCCCACGACCAGGTGCCCACCGTTTCCTGCAAAAAGATCTGGTACAGCCGCACGCCCAACTACCAGTATAACGTGGTGGCCATCGACTGCGGCATCAAGCACAATATCATCCGCCGGCTCAACGCCTGGGGCTGCAACGTCATCGTCGTGCCCTACGACACGCCCTTTGAAACGGTCATGGCCCTGCGGCCCGACGGCGTCTTTCTCTCCAACGGCCCCGGCGACCCCGAGGATGTTACGCCGGTCATCGAGCTGATCCGCCAGATCCAGGGCAAGCTGCCGGTCTTCGGCATCTGCCTGGGCCACCAGATGACCTGTCTGGCCAACGGCGGCCGCACCTATAAGATGAAGTTTGGCCACCGCGGCGGCAACCATCCGGTCAAGAACCTGCTGACCGACAAGATCGAGATCACCTCCCAGAACCACTCCTACGCCGTCGACGCCGACAGCCTCAAGGGCACCTGCCTGGAGCTGACCCACATCAACCTGCTGGACAACACGGCCGAGGGCGTCCGCTGCGACGAGCAGATGATCTTCACCGTGCAGTATCACCCCGAAAGCGCCCCCGGTCCCCAGGACAGCGGATATCTGTTCGGCATCTTCGTCGATTACATGAAAAAGTTTAAGGCTAAGAGAGGTGCAGAAAATGCCTAAGAGAGAAGATTTGAAAAAGATCCTGGTCATCGGCTCCGGCCCCATCGTCATCGGGCAGGCCGCCGAATTCGACTATTCGGGCACACAGGCATGCCTGGCCCTCAAGGAACAGGGCTATGAGGTCATTCTGGTCAATTCCAATCCGGCCACCATCATGACTGACACCGATATCGCCGATAAAGTGTATATGGAGCCGCTGACTCTGGAATATGTGGCCAAGATCATCCGCATGGAGCGCCCCGACGCGCTGCTGCCCACACTGGGCGGCCAGACCGGCCTTAACCTGGCCATGCAGCTGGCCAAGAAGGGCGTCCTGCGCGAGTGTTCCTGCGAGATCCTGGGTACCAGCTTCAGCTCCATCGAGCAGGCCGAGGACCGCGAGATGTTCCGTGAGCTGTGCAAAAAGATCGGCGAGCCGGTCATCGATTCGGTCATCACCCACTCTATTGAAGAAATGAAGCAGGCTGCTCTGGAGATCGGCTATCCCGTGGTGCTGCGTCCCGCCTTTACCCTGGGCGGCACCGGCGGCGGCTTTGCCGACAACGAGGAGGAACTGCTGGAGCTGGCCGAAAATGCCCTCAAGCTGTCGCCTGTGTCGCAGGTGCTGGTGGAAAAATCGGTCAAGGGCTATAAAGAGATCGAATACGAAGTCATGCGCGATGCCAACGACACGGCCATCGCCGTCTGCAACATGGAGAATCTGGACCCCGTGGGCGTCCACACCGGCGACTCCATCGTCGTCTGCCCCTCCCAGACCCTGACCAACCGGGAATATCATATGCTGCGCGACGCCGCCCTGCGGCTCATCCGCGCCCTGAAGATCGAAGGCGGCTGCAATGTCCAGTTTGCCCTCGACCCCTATTCCTTCAAATATTACGTCATCGAGGTCAATCCCCGCGTTTCCCGTTCCTCGGCCCTGGCCTCCAAGGCCAGCGGCTATCCCATCGCCCGCGTTTCGGCCCTCATCGCCACCGGCATGCGGCTGGATGAGATCATGCTGGCCAACACCCTGGCCTCCTTCGAGCCGGCCCTCGACTATGTGGTCTGCAAGATCGCCCGCTTCCCCTTCGACAAGTTCGGCAGCGCGTCTAAAGTCCTGTCGACCCAGATGAAGGCCACCGGCGAGGTCATGGCCATCGGCCGCACCATGGAGGAGAGCCTGCTCAAGGCCGTCCGCGGCCTGGAGGTGGGTGTCAGCCACATCTATATGTCCAAGTTCGACGACATGAGCGAGCACGATCTGCTGTGCAACATCAAGAACCCCACCGACGAGCGCCTGTATGCCATCGCCGAGCTGCTGCGCCGGGGCGTCGATCCGGTCATCATCTGCGAGGCCACCAAGATCGACTTCTTCTTTATCGATAAGATGCGCCACATCGTTTCCTTTGAGCCGGTCATCCGCACCCATCCGGGCGATCTGGGCGTGCTGCGGGAGGCCAAGAAGATGGGCTTCTCCGACCGCTGGATCGGCAAAGAGTGGAAGATGGCCGAGACCGATGTTTTCCGCCTGCGGCAGCAGAACGGCATCATGCCGGTCTATAAGATGATCGATACCTGCGCCAGCGAGTTCGAGAGCTATGTGCCTTATTTCTACTCCACCTACGAGGAGGAGAACGAATCCATCGTCACCGAGCGCAAGTCGGTCATCGTGCTGGGCGCCGGCCCCATCCGCATCGGCCAGGGCGTCGAGTTCGACTTCTCCACCGTCCACGCCATCTGGGCCATCAAGGAAGCCGGCTATGAGGCCATCATCATCAACAACAACCCCGAAACCGTCTCCACCGACTATACCATGAGCGACAAGCTCTACTTCGAGCCGCTGTGCGTCGAGGACGTCATGAACATCATCGCCCTGGAAAAGCCCTACGGCGTCATCGTCACCCTGGGCGGCCAGACGGCCATCAACCTGGCGGCCCGTCTGGAATCGCTGGATGTTCCCATCATCGGCACCTCGGTGGCCGCCATCGAGCGGGCTGAGAACCGCGACAGCTTTGAAAAGCTGATGGAAGAGCTGGGCATTCCCCAGCCCACCGGCCAGGCCGTCACCAACATCGAGGACGGCGTAAAGGTGGCCCAGCGCATCGGCTATCCCGTGCTGGTGCGTCCCTCCTACGTCCTGGGCGGCCGCGCCATGCAGATCGTCACCGGCGAGGAAGAGCTGCGCCGCTACTTCAAGGAGGCCATCGTGGCCAGCGAGGAGACCCCCGTGCTGGTCGATAAATATATCTCGGGCAAGGAGCTGGAGATCGACGGCATCTGCGACGGCACCGACGTCTATATCCCCGGCATCATGGAGCATGTCGAGCGCACCGGCGTCCATTCGGGCGACTCCATCTCGGTCTATCCCACCTTCTCGGTCAGCGAAAAGGCCAAGCAGACCATCATCGATTACAGCGTCAAGCTGGGCGTGGGCATCGGCATCCAGGGCCCCTTCAACATCCAGTTCATCGTCGATCCCGACGAGAACGTCTATGTCATCGAGGTCAACCCCCGCTCCTCCCGCACCGTGCCCTTCCTCTCCAAGGTCACCGGCGTCAAGATGGCCAACATCGCCACCAAGGTGGCGCTGGGCCAGAGCCTCAAGGACCAGGGCCTGGGCACCGGCGTCGCCCCCGAGAAGAAGCGCTGGTATGTCAAGGCGCCCGTTTTCTCCTATTCCAAGATCACCGGCGTCGACGCCTACCTGTCTCCCGAGATGAAGTCCACCGGCGAGGCCATCGGCTATGACGACAGCCTCAACCGCGCCCTCTACAAGGCCCTCAAGGCCTCCGGCCTGCGGGTGGAGAATTACGGCACCGTCTTTGTCACCATCGCCGACGAGGACAAGGAAGCCGCGCTGGAGCTGGTGCGCCGCTTCTACAACCTGGGCTTCAACATCGAGGCCACCGTGGGCACCGCCGCCTTCCTCAAGAAAAACGGCATCCGCACCCGCGCCCGCAGGAAGCTGAGCGAAGGCTCCACCGAGATCCTGGATTCCCTCAAGCAGGGCCACGTCACCTATGTCATCAACACCCAGTCCCACAACGGCGACCCCACCGACGGCATCATGATCCGCCGCGCCGCCGTCGAGCACAACGTCACCATGTTCACTTCGCTGGATACCGTTTCGGTGCTGCTGGACGTGCTGGAGGAGATCACCGTGGGCGTTTCCACCATCGATATGTAACCTGCCCCGCCGAAACAGAGTGAGGAGAAAACCATGACACAAGGCTATTACAAGATCCTTTCCAACGCGGAGATCGCGCCGGATACCTGGGAGATGGAGCTAGCGGGGGACACATCGTCCCTCCGCAATCCCGGCCAGTTCATCAACATCGCCCTGGAGGGGCTGTATCTCCGCCGCCCCATCAGCGTCTGCCACTATGAAGACGGCCGGCTGACCATCATCTATAAAGTGGTGGGCAAGGGCACCCGGCAGCTTTCGGAAATGGCGCCGGGACAGCAGCTGGACGTGCTGTGCGGCCTGGGCAACGGCTTCGACGTGGAAGCCGCCCGGGGCAGAAAGGCCGCCGTCATCGGCGGCGGCGCCGGCGTTCCTCCCATGTACGACACAGCCCGCCGCCTCATCGCGGCCGGCTGTGATGTGACGGCCATCCTGGGCTTCGCCACAAAAAACGCCGCTTTTTATATTGACGAGTTCAAGGCACTGGGCGCCCGGGTGCTGGTGACCACCGACGACGGCAGCATGGGTATCCACGGCTTCGTCACCGACGCCCTGGCCCAGACCGACTGCGACTATTTCTTCGCCTGCGGCCCCCAGCCCATGCTCCGCAGCCTGCACTGCACCGGCATCCCCGGCCAGCTCTCCTTTGAGGAGCGCATGGGCTGCGGCTTCGGCGCCTGCATGGGCTGCACCTGCCACACCCTGGTGGGCGCCAGGCGCGTCTGCCAGGACGGCCCCGTATTCCTGACTTCGGAGGTGACCTTTGATGTCCAATAGACTGGAGACCCGTCTGGGCGAGATCGTCCTCAAGAATCCCGTCATGCCGGCCAGCGGCACATTCGGCTTCGGCATGGAGATGTCCCGCTGGTATGACCTCAACGTGCTGGGCGCCATCAGCCTCAAGGGCACCACCGGCGAGGAGCGCTTCGGCAATCCCACCCCCCGCATCGCCGAGTGCCGCGAGGGCATGCTCAATGCCGTCGGCCTGCAGAATCCCGGCGTCGACGC
The DNA here is from genome assembly GCA_945947915.1 of uncultured Clostridia bacterium. Classification (GTDB taxonomy): domain Bacteria; phylum Bacillota; class Clostridia; order Oscillospirales; family Butyricicoccaceae; genus RGIG1902. Next base: position 55,994 of record CAMEZQ010000007.1, on the reverse strand, counting down.
CGTCGTCGCCCACGAGCTGCCCCAGGTCCGCGCCATTTACGACGGCGTGCTGCTGGCCAATATTTCCGGCTTTTCTATCGACGAATACGTCATGGTGGCCGAGAAGTTTGACAAAGCGCCCGAGATCGACATTCTGGAGATCAACATCAGCTGCCCCAACGTCCGCCACGGCGGCATGGCCTTCGGCACCGATCCGGCGGCGGCCGAGGAGGTCACCCGGGCCGTCAAGGCCGTGACCCACAAGCCGGTCTTTATGAAGCTGTCGCCCAATGTCACCGATATCGCCGCCATCGCCAAAGCCTGCGCCCAGGGCGGCGCCGACGGCATCACCCTCATCAATACCCTGCTGGGCATGGTCATCGACCCCCGCACCGGCCGGCCCATCGTCAGCACCAAGATGTCGGGCTTCTCCGGCCCGGCCATCAAGCCCATCGCCCTGCGCATGGTCTATCAGGTGGCCCAGGCCGTCGATCTGCCCATCATCGGCGTCGGCGGCATCTCGACGGCCGACGATGTCATCGAGTTCATGTCGGCCGGCGCGTCGGCCATTCAGGTGGGCGCCCAGAACCTGGTCGATCCCTTCGCGTGTCCCAAAATCATCCGGGAGCTGCCCGAAAAGCTGGATGCCTACGGCATTGGCTGTGTACAAGATATTATCGGAAGGAGCCTGAAATTCTAATGAACAGAGACGTTATCATCGCCTGTGACTTCAAAAACAAGGCAGACACCATGGCTTTTCTGGACAAGTTCCAGGAGGAGAAGCCCTTCGTCAAGATCGGCATGGAGCTTTTCTACGGCGAAGGCCCCGACATCGTCCGTGCCATCAAGGACCGCGGCCACAAGATCTTCCTCGACCTCAAGCTGCATGATATCCCCAATACCGTCAATAAGGCCATGCGCAATCTGGCCCGCCTGGGCGTCGATATGACCAATGTCCACGCTGCCGGCACCATCGATATGATGAAGGCGGCGCTGGAGGGCCTGGCCGAAGGGGCCAGCGGCGAGCGGGCTCTGCTCATCGCCGTCACCCAGCTGACCTCCACCAGCGAGGCGCGGATGCAGAAGGAGCTGCTCATCGGCGCTTCCATGGAGGAAACGGTGGCCCATTACGCCCGCAACACCAAGGAAGCCGGCCTGGATGGCGTCGTTTGCTCGCCGCTGGAGGCCGCCATCGTCAAGGGCGCCTGCGGCAGGGAATTCATCACTGTCACCCCGGGCATCCGCTATCCCGACGGAAACATGGGCGATCAGTCCCGCGTGATGACCCCCGCCAAGGCCCGCGAGACCGGCACAGAATTTATCGTCGTCGGCCGGCCGATCACCCAGGCCGAGGATGTTGTGGCGGCTTACCGCAGAGTCTGCAAGGACTTCATCGGCTAAATATAGAGATAAAGGAGAACGGTAATCATGGAAAAGCAGGTAGCAAAGCTTCTTATGGATATCAAGGCGGTTTTTCTCCGCCCCAACGAGCCCTTCACCTGGGCCAGCGGCATCAAGTCGCCCATCTATTGTGACAACCGCCTGACCCTGTCCTATCCCCGGGTCCGCGACGTCATCGAGCAGGGCCTGGCCGACATCATCAAGGCCAAGTACCCCCAGTGCGAGGCTGTCGCCGGCACATCGACCGCCGGTATTGCCCACGCCGCCCTGGTGGCCAACATTCTGGATCTGCCCATGGCCTATGTCCGCGCTTCGGCCAAGGATCACGGCAGAAACAACCAGATCGAGGGCCGCATCGAGCCGGGCCAGAAGGTCGTTGTCGTGGAGGATCTGATCTCCACCGGCGGTTCGGTCATCGATGTCGTCAACGTTCTGCGCGAGCATGGCGCCGAGGTGCTGGGTATCGTTTCCATCTTCACCTACGGTCTGCAGAAGGGCATCGACCGCCTGGCTGCCGCCAATGTGGAGAATACCTCCCTGTCCAACTACAACGCGCTGGTGGCCGTCGCCCACGAGACCGGCTACATCGCCGAGAGCGACATCAAAAAGCTGGAGGCCTTCCAGAAGAATCCTTCGGATGAAAGCTGGCAGACCCTGTAAAGGGACTGTCGAAAAACCGCTGCGCTGGGTTTTTCTCGACAGAGGGGATCCGGCCTGCGGGCCGGTTTCGCCGTTTTTCTGCGGAAAAACCGGCGGGCAGGGGTGTTTTTCCCCGGCGCATGTCCGTGAAAAAACGATCTGATAAAAAAAGTCCGGCTGCGGCCGGACTTTTTTTAAGCTGATATGAAAAAGCCGCCCTCCCGGGGGCGGCTTTTTGCTGCCCATGGGGCAGAAATTCAACGGCCGGACTGCCGCAGACGGGCTTCGGCCAGCAGGCGGCCGATGATCTCCTGCTTGCCGGCCGTATAGGCCGCGCGGTCGTTGGGAAAGCGCAGGGCCAGGGCCTGCTTGACGGCTTCGTAGGCGGCGGCTTTTTCGGGATGGGCGATGAGATAGTCCCGGAACCCGATATAATCCTGCCACGCCGGGCCGTTCCACGGGACGATGTGGATATGATGGGTGCGCGTATCCTGCCGCAGGTCGCCCCGGACAAAGAGGAGCTGCCCCGGAACGTCCTGCCCCCGGAAGAAAAAGCCGGCCTGCTCCAGCGGCCCGGTATAGGGAAGAATGTCTTCCGGGCGGCCGACGCCCACGGCGATGTCGAGGATGGGCTTGGCATGAATGGTGGGAATGGCCGTGCTTCCCACATGCTGAATGTCTATGGCGGCACCGCCCAAAAGGGCTTTCAGACCGGCGATGGTCTCCAGGGCTTCTTCCCGCCATATATCCTGATGGGGCAGCAGAGCCACCGTCCCCCGTTTCAATCCCTGCATGGTTCGTTTTCCTCCGTTGCTTTCCGCCTGGGCGGCTGATGGCTAACAGTATAGCAGAAAACGGGCCGACAGGCAAAAAACGCCCGGAACGGCAGTCCCGGGCGTTTTTTATTTTATATATCTTATTTAATATATAATGTATGGGTATGCGGTTTACAGCAGCTCGATGAAAGCGGCGATGCGGGTGTTCATCTGGCCGGCGTCGGTATCGGAATGGTCGGATTCGATATAGAGATAGGGCAGGTCGTGGGCGGCGCAGAAGCGGTGGAGCTTTTCCCGCTCGACGGTATAGGGGTGGCAGGTCTGCAGGGCGGCGTCGATGACGCCGTCTGCCTTGTATTCCTCGGCCAGCTCGGCGATCAGGCGGAAGCGGCGCTCGTTGCTCTCCATGATGGCGCAGGGGGTATCCTGATAGCAGTCGACCAGCGCTTCGATCATATCGTCTTTTTCCAGATCCAGGCGGCGGTGATTGCTCTTGACGAATTCACAGTTTTCCATGCAGACCACAACGCCGCCGTTATCCTCTACGGCGTGGATCAGCTTCTGGTAGATGCCGCCGATGGGGCAGCCGGTGAGCAGGATGCGCCTGGCGTCTCCCGAAGGGCCGGCGCCCTGGCGCGCCAGTCGGTCGGTCTCTTTGCGAAGAAAGGCCGCGCGTTCGGCGCGGTCGGGAATGACCTGGGCCGCGCGGAACACTTCGTAGATCTCCAGACCGCCGGCTGCCGGCGGGGTCGTCTTCTGCAGGGCCATCAGATCCATCATGGCGGCCCGTTCGGCGTTCATGGCGGCGCCGGCGCGGCGCAGGCCTTCGTCGGTCACCTCGGCGCCGAAGCGGCTGCGCAGGGTCTTGATGAGATAATTGGCTTCCGAGCGCATCAGCGGGCGGACGTAATCGCGTTCGGCGCCCTGGGGCACCTGGTAATAATAGGTCTTGTCCCGACAGGAGATCAACTCGTACATCTTTTTCTTGCCGTCGCAGGAGCTTTCGGTGATGATCAGGTCGGCTTCCTGCAGCACGGGATCCTCCAGCAGGCTGTAGCACTCTTTGACGATGGGGCAGAGGTTGCGGGGCAGGGCCCGGGAGGAGATGTCCTCCACGTCGTCCAGATGAAAGAGGCGCAGCACGCAGAAGCCGGCGGCTTCCAGGATCTCGGCGGGCACATGGGCGCAGAAGCAGACGGCCACCTTTTGGCCGCGGGCGTGGCAGGCGTCGATGGCCGCCCGGAGGGTGGCTTTATCCATGGAGGCGGGCCTCCTTCCGGGCGCGGATCATCTCCAGAAAGGCCTGCAGGCGGGTGCGGATCTGGCCTTCGTCGCCGGGGGTGAAATCGGTCTCGATGTGGAGCAGGGGAATGCCCTTCTTTTCGCAGACCCGGCGGATGTTTTCCGTTTCGATGGCAAAGGGATTGCAGGAGTGGAGGGTGATGGAGAGATATCCGTCGACCTGCCATTCGTCGATGGTGTCGGCCACCTGCTCCAGGCGGCGGTTGTTGGGCGAAACGACGGCGCAGGGGACTTCGATGTATTTTTCGGCGATGCGCACGATGGGGTCGCGGCTGCGGTCCTCGTCGATCAGACGGCGGCGGGCCGAGATGCCGTTGCAGCCTTCGTAGCAGACGACGCAGCCGCCCAGCTCCTCCAGGACCTTGATGGTCTTGTCGGTGACGGCGGCCAGGCCGGTGCCCGAAACGATGATGCGGGGCCGGCAGGGATCGGGGGCAAAGGGGCCCTTTCCGGCCTTCCAGTCGGCTTCGCACTGGTCGAGGGACTCCCGCAGCATCTGCAGCTTCATCTTACGGTCGAACATATACTGCTGGCCGTCTTCGATGTGCTGCATATGATAGCCGGTGATGGCGGGGGGATCGTATTTGCCCAGCTCGTAGAGGCGGGCCGTCTGGCGGCGCTCCTCGTTGCACCATTCGATAGCTTCGTTGAGCATATCGTCGGTGATGGTGATATCGAGCTTTTCCTCCAGGCCCTTTCTGAAGGCCCGGATCTCGGTGACCCACATCTCCAGCGAGCGCTCGTAGTCGGGCAGATTGGGCAGGTGGATGACCTGCATCATCTTCTTTTCGGCCATCAGCTCGTACATCTTCTTTTTGCCGTCGCAGGTGGTTTCACCCACAACGATATCGGAGAAATAGGCATAGGGGCAGCTCTCCTCCAGCAGATGGCCGTAGCTGGCCTTGATGAGGGGGCAGAGGTTGGCGGGCAGCTGGGTCTCGGCCGTTTTGATGGGCGCGGCGCTGCGGCCGCACAGGGTGACCTGGTACAGGCCGGCGGCCATGATGATCTCGGCCGGGGTATATTGGCAGAAGGAACCGCAGATCTTCTGCCCCTTGTCTTTCAGGGCTTTGACAGCCAGAAAGCCCTGCTGGTGTGCTTCGGAAAAGGCTTCAAAATGCGCGGGGAGTGATGCCGGCATAGGATAGGACCTCCTGAATCATTAGGATCTTTCTTTTATTTTAGGGCCCTGTCCATACCGATGTCAAAAAGAAAAAGCCAATAAACAGAAGCGTGTTTATCAGCTTTTATACCGGCCCGGCGGCGGAAAAGGATTAAAAAACAGATGAAACATAAATTAAGACTCTCTTAATCCTATCGACAAGGATTGGGGGAAATGCTATAATAATACCAGTTTGAATCCCCAAGATACCGATCGGAGGCGTGGATCCGTGGAAAATAGAAAGAATATTCCCTGGTGGCTGGTCATTGCCATGCTGGTCTTTTTCTGGCCTGTGGGCACAGTGCTCATGTTGATCAAGCTGTTTGGCGAAAACGACGGCCAGAGCCGCACCCGATACCGCAAGGGCGGCTACCGTGTGGGTGAGGATTATATCGACGTTCCTTATAAAAGCTCCGACGGCGAGATCGGCGCGCGGGTGCGCCCCGCCGAAAAAGCCAAAAACAATACGCGCATGCCGTCGCTTTTCCGCGGCAGGATGCTGCGTGGGCTGGGAGTGGCCCTGACCTTCCTGGGCGGTCTGGCCAGCGCCATCACATTTTTGGGCCTCATCATGGATTATTCCTATTTTCTGGAAGCCCTGATGGTATCCTCCATGGTCTTTCTGTGCATCGGCGTGCCCGGCCTGGCGCTGACCTTCTGGGGGCAGTCCATTCTGGGCAAGGCCCAGCGGTACAGCCGGTATGCCCGGCTGATCGGCGACAGCAGCGAGGTCTCGCTCGACCGTCTGGCCGGCGCCATGGGCATCAGCTTTGAAAAGGCCTGCATCGACCTGCAGAAGATGCTGGACGGCGGCTTTTTCGAGGGCTATTACGTCGATTACGAGCGCCGTGTCCTGACCCGCGGCCGCCTGGGCGCCGCCGCGCCCCGGCCGGCGCCGGAGGCTGAAAAGAAGCAGACGGCCGACCAGGCGCCGTCGGCCGTCCATCCGGCCAATCAGATCCGCGCCATCAACGACACCATCCGGCAGCCGGAGGTCTCGGAAAAGATCACCCGCCTGGAAATGCTGACCCGCCGCATCTATAATTACACCGACGCCTATCCCGAAAAGGAACGCCTGGCCCGCAGCTTCAAGGAGCGCTATCTGCCCAAGACCATCAAGATCCTGGAATCCTACAGCCGGTTTGAACGGTCGGGCAGCAGCGGCGAAAATGTCCGTGCCGCCATGAAGGACGTGGAGGCCGTGCTGGACGTGCTGCTGCAGAGCTTTGAAAAGCAGCTGGACATGCTCTATATGGACGAAGCCCTGGACGTTTCCACCGACATCGACGTGCTGGAGAGCATGATCTCGGGCGACGGCCTGGGGAAGAGCCCCTTTACCCTCCGGACAGAGGGCATGCAGTAAAACGAGCCGAAGAAGGCCCCGCCGCGGAACGCCTCCGCCGGCGGGGCTTTTATCCTGTCCGCCCTGTACAGGCGCCGGGGGCCGTGTTATAATGAAAAAACCATAACCATGCCGCGGCATGCCCGGCCGCAGGCGCAGTATCCTGGGCAGGCCGGAACGCCGGCCCGCCAGATTTCTACAGAATAATTAAAGGAGTAAAGACGATGAACAAGACACTGATCGTCAACCGGGAGCTTTGTGCCCAGCTGCTTTCGGTTCAGGACTGCATTCCCGCCATGCGCGACACGCTGATCGCCGCCGCGCAGAATGAGATCAAAATGCTCCAGCGCCAGATGATCCCCCACAGCAGCGGCAATATGCTGGCCCTTATGCCGGCCTCCCTGCTGACCAAGAATGTCACCGGCAGCAAGGTGATCATTTTCCCCGGTCCCCAGACCAGAAAGGACGGCACCAACCAGGGCATCGTCCCGCTGTTCGACACCGAGACCGGCGCGCTGCTGGCCATTGTCGACGGCGAGCTGATCACCGTCGTGCGCACGGCCGCCACCAGTGCCGCCGCCACCGATGTGCTGGCCCGCAAGGACGCTTCCAGCGTGGCCATTCTGGGCGCCGGCAACCAGGGCAAGGCCCATGCCGAGGCCATGTGCAGCATCCGCGACATCCGCAAGGTGTATGTCTGGGATCAGTTCCCGGCCGCCGTCGAGGCCGCCTGCGCCGTCCTGTGGGAAAAGCTGCCCCAGGTGGAGATCATTCCCTGCGCCGTGCCCGAGGAAGCCGTGCGCGACGCCGATATCGTCTGCACCGTCACCTCCACCAAGGGCGACGCGCCCTTCCTCAAGGGTGAGTGGCTCAAGGAAGGCGCCCACCTCAATGCCGTCGGCGCCTGCAGCGCCGCCGCCCGCGAGGTGGAAACTTCGGTGGTGCGCCGCTGCAAGGTCTATTACGACTGGGAAGAGGCCACCATGCGCGACGCCGGCGACCTGATCATTCCCATGCAGGCCGGCGAGGTCAGGAAGGAAGACTTCATGGGCGAGATCGGCAGCGTTATGCTGGGCCGGCTGGAGGGCCGCACCAACGACCGTGAGATCACCATGTTTGAGACCATCGGCATTTCGGTGGAAGATATCGCCGCCGCCTGCCAGATCTATGAAAAGGCCAAAGAACAGGGCCTGGGCGTCTGGCTGGAGATCTAATGGAAATACGGAAAAAGGCGTCCCTTTACGGGACGCCTTTTTGAGGCTGTCAGAAAACCGCTTCGCTGGGTTTTCTTCGACATTTCGGTTCCGGCCTGCGGGCCGGTTTCGCCGTTTTTCTGCGGAAAAACCGGCGGATTATGGTGTTTTTCCCCGGCGCATGTCCGGGGGAAAACAATTGCATAGAAAAAGTCCGACCATAGTCGGACTTTTTTGGCAAGCTGAAAGGCGTCCCACAGGGGACGCCTTTTTTATAGGATATATCGGTGTTCGTTCAGCCGTTCAGGCCCAGCGCCTGCCGGCGGTTTTCCGGCATGAGGGTGCGGAAATAGGGGCTGCGGCCCAGCGCGCCAATGAGGATGGCGCCAAGACCATAGCAGGCCACCACTTCGCCCAGGCCGACGGTCAGTGCGTTGAAGGCAAAGGCTGGCAGGAAAGCCGATGTCAGGCCAACCTCAGCCCATGCGATCTCGGCGCCGACGATGACGGCGTTGCACAGCATAGGGGGCAGGGGGGCCAGCCAGCGGCTCTTCATGCGCTGGGTCCACAGGCAGGCCAGCAGGGTGGCCATGGAGCCGAAGAGGATATCCAGGGGGAAGGGGGAAAACAGGTTGGCGATGACGCAGCCGACGAAAAGGCCGGGGGTGGCCGCCGGGAAGAAGAAGGGCAGCACGGTCAGCGCTTCGGCGAAGCGCACCTGCACGGCGCCGTACTGGGGCACGGGCAGCAGGACGGTGAGGGCCGCGTAAACGGCGGCGATGACGGCGGCAAAGGCCATGTCACGAACGGTAAATTTGCGCATAAAAAAACCTCCATTTTATTATTTAGAGAACGAAAGCCCATTTTGTCCGGACTTCCGAACGAACACGGCTGCGCGGCCGTGCTTGGACGAGGTGTGGAAACTCGTCCCCAATAGATTAACATAAACAGACAAAAATGTCTATGGGATTTTGTGTGCGGGAAAAGGATAGCGGCAAGGAGAGCCCGGAGCGGCATGGAATGGCGCTTGCGGCAGCGACGAGTGGAACGGAAACAGCCCTTCGGCCATAGGCCGAAGGGCTGTTTCGCAGGGGGTGTGAAGGTGGATGTGGAAAAAAGGGGGATGGTTCCGTTCGGGGATTACGACGGGATCAGAGGCTTTTGCCCAGCGCGCGGGCCTGTTCCAGTGCCGGATGGTCGGCAATCGCGCCCTTGGGGCTGCAGCCGCCGGCCAGGATAACGCCCCGGTCGGTCCACTTCAGGCTGCCTTCGGTGATGCGCTTGTAGACCTGCACCGCGCCGTCAAAGCGGGCGGTATCCTCCACGGCGCCGCACATGAGCAGCACGCTCTCCCTGATGTGCAGCGCGCCCGAGAAGGACTTGAGCTTGTCGATGGCCAGCTTGAGCTGAGCCGATACGTCGTACCAGTAGAGGGGCGAGACCAGCGCGATGACGTCAGCCTCCCGCAGCATGGGGTCTAGCTTCTGGAAATCGTCGTTAAAGACGCATTTGCCGGCCTTTTTGCAGGCGTCGCAGGCCCGGCAGGGCAGGATAGACGCGCGGCCGGCGTCGAAGACCTGCACCGTATGTCCGGCCTCCCGGGCGCCTTCGGCAAAGGCGGCGGCCAGGGCGTCGCTGTTGCCGCCCGCACGGGGACTGCCGGTGAGGATCAGGATATTCTTTGCCATGAGATGTACCTCCTTCAGAGTATCGGTTGTCTGGTTGGGTACAGTATAAAACTTAAAGTCAAGTTGAAGTCAAGAGCTTTTTTGAATTTTATAAAAAAACGTCCGGCATGACAGGCATGCCGGACGGCAGGGTTTGTTCGGTTATTTGGCGGGGGCTTCAGCGCCCACCTTGGCCAGCCACTTGTCGCCGCGGAAGCGGGGCGTGAAGACCGAGCTGCGGGCGATCCAGTCGAGGCACATGGCCAGCATGATGCCGTAGCCCTGCATGCCCAGCTTGACGCCCAGCAGCCACGCGCCGCCGACGCGGACGGTCCACATGGTGATGGAGCCGGCCACCAGGGTGATCCTGACGTCGCGGGTGGAACGGAAGCAGTTGGGCAGCATGAAGGAATCGGCCCAGAAGGGCATGAAGGCCGTCTCGATGAGGAACATCCCCAAGGCGGTACGGATGACGGCGGGGTCGCGGGAGAAGCAGAAGGCCAGCGGATAGCAGAGCAGCACTTTATAGATCATGGAGAGGCGGCTCAGCTTGCGGCCGGTGCGCATCATATGCTCGGCCGTGGCGCGCACCCGGGTTTTGGAGCCGGTGCCGGCCGACTGGCCCACCAGCGTGATGACCAGCGCCGAATAGGAGATGAGGGGCAGCTGGGTGACGCTGATCAGCGAGTTGGCCACCTGGTAGGCCGAAATGACGGTGGTGCCCATGTTGGACAGGAAGACCTGCAGAATGACCTTGCCGCCGTTGAACATCAGATTTTCCAGGCCGGCGGGGATGCCCACCGACAGGGTCTTGCTGACGATGTTCTTTTCCAGCCGCAGGCGGAACTCGCCGCGGATGCAGACCCGGCTGGCGGGATTGAAGATCTTAAAGAGGCAGACCAGCGCCGCCGTGCCGACGGCCGTCACCATGGAATAGCCGGCGCCTTTGGGGCCCAGGTCGAGGACAATGACGAACAGGATGCTGAGGACGATGTTGACGCAGTTCATCAGCATGCTGACCTTCATGGGGGTCTTGGTGTCGCCGGCGCTGCGGAAGCAGCCGACGCACTGGTAATAGATGAACCACAGGGGGGTGGCCAGCAGGGAGATGGAGAAATATTCGATGGAATAGCGCATGACGTCGGCGTCCACACCGCCGTAAAGGGCGTAGAGCATGGGTACGCGGAAGATAAAGATGCCGGTGGTCAGCAGCAGACTGAACAGCATACCCAGCAGCAGCGACTGGGAAGCGCTCTTTTTGACGCCTTCCGGATTGCCGGCGCCAACGTTCTGGGCCACCATGACGTTGCCGCCCATGGCGTAGTTGCTGAAGAAATAGACGATGACATTGTTGATGGTGTTGACCTGGCCCACGCCGGCCAGCGCCGCGCTGGAGATCGTACCGGTGACGGCGACGTTGACCAGACCCAGCAGCATGGCCGAGGTCTGCTCGATAAAGACGGCCGGATAAAGCTTTTTCTGCTGCTCCATCAGCGCCTGATCGTCGCTGACCGGCATGCGGAAAAAGTCTTTCAGCTTACCCAAAATACCCCACTCCTTCTTGTGTGCCGCCGCGGCAGCAGCGGTTTTTTCAATACAGAATATAGGGCTATTCTATACCTGCGTATGCAAACAGTCAAATCGGCCTGGGCATGGGGTCCGGGTCGGCTTTTTCCGGCAAGCCCTTTGAATTCTTGGCAATAGTCTATAAAAAATCTCCCGTCTTTCCGGCTGTTTTGCCGAAAAGATCGGGAGATATGCCAAAATCAATTCAAGAATTTTGGAAAGAATGGATAAACTTGCGCCGGGTCAGGAAAGAAGGATCATTCGGTGACGAAGCGGGTGAGCAGCTCCAGCATGGCCATGGCGTCGTTGACGTGCATCAGCTCGGTGGGCGAATGGGAGTAGCGGCGGGGGATGGTCAGAGTGGCGCCGGCGATGCCGCGGCCCTGGATGGTGCTGCCCAGGGCGTCGGTGGAGCAGCTGAAGCCGCACACCGACAGAGGCTGCAGGGGAATATCGTATTTGTCGCGCAGGGCCATGATGCGGGCCTCCATGTCGGGATGGATGAAGTTCATGGGGTGCATGCCCTCGGAAAGGCTGCAGACCACGCCGCGGCCCAGCTGGACGGGCAGGTCGCGCTTCCAGTTCATGCCCGGCGTGTCGGCGCAGGGGACGGTGTCGACGGCGATCATGCGGCTGGGGCACAGGTAGTTGGCCGCGGCGGCGGCGCCCCGCAGGCCGACCTCCTCCTGCAGCGTAAAGGCCAGCCAGAGCTCACAGGTCAGGGCCGCGGGATCCAGATGGCGCAGCAGCTCGATGAGCACGGCGCAGCCGGCCCGGTTGTCCAGCGCGCGGCAGCAGATGAGGTCGGGATCGTGCATCTCCATATAATTGCAGACGGGGGAGGCGTAGCTGCCCACGCCGATGCCCAGCGCCTCGGCCTCGGCCCGGGAGGAAACGCCGATGTCGATGAAGATCTCCCGGGGATTTACCAGCTTGAGACGCTCCTCGGGGGTCTGCAGATGGGCGGCCTTGGTGCCCACCACGCCGGGAATGGTGCCGTTGACCATCACCTGCCGGGCTTCGACGCATTTGTCGGGCACGCCGATCTTGGTGGCGCTCAAGAAGCCGTCGTCGGAGATGCTGCGGATCCAGTATCCCAGCTCGTCGGCGTGGGCGCACAGCATCAGCCGCTCGCCGCTGCCGCCCACATGGACCAGCAGGTTGCCGTAATTGTCGTAAAAGACCTCCTGGGCCAGCGGCTGGGCCAGCTTGCGGAGATGCTCGGTCATGGGACGCTCCCGGCCCGAGGGGGAGGAGATCTGCAAAAGCGCGCGCAGCGTGTCTTTGTATTGCTGTTTTCTGACAGGGTCGATCTTCATGGGAATGCCTCCTTTATGTAATATGTAATATGTAATATGTAAAAGCATATCAAAGCCGGCAGCGCCCGAATGGGGGCTGTCCGGACATCAAAAGTATAGCACGAAAAAACGCCCGGAACAACGCGGCCGAAAGAAGTATCGCATAAAGAGAAAAAAATTCAAAACAGAATTATTAATATTCTGTAATATAGATTCGTGAAAATAGACTAAATCAAATGATGAAAATTTATGCAGAATTTTCTTTTGATTATTTATATTGACGAAAAATGTTGACTATTTTTCATAAAAAGCTGAAATAACGCTTGAAAAAGCATAAAATATAAACTAAGATTTAAAACGTGGTAAAATTTCGGGTAAAGAATTTTTGCCGACCGAAACACACCATGAAAAAAGAAAAGGAGAAGAATCAAATGAAGAAACTGGTCAAATTGCTCAGTCTGACGCTGGTCTTTATGCTGGCCTTCTCGCTGATGGCTGCCTGCGGCGGCGGCGACAGCGGAAAGACCGACGGAAACGACGGCGGAGACAAGACGGCCTCGGGCAGCGGCGTGCAGTCGCAGAACAAGGCCAACGACCTGGTCGTCATCGCCACAGCCAACGAGCCCCCCACGATGGCCCCCCACCAGCACAACGCCGTCGCCGGCGGCTATATGAACATCCTGACCCACAACGGCATGTTCAAGACCAACATCGAGACCCTGGCTCCCGAGCCCGGCCTGATCGAATCCTACGAGAACGTTTCCGATAAGGAATGGCGCCTGCACGTCCGCCAGGGCGTCAAGTTCCACGACGGCAGCGAGCTGAAGGCCGAAGACGTCGTGGCCTCCATGGAATACGCCCGTGCCCAGTCGACCTACACATCGACCTTCACCCAGTTCTGGGAGAGCGTCGTTGCCGAGGATGAATACACCGTCCTGGTCACCACCAAGGAAGTTTATGCCAAGACCCTGTACGACCTGGCTTCCCACTATATCCTGCCCAAGTCGCTGATCGAGCAGGGCAACGAAGCCATTGCCGCCAACCCCATCGGCACCGGCCCCTACAAGTTCGTCAAGTGGACTCTGGGCGACAGCGTCGAGTTCGAAGCCTTTGAAGATTACTGGGAAGGCGCTCCCGCCATCAAGCATCTGAAGTACCGCATCATCCCCGAGGGCTCCTCCAGAACCATCGCGCTGGAAGCCGGTGAGATCGACTTCATCGTCGAGGTCGACAACAACGACCTGGCCCGCCTGGAAGAGACCGACGGCATCGAAGTCATCAATAAGACCGGTACCTCCTTCAACTTCCTGGTTCTGAACAACGAGCGCGCCCCCTTTGACAATCAGGATTTCCGTCACTTCATGAACTGCGCCATCAATAAAGACGCGCTGGTCGAGGTGGCCCTGAACGGCGCCGGCACCGGCAACTACACCCAGACCCCCGTCGTCTTTGAAGGCGCCGCCACCGAGATCCCCGACAGCTACGACAAGGAGCTGGCCCAGCAGTATCTCGACAAGTCGGGCGTTGATCCCTCCACCGTCGTCTTCTCCTGCATCTGCTCGGATGACGTCAAGCGCCGCTGCGGCGAGGTCATCCAGGCTTCGCTGGCCGAGTACGGCGTCACCATGAACCTGGAGTCCATGGACCTGGCCACCTATCTGGATACCGCCGGTACCGGTGATTTCGATACCTGCATCGGCGGCTACACCACCAATCTGATGCTCAACTTCATCGAGGGCAAGTTCACCGAGAAGCAGATCGGCGGCTCCAACTGGTCCCGCACGGTCGATCCCAAGATCGATGAGATGTATTACGAGGCCGTCGGCATTCTGGACGACGCCGAGCGCAACGCCAAGCTGACCGAGCTGGCCAACTATATCAACGAGATCTGCCCCCAGGTCCCCACCTACGGCGCCAATGTCACCCGCGCCTTCAACTCTGACCTGCAGGGCGTCGAGGTTTCGGCCACCAATACACTGTATTGGGGTGCCGTTTCCTGGGCTAACTGATCGGCATTCAGGACACACAGACAGATTTTTCAAAGGCGGCTCCTTTTGGAGCCGCTTCTTTTATGCAGATTTTAAAAATGCTGTGTCATATCTGTACAAAACAAAGCATAAATTTGGGCAGGGTGCACAAAGCTGATGCGCAAAAAGCTGAAATCACCATAAAGGTATTGCAATTTGTATCTGCTTGAATTAAACTGTAAACCAGAGTTAAGTTTATTTAATAATTTCAGAAAGAAATTTTAAAAACTTAACGAAGCGGTAAAAACCGTAATATTTTTGAAAAGGAGACACACGCAATGAAGAAACTGGTCAAACTGCTCAGCCTGACACTGGTCTTTATGCTGGCCTTCTCGCTGATGGCTGCCTGCGGCGGCGGCAACGACAACACCGACGGTGAGAAGACCGACGGCGGCGAGAAGACATCCTCCGGCGGCGTACAGTCGCAGAACAAGGCCAACGACCTGGTCGTCATCGCCACAGCCAACGAGCCTCCCACGCTGGCCCCCCATCAGCACAGTGCTGTTGCCGGCGGCTACATGAACATCCTGACCCACAACACCCTGTTCCAGTCCAACATCGAAACTCTGGAACCCGAACCCTGCCTGATCGAATCCTATGAGATCCTCAACGACAAGCAGTGGCAGCTGAACATCCGCAAGGGTGTCAAGTTCCACGACGGCAGCGACATGACCGCTGAAGACATCGTCGCTTCGATGGAATACGCCAGAGAGAATTCTTCCTACACCAACACCTACTCGACCTTCTGGGAAAAGCTGGAGATCGTTGACGACTACACCGTCGTCGTCACCACAAAGGAAGTTTACGCCAAGACACTGATCGACCTGAGCTCCCATTACGTTCTGCCCAAGGAGCTGGTGGAGCAGGGCAACGACGCCGTTGCTGCCAACCCCATCGGCACCGGTCCCTATAAGTACGTCAAGTGGACCCTGGGCGACAGCGTCGAGTTCGAAGCCTTTGAAGATTACTGGGAAGGTGCTCCCGCCATCAAGCATCTGAAGTACCGCATCATCCCCGAAGGCTCCTCCAGAACCATCGCGCTGGAAGCCGGCGAGATCGACTTCATCGTTGAGGTCGACAACAACGACCTGGGCCGTCTGGAAGAGACCGACGGCATCGAAGTCATCAACAAGACCGGTACCTCCTTCAACTTCCTGGTCCTGAACAACGAAAAGGCTCCCTTTGACAATCAGGACTTCCGTCACTTCATGAACTGCGCCATCGAGAAGGACGCCCTGGTGGCCGTTGCTCTGAACGGCGCCGGCACCGGCAACTACACCCAGACCCCCGTTGTCTTCTCCGGCGGCGCTGCCACCGAGATCCCCGACGGCTATGATCTGGAAAAGGCCCAGGAGTACCTCGACAAGTCGGGCGTCGATCCCAAGACCGTCGTCTTCTCCTGCATCTGCTCGGATGACGTCAAGCGCCGCTGCGGCGAAGTTATCCAGGCCAACCTGGCCGAGTTCGGCGTCACCATGAACCTGGAGTCCATGGACCTGGCCACCTATCTGTCGGCTGCTGCTGACGGCGACTTTGAGACCTGCATCGGCGGTTATACATCGTCCAACATGATGTCCTTCATCGAAGGCAAGTTCACCTCCAAGTCCATCAACGGTTCCAACTGGACCCGCACCAACGATCCCAAGATCGACGAGCTGTACGACAAGGCCACCAAGACTCTGGATGCCGATGAGCGCAACGCTATCCTCACCGAGTGCGCCAACTACATCAACGAGATCTGCCCGCAGGTTCCCACCTACGGCGCCAACGTTACCAGAGCTTACATCGATGACCTGCAGGGTATCGAAGTTTCGGCCGCCAACACCCTCCGCTGGCAGTATGTCTCCTGGGGCGAATAATCTTCCCGCCGGGATCAGCAGAAAAACAGCGTAACTGAAAGTCACAAATATAAAAAGACGACCCCAGATGGGGTCGTCTTTTTATATGGATAAAAGAAAAATCACCAAAAACAGCATCGTGGTAACAGATATTGCTTGTGACCTATATACAAAAATGTAAAAAAGGAGTTGAAATTGCGTTAGCTTTAAATTATTATAATCATTGCGAAATAAACAAGAATTTCGCAGTAATAATTTTCTTTTTCCGCTTGCCGGCGGATGAAAGAAAATGAAAATCAAAAAAAGGAGAAAAGAACATGAAGCACACATGGATCCGTCTGCTCGGCCTGGCGATGGTCTTTGCAATGGCTTTTTCGATGATGGTCGGCTGCGGCGGCAGCAACGACACCACCGATACCAGCACAGACACCAGCAGCGACACAGAGCAGAACAACAACACTGCTTCCACAGGCGAGACCAAGGACAGCATCGTCATCGCGACGGCCAACGAGCCTCCCACGCTGCATCCTTATCTTCACAGCGCAGTCGCGGCGACCTACATGAACTATCTGACACACGACTATTTCCTGCGCACCAATGTTGAGACCCTGGAACCCGAACCGGGCGTCATCACTTCCTGGGAGAACCCCAGCGATACCGAGTGGATTTTCACCATTCGTGACGACGTTTATTTCCACAATGGCGATAAGCTGACCGCTGAGGATATGGTTGCCAGCATGGAGTATGCCCGTGAGAACGAGGCCTATACCTCCAACTACTCTCAGTTCTGGGAATCTGTCGAAGTTCTGAGCGAGACACAGTTCAAGGTCACCACCAAGACTGTCTACGCCAAGACGCTGTACGACATGTCCTCCCATAAGATCCTGTCCAAGAAGCTGATCGAAGAGGGCAATGACTTCAACGCCAACCCCGTCGGCACCGGTCCGTATAAGTTCGTCGAGTGGAAGCTGGGCGACAGCATCACCTTCGTTGCCAATGAGGAATACTGGGACGGCGCTCCGGCCATCAAGAACATGACCTGGAGAATCATCCCCGAAGGCTCCTCCAGAACCATCGCTCTGGAAGCCGGTGAGATCGACGCCATCATCGAAGTCGAGACCAACGACCTGGCTCGTCTGGAAGAAGATTCCAACGTTCAGATCGTTGAGAAGCCGGGCACATCCTTTAGCTGGCTGATCCTGAACAACGAGAAGGCTCCTTTTGACAATCAGGACTTCCGTCACTTCATGAACTGCGCCATCCAGAAGGAAGCGCTGGTCGAGGTCGCCCTGAACGGCGCCGGTACAGCCAACTACCGTCAGTCGCCCAGCATGTTTGCCGGCGCGACCGATGTCAACATGGATGAATACAATCCCGAACTGGCCCAGGAGTACCTGGACAAGTCGGGCATCGATCCCACCACGGTTGTCTTCTCCTGCATCTGCTCGGATGACGTCAAGCGTCGCTGCGCCGAAGTTATCCAGGCCACCCTGGCTGAGTACGGTGTCACCATGAACCTGGAGTCCATGGACCTGGCCACCTACCTGTCCACCGCTGCTGAAGGTAACTTTGAAGCCACCATCGGCGGCTGCACCACCTCCAACACCCTGGGCTTTGTTGAGTACAAGTATCACTCCAAGTCCATCGGCGGCTCCAACTTCACCCGCACCAACGATCCCAAGATCGACGAGCTGTACGACACCGCTGTTCAGACCCTGGACGAGACCGAGCGCATGAAGCTGATCGAAGAGTGCGTCGCTTACATCCAGGAGCTGTGCCCCCAGATCCCGACCTACTCCTCCAACGTCGTCCGCGCTCTGGACGCCAATCTGCAGGGCTTTGAGGTCAACGCTTCGGGCAACACCTACTGGCAGTATGTGTCCTGGGCTGAGTAATCAGCGCCGAGGCGAAAGCCTGTAAAACAGAATTTGTTTTCAGAGACGGTCCTTATGGACCGTCTCTTTTTTTGTTCCGCGGGAAATCGGGCGATTTTTTGGTTTCTTTCCCAAAAAAATATAGATAATTGTGCAATATATACAAAAAAGGAGAGGCTTGTAGAGAAAATCGCTTCTGATGGTTGCAAGCGCGGCAGTTTCTGTGTAAAGTATAGGTGAGTTAATTTTTGTTAATAAATTTTCGGTGCATTTGTTAACAAAATCAACAAACGGAGAAAAGGAGAGAAATCCATGAAGAAACTGGTCAAATTATTCAGCCTGACTATGGCCATGCTGATGGTCTTCGCGCTGTTTGCCGCCTGCGGCAAGACGGAGGATGATCAGACGACCAGCGGCGGGGAGGGGCAGACAGCTTCCGGCCGCACCGATGTGATCATCGCCACGGCCAATGAACCGCCCACGCTGCATCCCTATAACCACAATGCCGTGGCCGCCAACTACATGAACGGCCTGACCTACAACACACTGATGACATCGGATCTCGACACCATGGAGCCGATCCCCTGTCTGGCCGAGAAGGTCGCGCCCATCGATGACAACAACTGGGAGATCCAGCTGGTCAAGGGCGTCAAGTTCCACAACGGCGAGGAAATGAAGGCCGCCGATGTCAAGGCTTCGATGGAATGGGGCCGCAGCGATTATTCGGCCTACACCAGCATCTACACCAACTGGTGGGATGAGATCGAAGTGGTGGATGATTACACCATCCGCGTCCATACCCCCACCCCCTGCGCCAAAGCCACCATCAACCTGACCCGTATGAAGATCGTGCCCAAGAGCCTGATCGACGCGGGCAACGACTTCAATGCCAACCCCATCGGCACAGGCCCGTATAAGTACGTCAAGTGGACCCTGGGCGACAGCCTGGAATTTGAAGCTTTTGAAGATTATTTCAAGGGCGCCCCGGCCATTAAGAGCATGACCTGGCGCATCGTACCCGAAGGCTCCTCCCGCACCATCGCGCTGGAGGCCGGCGAGATCGACTTCATCGTGGAAGTCGAATCCAACGACCTGACCCGCCTGCAGGAGAGCAAGGGCATCACCGTCCTCAACCAGACCGGCACCGGTCACAACGGCATGATCCTCAATACCAAGCAGTATCCCTTTGACAATGTGGACTTCCGCAAGGCCCTCAACTGCATGGTGGATAAGAACGCCGTCATGCAGGTGGCCCTCAACGGCGCCGGCACCGGCATCTGGGGCCAGACGCCCGCGGTTTTCCCGGGTTATTCCGAGGAGAATATCGACAGCTACGATCTGAAGAAAGCCCAGGAGTATCTCGATCAATCGGGCATGGATCCCAGTACCGTCGTCTTCTCCTGCATCTGCTCGGATGACGTCAAGCGGCGCGCCGCCGAGGTCATTCAGGCCAACCTGGCCGAGTTCGGCATCACGATGAATCTGGAATCCATGGACCTGGCCACCTATCTGGCAGCGGTGCAGGACGGCGACTTTGAAGCGGCGCTGGGCGGCTATACCACATCGGATATGATGTCCTATATCGAGGGCAAGTATCTGTCGGTGGCTGCCGGCGGTTCGGCCAAGAACTTCACCGACGACAAGCTGGATGAGCTGTATCTGAAGGCCGTCAAGACGCTGGATGAAAAGGATCGCATGGATCTGCTGGAGCAGTGCGCCGCACGCCTCAATGAGATGTGCCCGCAGGTCACCACCTATCTGACCAATGTCACCCGCGCTTACAATGCCAATCTGCAGGGCATCAAGGTCTCGCCCTCCGGCGGCCTCCATTGGGAGGATGTCTCCTGGGGTGAATAACAATCGGCAGTACTCGCACACAAAACCAATATACAGCGGAGCGTATTTTAAGAATACGCTCCGCTTTTTACATAATTTTACATAAATTTCTGTTTTTTGCATTTGTTTTGTATGAAAATACAGGTCAAAAAAGTGCGAAAAAATATGAAAAATCCACAGAATATGAAGTGTTTGCGAAGAAAAAGTTGAAAATTGTTAAATCTGTGCAAAAAGCAGATGTATTTTTTTCAATGTTAGGTATTGCTTTTTCCAGCGTTTCTGCATACAATGAAGTTATGCACAGTTCTGATAAAAAAATAACGATCCCGGCCTGTGCCGGATATTCGTCTTTTGATTGGTATTGGTTCATCGCCGTGCCCACAGGCGCGGCTTTGAATAAAAAAGGAAAAAGAAAAGGAGAACCCAAACATGAAGAAGTGGACAAAGCTTCTCTCCCTCGTACTGGCTCTGGTGTTCGTTCTGGCGGCTTTCGCCGGCTGCGGTAAGAACGACACAACAGGGGAAACCGACGGGGAAAACACCGGCGACACGGCCGGCAGTGAAACAACCGGCGAAACAAAGGACAGCATCGTTATCGCCACAGCCAACGAGCCGCCCACGCTGCATCCTTACGAACACAGCGCCATCGCCTCCAACTACATGAACTCACTGACATTTGATACCTTCCTTCGTACCAATGTCGATACGCTGGAGCCGGAACCGGGCGTCATTACTTCCTGGGAGAACCCCAGCGATACCGAGTGGGTCTTCACCATTCGCGATGACGTTTATTTCCATAACGGCGACAAGGTGACCGCAGAAGACCTGGTGGCTTCCATGGAGTACGCCAGAGAGAACAGCGCCTACACCACCAACTATTCTCAGTTCTGGGAAGCTGTTGAGGTCCTGAACGAGACACAGTTCAAGGTCACCACCAAGACTGTCTACGCCAAGACACTGTACGATATGTCCTCTCATAAGATCGTGCCCAAGAAGCTGATCGAAGAGGGCAACGACTTCAACGCCAACCCTGTCGGCTCGGGCGCCTACAAGTTTGTCAAGTGGGATCTGGGCAACAGCATTGAGTTTGAAGCCAACGAAAATTACTGGAAAGGCGCTCCGGCCATCAAGCATATGACCTGGAGAATCATCCCCGAAGGCTCCTCCAGAACCATCGCTCTGGAAGCCGGCGAGATCGATGTCATCATCGAAGTCGAGACCAACGACCTGGATCGTCTGGAAGAAAACCCTGAGGTGGCCGTTTATAATATCCCCGGCACCTCTTTCAACTGGCTGATCCTGAACAATGAGATCGCACCTTTTGACAATCAGGATTTCCGTCACTTCATGAACTGCGCCATTCAGAAGGAAGCGCTGGTCGAGGTCGCCCTGAACGGCGCCGGTACGGCCAACTATCGTCAGACCCCCGGCATGTTCGCCGGCGCGACCGATGTCAACATGGATGAATACAATCCCGAACTGGCCCAGGAGTACCTGGACAAGTCGGGCGTCGACCCCACCACGGTCGTCTTCTCCTGCATCTGCTCGGATGACGTCAAGCGCCGCTGCGGCGAAGTCATCCAGGCCACCCTGGCTGAGTACGGCGTCACCATGAACCTGGAGTCCATGGACCTGGCCACCTACCTGTCCACCGCTGCCGAAGGTAACTTTGAGACCTGCATCGGCAACTGCACCACCTCCAACACCCTGGGCTTTATCGAGTATAAGTATCACTCCAAGATGATCGGCGGCTCCAACTGGTCCCGCACCAACGATCCCAAGATCGACGAGCTGTACGACACCGCTGTTCAGACCCTGGACGAGACCGAGCGCATGAAGCTGATTGAAGAGTGCGTCGCTTACATCCAGTCGATCTGCCCCCAGGTGCCCACCTATTCGATGAACGTCGTCCGTGCCATGGACGCCGATCTGCAGGGCTTTGAGGTCAACGCTTCGGGCAACACCTATTGGCATTACGTCTCCTGGGCGGAATAAACCGCGCAGGGCAGACGCTTTCTGAAAAACAGGTTCTGTATCGCACAGCAGGGCGTATCCATTGGATGCGCCCTGCTTTTTTGTGTCTGCAATAAAAAGTTAAACGGCTTCGGGTTTGCTCTTGTTCCCAGGGGAGAAATCCTGTATAATGATATCTGCCGAAGGATCCATCAGACGGGCTTTGTCGACAGGATCCGTAAAATGCAATTACAGAAAACGGCTGTTTTCGGAAAAGAGAGGGATATGTTATGCGTCAATTTGTCGGGCTGATCGTGGCCTTTCTGCTGCTGCCGGTCATGCTCAAGTATTATCCGAAGGTATCCGGCGGAAAGAAAGCGCCGCTTGGTCCGCTGCTTTGTCTGACCGGCCTGATCATGGCCGTCATCGGCGGCCTTTCGGCAGGTGTTATGCTGGATTCCCTGAAGCGGGTCTTCACCACGTTTTCTACCCTGCAGACCCTTATCGTCGTCATCGAGATCGGCGTGCTGGGCAGTACCCTTAAAAAATACGGGATCCTGGAACGCATCGTCCACGCGCTGGAGCAGCTCATCCCCAGCAAGAAGGCCCTCATCATGATCCTGCCCGGCATCATGGGGATGCTGCCGGTGCCCGGCGGCGCCTTCCTGTCGGCCCCCTTTGTCGATTCCATCGGCACCGAGCTGGGCATTTCCGGCGAGCGCAAGGCGGTCATCAACCTCTATTTCCGCCATTTCGCCATGTTCATCCTGCCCTATAACACCACCATTCTGACCATCGGCTCGGTGCTGGACAGCATCAACATTTACAGCCTCATCGGACTCAATCTGGGCTTTGTGGTCTTTCTGCTGGGCGGCGCGTGGTTCTTCTATATCCGCACGGTGCCCGACAGCCGCTCCCCCCGGCAGGGCAGCCGGGGACAGGCGCTGCTGGATGTCTTAAAGTACCTGTCGCCCATCTATATGGCCATGGTCTTCAATGTGGTCTTCGGGCTGCAGATGTATCAGGCCGTCTTCCTCTGCATCCTTTTGACCTTCTTCCTCATCGGCAAGGATAAGAGCGAGTACCTCAAAAGCGCCGCCCAGGGCTTCGCGCTGGATACCGTCCTCATGCTGGTGGGCGTCTATTTCATGCAGAATGTGGTCAAAAACCTCGATGTGGTCATGTCCGGCGTCGGCGGCATGCTGGTGGGCGATTCCATCCTCAGCTTTATGCTCATCGTGCCGCTGGTCGGTCTGGCCTTCGGCCTGACCACCGGCATCAGCATGGTGCCGCTGGGCATCCTGCTGCCCTTCATCGCCGGCATGGGGCTGCCCCCCATGACCATGACGGTCTATGCCTTCTATATTCTGGTCTGGAGCTTTTTGGGCTATTATTTCTCCCCCTTCCACCTCTGCCAGCTTTTGACCATCAAGGTCATGGAATGTCCGTCGGGGGAGGTCTACAAGCAGCATCTGCGCATGATGCCGGTGCTGGCGCTGTCCTCGATGGCCCTCTTCCTGCTCTATCGTATGATTTTTATCTGAGCAGGGATTTATCGGCTTTTTCTATTTGACTTGTCAAATATGCAAATGTAAGATAAGAATGGATCTGTGAGGCAAGATCTGCCCCGCAGCATAGAAACCGGAGGAAAAAATCATGTATAATTTTGACATTGTGCCCGACAGACGGGGCACAAACAGCATCAAGTGGGATCGCACGGCCCAGTTCGGCAGCGGCCCCATGCTGCCCATGTGGATCGCCGATATGGACTTTGCCGTGGCGCCCCCCATCGTGGACGCCATCCACAAGAAGGCCGACCAGGCCGTCTTCGGCTATACCTTCCTGTCGGACGCCTATTACGACGCTGTCATTCACTGGATGAAGACGCGCCACAACTTCGACGTGGCCAAGGAAGAGATCCTCTTCACGCCCGGCGTCGTGCCGGCTCTGGACTTCGCCATTCAGACACTCTGTCAGCCCGGCGACGACGTGCTGGTGGAAGTGCCGGTCTATGGCCCCTTCTACAACGTCATCAAGAAGAACGGCTGCAACATCATTGAAACGCCCCTCAACAACGACAACGAATACTATACCTTCGACTTTGAGGATCTGGAGCGCAAGATCACCGACAAGACCCGCGTCTTTATGCTCTGCTCGCCCCACAATCCCTCGGGCCGTGTCTGGAAGCGGGAAGAACTGGAGAAGCTGGCCGACATCTGCCAGCGCCACAACCTCTATGTCATCTCCGACGAGATCCACAACGACCTGATCCTGGAAGGCGAGCATATCGTCTTTGCCTCCCTCAACGAGTGGACGGCCCAGCACACCATCACCTGCACGGCCCCCACCAAGACCTTCAATCTGGCCAGCGTATTGGTGTCCAACATCATCATTAAGGACGCCGAGGTGCGGGACAAGATCCGCGCCATGGTCAACAGCGCCCACTGCAACTCCTCCAACTGCTTCGTCGAGCCCATTCTGGTGGCCGCCTATACCCAGAGCGCTCAGTGGCTGGATGAACTGCTGGTCTATATCAAGGGCAACCGCGATTATGTGTGCGACTTCATTCAGAAGAACATCCCCGAGATCGTCGTCCATCCCATGGAAGGCACCTATCTGGCATGGCTCAACTGCGAGAAGCTGGGCATGCACGGCGATGAACTCAAGAGCTTCATCGGCGACAAGTGCGGTCTGGCCATGAACAACGGCTCCTTCTTCGGTCAGGCCTGGGACGGCTATTGCCGCATGAATCTGGCCTGCACCCGCGCCACCGTGGAGCAGGCCTGCAAGCAGCTGCTGGAAGGCATCCAGACCCTGCGCAAATAAGGCGCCGGCATCTTTCAACCGATGCGGAAGACACCCCCTGCCCCCTTGCGGGACAGGGGGTTTTTGCATAAAGTTGTGCGGCAAAGCAGGATGTGGTAAAATAAAAACGGCGGCCCGGGCGGCCGCCTATCCTGCGAAAACCGAGGCTTTATATAGATGAAACGACTTGTATTCGGCATTCTGGCCCACGTCGATTCGGGCAAGACCACCCTCAGCGAAGCGCTGCTCTATACGGCCGGCAGCATCCGCCGGCTGGGGCGGGTCGACCACGGCGACGCTTTTCTCGACACCTTTGATATCGAACGGCAGCGTGGCATCACCATCTTTTCCAAGCAGGCCATGCTGGAGGGGGAGGACTGCTCCATCACCCTGCTGGATACCCCCGGCCATGTGGATTTTTCCTCCGAGGCCGAGCGCACCCTGCGGGTGCTGGACTATGCCGTGCTGGTGGTCAGCGGCACCGACGGCGTGCAGGCCCACACCGAGACCCTCTGGTCGCTGCTGCGCAGCCACGGCATCCCGGTGTTTCTTTTTATCAACAAGATGGACCTGGCCGGCGCCGTGCAGCGGCAGCTTTTATCCGATCTGCGCCGCCGCCTGGGCGAGGGCTTCGTCGATTTCTCCCGCCCGTGGGAGGCGGTGTTGGAGGACATCGCCCTCTGTGACGAGGGCCTGATGGAGCAGTATCTGGAGACCGGCGATATCGCCCCCGGGGCCGTTGCCCGGCTCATCGCGGAACGGCGGATCTATCCCTGTTTCTTCGGCTCGGCACTGCGGCTGGAAGGGGTGGACGCGCTGCTCCGGGCCATGCGGGAGCTGACCCGGATGCCCGATTATCCGGCGGAATTCGGCGCCGAGGTCTTTAAGATCGCCCGGGACGAAAAAGACGAGCGGCTGACCTATCTCAAGGTGACCGGCGGCGCGCTGCGGGTGCGGGACACTGTGCGGGGCGGCGACGGCGAGGACGCCTGGGAGGAGAAGGCCAACCAGCTGCGGGTCTATTCCGGCGCCCGCTTTGAAGCCGTCCAGACGGCGCCGGCCGGGACGGTGTGCGCCGTCACCGGGCTGACCCGCACCTATCCCGGCATGGGGCTGGGCTGCGCGCCCCAGGCCGAGGCGCCCGAGCTGCAGCCGGTGCTGACCTACCGGCTGCTCTATCCCGAGACCTTCGACGCCCATACGGTGCTGGGCTATATGCGCCGGCTGCAGGAGGAAGACCCACAGCTGCGGGTGGAATGGAACGAACAGCTGCAGGAGATCCATGTGCGGCTGATGGGGGAGATCCAGCTGGAGGTGCTGCGGCAGATCATGGAAAGCCGGTTCGGCGTCCCCGTTGAGTTCGGCCAGGGCAGCATCGTCTATCGGGAGACCATCACCGAAGCGGTGGAGGGCATCGGCCACTACGAGCCGCTGCGCCACTATGCCGAGGTGCGGCTGCTGCTGGAGCCAGGAGAGCCGGGCAGCGGCCTGGTCTTTGATTCCGTCTGTCCGGTGAATCAGCTGGATCTCAATTGGCAGCGCCTCGTCCTCACCCATCTGGCCGAAAAGGAACATGTGGGCGTGCTGACCGGCGCGCCCATCACCGATATGAAGATCACGCTGCTGGCCGGCCGCGCCCATCTCAAGCACACCGAGGGCGGCGATTTCCGGCAGGCCA
Organism: uncultured Clostridia bacterium; assembly: GCA_945947915.1. Lineage (GTDB taxonomy): Bacteria > Bacillota > Clostridia > Oscillospirales > Butyricicoccaceae > RGIG1902. The sequence goes on along the minus strand of CAMEZQ010000007.1, from coordinate 29,658 downwards.
CCTACCGGGCCGTCCGGCAGGGCCTCAAGCGGGCCAAATGCCGCCTGCTGGAGCCCTGGTACGATTTCCGCATCGAGGTGCCGTCGGCCGCCATGGGCCGGGTCATCAACGATATACAGCGCATGAACGGGGAGTTCCAGCCCGGGGAGACCGACGGCGAAACGGCCGTGCTGACCGGCACGGCGCCGGTGGCCTGCATCAAGGATTATCCCCGGGAGCTGACCGGCTTCACCCACGGCCGGGGGCGGATCACCTTCCGCCTGCGGGGCTATCTGCCCTGCCACAACGAGGCCGAAGTCATCGCGGCTTCGGGCTACGACAGCGACCGGGACGTGGATAACCCCTGCGATTCGGTCTTCTGTTCCCACGGCGCCGGACATGTGGTGCCCTGGTATAAGGTACCCGGGGAGGCCCACACGGTCAGTCCTCTCAAGACCCGGCTCAACAAGGTGGAGCTGCCCGAAGCGGACACGGCCGTGCGCCGCGCCTCCACGCTGGTGCCCTTTTCCCGGGAGGAGGAGGAGATCCTGGCCCGTATTTTCCAGATGACCTACGGCACCAACGTCAAGCGCGACACCTTCGCCCCGGTCAAAAAGCCGGCGCGGCCCGCCGAAGCGCCCGCGCCCCGGCAGAGGGAAGCCGTGCCCGCGCCCGGCCGGGAATACCTGTTGGTGGACGGCTACAATATCATTTTCGCCTGGGAGGAGCTGAAGGCGCTGGCCGATCAGGATCTGGAAGCCGCCCGTCAGACCCTGCTGGACGTGCTGATCAACTACCACGGTTACCGCGGCAGCACGGTCATTCTGGTCTTTGACGCCTATAAAGTCAAGGGCGGCGTGGAAAAGATCGAGCAGCAGGGCGGCGTCTATGTGGTCTATACCAAAGAGCGGGAGACGGCCGATATGTATATCGAGCGCACCACCTACAGCATTGCCCGGCACAACCGGGTGCGGGTGGCCACGTCGGACAATCTGGAGCAGATCATCATTCTGGGTCACGGCGCCGTGCGGGTGTCGGCCAGCGAGTTCCGCCAGGAGGTCGAGGCCGTCAATCAGAGCATCCGGCAGGTCCTGGAACAGAGCCGGGCACAGGGCGGCGGTCAGCGGCTGCGGATGCCTGAGCAGCCGCTGGAATAAATACAGAACGTAATTTTTAAATAAAATATTGCAAAAAGAAAAGACCTGCGGCCTTGCCGCAGGTCTTTCTCTATATTCTGCCTGAAAAACAAATCTGGCCGCCAGAATGCGGCAAAATATTACAATTCGGAATATTTATCATATAATTTTCTGTTTGTTATGTAAAACAGCCGGTCACTGATCGGCGTCGGGAAGGGTCTGCTGTTTTTTCAGCAGCTCGTCATTCTTGTGGATCTTGTTGATGAGGGTGGCGATCTCGGTGGGCGTGACGCTCTCGGGATTGGCGTCGGGGGGCGCCAGGTTGCGCAGGATCTTGTTGAGGGTGCGCTCGAAGGCTTCCAGCTCGTCTTCCGGGATATCCTTGAACATCCGGATGTGGATGCGGTCGACCATGCGGCGGTTGTTCTCGCAGCGGGCGCGGCCCTGGGGCGTGATGGACAGGCGGTTGCAGCGCAGATTGCCGGGGTCGGTGGTTTTGGTCAGCAGGCCGGCCTTCTGCAGCCGCTTGGTGGAGGTGGAGATGGAGGCGGGGGTGACGCACAGGCTCTCGGCGATCTCGGCCTGAGTGCAGCCGTCGTGGCCCATGACATATTCCAGAATGGGCAGCTGGCCGAAGTAGAGCTCGGCGTCGGACTGCGCTTTCTGGATCCAGATCCTGCGCAGCAGATGGACCTTTCGCAGGCGTGCCGCCAGTTCGTTATAATTCATGGGGATCGTTGGCTCCTTTCGATAAACCGGCGGACGGCGATTGGTCCTGCCAAAGATTGAGATAACCCAGCTCCTGCAGGTGCAGGATGGAGAGCACGGCGATGGGGACGAAGGCCAGGCCGAAAAAGCCGCCCAGGCGGTAGCCGATATACATACTGAGCAGGGTGACGAAGGGATTCAGACCGATCTTCTGGCCGACGACCCGGGGCTCGATGGAGTTGCGGACGCAGAGGACCACGAGATAGGTGAGCATCAGGCCCAGCGCTTTGCGGAAGGCGCCGGTCAGCAGGCAGAAGATGGACCAGGGGATCAGCACGGTGCCCACGCCCAGGATGGGCAGGGCGTCGATGAGGGCGATGAGCATGGCCAGCGGCAGGGCGTTTTCCTGCCGCAGCAGCAGAAAGGCACAGATCAGCTCGCCGCAGGTGATGCAGATGAGCAGCAGCTGGGCCTTGCACCAGCGGAAAACCGAGGTATAGAGAAATTCCCGCAGCCGGACGGCGGCTTCAAAAGCGGCCGGAGAGATGAGGCGGGCCAGGAATTCGTGGATCTCCTCCCGCTGGACGGTGAAGAAATAGGTGCCCAGGAAGATAAAAACGGTGGTGAACAGCAGGCTGGGAATGGAAAAGGCCGCCGAGGAAACGGTGGAGAAAACGCCCATCACATCAATGGAGGAAGCCGAGGAAAACAGCAGGCTTTCGATGGAGAGGAAGGGCATGTCCCGCAGAAAGGGAAAGGCCTCGCGCAGCAGGCTGTCCATCGAGTGCTCGAAGAGGCTCAGATCGCTCTGGGCCTTTTCCCAAAGCCGGGGCAGGGCGTCCAGCAGCGCCATGGAACGGTAGAACAGAAAAGAGGCCAGAAGATAGATCAGGGTGGCGGCCAGCGCCAGCAGCACCAGGATAAAGCAGGCGGCCAGCGGACCGCGGGGCAGGCGGGCCTTGCGGGAAATAAACTCCACCGGGCGGCGGATGATGGCCGAAAAGAGCAGGGCCGTCAGAAAAGGCCAGGCGATGCGCAGCCCGTAGCGGGCCAGAAAGCTCACCGACAGAACGATCAGCAGGAAATAGCCGAGCCGGAGAAAAAAGTTGATGTGCTTATTCTCGTGGAGCATGGATAACCCCCCTTTGCCAGCGGAATACCAGTGGGACAGGGCGTACGGTCGGCCCCGATATTATTATTATACACGATTGTTTGGGGAATTAACAGTCTAAAGTAAAAATTATATGAGCCGCGCAGAAACCTCCGGGGCGCCGCGCGCATATTCTGGAGGTATAACGGACACACGGGAGGATATATATGGCATTGATCATAGAGAAATACGGCGGCACCTCGCTGGAGAGTGCCGCGCTGGTCCGCCGTGCAGCGGCGCGGACGGCAGCGGCCCGGAAGGCGGGCCACCGCCTGGCGGTGGTGGTGTCGGCGCCGGGCAAAACGACCGACCGGCTGCTGGGGCGGGCGTGCGAGCAGGCGGAGGAAGCCGAAGCGGCGGCCCTCGACCTGCTGCTGGCTTCGGGAGAGCAGATCTCGGCCGCACTTCTGACGCTGGCGCTGGAGGAGATGGGCGTACCGGCCCGGGCCTTCTGCGGCTGGCAGGCCGGCATCCATACCAAAGGCCCCCACGGACGGGCGCATATCGAGCGCATCGACACCCGGGCGCTGCGGGAATGTCTGGCCGCCGGGCAGGTGGCCGTGGTGGCCGGGTTCCAGGGGGTCGGGCCGGACGGTGAAGTGACCACCATCGGCCGCGGCGGCTCCGATACCACGGCCGTGGCGCTGGCGGCGGCCCTGGAGGCCGACCTGTGCCGCATCTATACCGACGTCAGCGGCATTTACACGGCCGATCCGCGGGTGGTGCCCGAGGCCCGCAGACACCGGGCGCTGGGGTATGACGAGACCATCGAGCTGGCCCGTCTGGGCGCGCGGGTGCTGCACGACCGGGCGGCCGTGCTGGCAAAGCAATATCAGGTGCCGGTGGAGATCCGGAGCAGTATGACAGAGGAGGCAGGTACAATGATCGGAAAGGAAGGCCTGGAGAAAAACGCCGTGGCGGGCGCCGCGCTGAGCGCGCCGACCCTGCAGGTGCGTCTGGAGGACGGCGGCGCGCGCCGGGGACGCCACCGGCTCTTTGCCGTATTGGCCGGACGCGGGGTCAATATCGAGACCATCGCCTGGGGAGAGGCGCTGATCTTCACGGCCCACGAGGCCGACCGCGCCGCCGTGGAGGAAACGCTGGCGCTGTTTTATCCCGGCATGTATGAGATCACGCCGGGGCAGCGGCGGCTGTCCATCGTCGGCAGCGGCCTGGCGGCCGGCTGCACGGCCGGCATGCTGGAGTGTCTGGAGGCGGCCGGCGTGCCGGTCTACGGCCTGTCGGACAGCGGCACGGCCCTGTCGGTGTGGATCGACGGCGGAGATGCCGAGCGCGGCCTGCAGGCTGTGCACCGCCGCTTTCTGTCGCCGGCGGCCGGAGAGGGCAAATAATTTTGCCGGCGGCGCAAAGTGGCTGTTTCAAAACCTGTCAAAACATGATACAATAATCTGTAACGATGCGCCGCTGCCCGCGGCGGCATCGTCTTCATTCCGTATAAAGGCAGCGGCGCTTCGGCGCCCAGGCGCAGATCGACAGAGGTACAGTATCGTGAGAGAAGACAATAAAAAGAATTACAGACAGAACAGACAGACCGGGCCGGGCCGCCCCCGGGGCGGCGTCCGGCGCGGACCGGCGGCCGCGGCGCGGGACGAACGCAGCGAGGAGGAGCGCGCCCTCATTCTGGAGGGCAAGAATGCCGTGGAGGAAGCGCTGGAGAGCGGCCGGGAGATCGACAAGATCCTTTTCGCCCCCGGCTCCCATAAAACGGTGGGATATCTCATCGCCAAGGCCCGGGAAAAGGGCATCCAGGCCCAGGAGACCGACCGGCACAAGCTGGACAGGCTTTCCGAGACCGGCGCCCACCAGGGCATCATCGCCCTGTGCGCCGCCGTGCAGTATGCATCGGTGGAGGAGATCCTGGCGCTGGCCCGGGCGCGGGACCAGGCTCCCCTGCTGGTGATCTGCGACGGCATCACCGATCCCCACAATCTGGGGGCCATCATCCGCACCTGCGAGGTGGTGGGCGCCCACGGCGTCATCGTGCCCAAGCGGCGCAGCGCCGGCATCAACGCCGCCTGCGCCAAGGCGGCCGCCGGCGCGCTGGAATATCTGCCGGTGGCCAAGGTGTCCAACCTGCAGCAGACCATCGAGGACCTCAAGGCACGGGGCATCGCCGTCGTGGCCGCCGATATGGGCGGACAGACCATGTACGGGACCGACCTGGCCCGGCCGACGGCCATCGTCATCGGCGCGGAGGGCGCCGGGATCTCCCGCATGGTGCGGGAGCAGAGCGACTGCATCGTCAGCATCCCCCAAAAGGGGCGCATCCAGTCGCTCAACGCCTCCAACGCCGCCGCCGTGCTGCTGTATGAAGCTTTGCGTCAAAGAGGATAACGGGTGATCAGTTGAGCGACAGAACAAATGAAGGGCAGGAGCGCTTCTCCATTGACGACATCATCGCCGAGGTCCGGGCCGGACAGAATGACGGCGGAGATGAAGCCGGCGGACCCGACCTGCTCATTCCCCAGGCGCGGCCCGACAGCCGCGCCGAAGGGCCGGCAGAGCCGCGCCGTCTGCGCCACGACGCACAGCCGGAAAAAGAAGCGCCGGAAGAGGACGAGGTGCGGGGCGAGGACAAGGCGCCGGGCCGCAGGGTCATTCTCTTCCGCAGCCGCGGCCGCCGCGGGCCGGACAGCGGAGCCGACGGGGAGCCGGAGGCGGCGGAACGGGAAGAGAGGCCGGAACGGGAAGAGGCCGGCGCAGCCCGGGCCGGGGAGGAGCAATTTGTCCCCTATCCCGTTTCCGACGACGATGAAGAATATTATATCGAAGAAGAGCCCTATGAAGAAGAGGAGGAAGCCGGGGACCTGCCCTACGATTTCCTCAACGTGGCTTTTGACGATCCCAGCCGGGGCGTCAAGCGGCTGGGACGCAAGCTGGTGGCCATGTCCATGCGGCTGGTCTTTCTGGCCCTGCTGCTGGCCGGCGCCGGCTATCTGACCTTCGGCGCGGCGCTGGGCCTGCCCGGCCTGCCGGCCGTAGCCGGCGTGGCGCCGGAGCTTTTGCAGGATGTGCTGCTGGCGGGCGGCGTTTTTCTGGCGCTGCTGCTGGCCTGGGAGGTGACCACGGCCGGCCTGTGGCGGCTTTTGCGCCTGCGGCCGACCCTGGACAGCCTGACGGTTTTTTCGGCGCTTTGCTGCCTGCTGCACTGCGTCTTTCTGGCGCTGGGCCTGTCGGAAGGGCAGCCGCTGGCCTTTGTGGCCATCCTGTGCTGCTTTTTTGCCCTGGCGGGCAAGCGCAGCCGTGCCATGACCCTGCGCCGCACCTATAAATGCATGGAGATGGCCGCCGACCCCACGGCCGTCAAGGCGGTGGGCGGCAAACGCTACCGTGCGGCCGTCAAGACCCACAGTCGGGCCTATGCCGAGACCGACGACGCCGCCGCGCAGGATATGGTCGAGCGCACCTCCTGCGTGTTCGCGCCGGTGGCCATCGTGGCTGCCGTCGTGCTGGCCGCCGTGGCCAGCTTCGGGCGGGGCGACGGCGGGCGTTTCGTGTGGTCGCTGGCCGTCATCAGCTCGGTGCTGGCGCCCTGTGCCCTGTGTGTGGCCTCCACCGGCCCCTGGGCGCGGGTGGCCCGCCGGCTCTTTGCTTCGGGCGCCGCCATTCTGGATACGCCGGCGGCCGGCCGGCTGGCCCGGGTGCGGCACGCGGCGCTGCTGGACGGCGACGTGTTTCCCCTGGGCGCCGTCCATATCGCCGGCATGAAGATCACCTCCAACACCATCAAGATGGAGCAGGTGGTGGCCGACGCGGCCGCCGTGATGAAGGAGGTGGGCGGCGGCGTGGGCAAGGCCTTCGGCGACTTCGCAAGGGAGCAGTATCTGGTGCCCCGCCGCGCCCTCAACGTGCGCTATTTTGAGGGCGGCGGCATCGCGGCCCAGGTGCAGAGCGATTACGTCCTGATGGGCAGCGCCGAGTTTCTGCAGAAGATGGGCGTGATGGTCCACGAGGGCGGCGACAAGAAAAACGCCGTTTTCGTTTCGGTCAATTCCTATATGGCCGCCATCTTCACGCTGAAATACACCGTCCAGCCCCAGCCCTACACCGCCTTCGGCATTCTGGGCCGGTGCGGCATCACGGCCGATCTGGCCCTCCGGGACTTCAGCGTCAGCGAAAAGCTGGTGGAGGATCGTTTCGCCGTCCGGCACGGCCGGGCGCAGATCCCCGAGCTGCGGGTGCGGGAGGCCTATTGGAACGAGAATCTGGCCGACGACCAGCCGGTGTGCGCCATTCTGGCCCGGGACAGCGTGCTGGCCTTTGCCGAGGTGCTGGCCGGGGCGCGGGCGCTGGTGCGGTCGGTGCGCCTCAATCTTTTCTGCGGCTATGCCTGCAGCGTCATCGGCATGATCACCATGTATTTCCTGGCCGCCATGGACAAGATCTATCTGGCTTCGCCGGGCAATATCGCCCTGTATCTGCTCATCTGGCTGGTGCCGGTGCGGTTTGCCTCGATTTTTATGACACGGTTTTGAAAAAAGGCGTCTGCCTGATGGGGCAGACGCCTTTTCAACGGCCGATTTCGTCAAACAGGACAAGTTTTTTCGGCCCCTGCCGATAAAAAATGTTGAAAAAGTCAACGGCCTATTATATAATAATTTGTGACAGCGGCTGAAGCGCAAATCTATACGATTCTACATAAAGGAGAGAAACAACTTATGGCCTACACTCTGGACAAAATCAGAAACGTCTGCCTGCTCGGCCACGGCGGCGACGGCAAGACATCGCTGGTGGAGAGCATGCTTTACATGACCGGCGGCACCGACCGTCTGGGCAATACAGCCGACGGCAACACCGTCAGCGACTTTGACGCCGAGGAGATCAAGCGTCAGATCTCCATCCAGCTTTCGCTGGCGCCCATCGAGTTCAAGGGCAACATCATCAACCTGATCGACACCCCGGGTTATTTCGATTTTGAGGGCGAGGTCATGAGCGCGCTGCGCGCCGCCGACGCCGGCATCATCGTCGTCTCGGCCAAGAACGGCTGCGCCGTCGGCACCGAAAAGGCGTGGAAGGAAGTCAAGAAGCGCAAGCTGCCCGCCTTCTTCTATATCTCCAAGGTCGACGAGGAGCAGGCCGATTACGAAAACGCCTACGCCTCCCTGCGTATGGCCTTCGGCAACAGCGTCACACCCTTCGTCATTCCTCTGTTCGATGCGAATGGCAAGTCGGAGGGCGTCATCAACCTTTTGTCCGAGATCGTCTACAAGGCCGAAAACGGCAAGATCACCGAGCACGAGGTCCCCGAGAACAAGAAGGAAAAGGTGGCCAGACTGCGCGCCTCCCTCATCGAGACCGTTGCCGAAAGCTCGGAAGAAATGATGGAGAAATACTTCGCCGGTGAGTCCTTCACCAACGAAGAGATCCTGGCCGGCCTGCGCAAAGGCGTCATCGCCGGCGACATCTCCCCCGTCATCTGCGGCTCGGCCTACACCGGCCTGGGCACCATGGATATGATCCGCGCCATCATCAACTTTGCCCCCTCGCCCAACGAAGTGCGCGTCGAGCGCGGCGTCGATGAGGACGGCAGCGCCGTGGAGATGCATTTCGACCCCAACGGCAGCACATCCATTTTCGTCTTCAAGACCATCGCCGACCAGTACGGCCGGTTCTCCTATTTCAAAGTCATGCAGGGCGACCTGACCCCCGACATGACCCTCATCAACGCCCAGACCGGCGCTGCCGAGAAGATGGGCCACATCTACATCGTCAAGGGCAAGAAGCAGTATGAGGTCGACAAGATCGGCTGCGGCGACATCGGCGCCGTTTCCAAGCTGCAGAACACCCGCACCGGCGACACCCTCAACCTCAACGGCAGCGGCATCCGCCTGCGCGGCGTCGCCTTTGCCGAGCCCAGCTATTCCAGAGCCATCGCGCCCAAGGTCAAGGGCGGCGAGGAAAAGATGGTCTCCGGCCTCAACCGTCTGCGCGACGAGGATCCCTCCTTCACGCTGGTCAACAACGCCGAGACCAAGCAGATGGTCATTTCGGGCGCCGGCGATATCCATCTGGACGTCCTCTGCTCCAAGCTCAAGAGCAAGTTCGGCGTCGAGGTCGAGCTGAGCGCACCCAAGGTGGCTTACCGCGAGAAGATCCGCAAAAAGGTCAGCGTCGAAGGCAAGCATAAGAAGCAGTCGGGCGGCCACGGCCAGTACGGCCACGTCAAGATGGACTTCGAGCCCATCTACGACGGCGATCAGGACTTCATCTTTGAAGAGACCATCTTCGGCGGCAGCGTTCCCAAGAACTTCCATCCCGCCGTTGAAAAGGGCATCCGCGAAGCCATGGAGCACGGCGTCCTGGCCGGTTATCCCATGGTCGGCCTCAAGGCGACCCTGACCGACGGCTCCTATCACGACGTCGACTCCAACGAGCTTTCCTTCAAGATGGCGGCACGCCTGGCTTATAAGGCCGGTATCCCCAACGCCAACCCCGTCATCCTCGAGCCGGTCTGCTCCATCAAGATCAACGTGCCCGACAGCTACATGGGCGACGTCATCGGCGACCTCAACAAGCGCCGCGGCCGCATCATGGGCATGAATCCCGCCGAGGACGGCACCCAGGTCATCGAGGCCGAGGTCCCCATGGCCGAGGTCAGCGACTATGCCATCACCCTGCGCTCCATGACCCAGGGCAGAGGCTCCTTCACCACCAAGTTCGAGCGCTATGAGGAAGTCCCGCCCATGATCCAGGAGAAGGTCATCGCCGAATCCCAGTATCAGGACACCGACGAATAAAACTGCATTTTCTCCCCTTTTGGGATATAAAAAAGAGACAGCCTGCGGGCTGTCTCTTTTTATTTGCCGGCGTATGGGCTCAGCCCTGGCGGACGATGGCCTCCACCATCAGCCGGAGGGCCCGGGCGATGTCCTCCAGGGGCAGGGAGGGGGTGCCGGCCGGCTTGCCCTCCGTCTGCTCGGGCAGGAAGGGGACGTGGATAAAGCCGGCACGCAGGCCGGGGAATTTGGTTTCGGCCAGATGCAGCGCGCCGTAGAGCACATGATTGCACAGGTAGGCGCCGGCCGAGAAGGAGTGGCGCACGGGGATGCCGGCTTCCTCCACGGCTGCCAGCATCTCGCGGTAGGGGAAGGTGGAGAAATAGGCGTTGGGACCGTCCGCGACGATGGGCGCGCCCATCAGCTGCACACCGTCGTTGTCGGGCAGCTTGGCCTCGCAGAGATTGATGCCCACCCGTTCGATGCGCATGGCGTCGCTGCCGCCGGCCTGGCCGGTCATGACCACCACATCGGGCCGCAGGGTCTCGATCTCCTTTTCCAGAATGTCCAGCGCGCGGAAATAAACGACGGGCAGACGCCGCTTGACGATCTTCGCGCCGTCCAGTGTATCGGGCAGGCGTTCCACCGCCATCCACGAGGGATTGACGCTTTCGCCGCCGAAGGGCTCAAAGCCGGTGACCAGGATCTTCATAGAACACACCTCTTTTTGAAAATTTGCGGGATCTGTATTTGATTGTATCATATAATGCCGCGGGCCGAAAAGCAAGCCTTCTCTTGCCGCCGCCGGGATGCCTTGCTATAATGAAGGCAGAGGATATCAAACAGAGGGGTGGATCATTTGTCTTTAAATCATTGTTCGGTGGTGCTCATCGACCTCGATGACACCCTGCTCGACTTCGGGGCGGCCTCCCGCGCTTCCCTGCAGGATCTCTTTGCCCAAAAGGGACGCCGGCTGACCGGGGAGGAGATGGAGGCCTTCGAGGCCATCAACGGCGCCTGCTGGAAAGCCCTGGAACGGGGCGAGATCACCCGCGCGCAGCTTTCCGCGCGGCGCTTTGCCGAGTTTCTGGCGTATCTGGGCATGACGGGCGATCCGATGGAATACAACGCGGCCTTCCGGGCCGGGCTGGCCCAAAGCGCCGTGCTGCTGCCCGGGGCGATGGAGCTCTGCCGGGCGCTGTGCGGCCGGGTGGAGCTGTATGTGGTGACCAACGGCTTTATCGATACCCAGATGAAACGTATCCGGGCCGCCGGGCTGGAGGGGCTGTTCGACGGCGTGTTCGCCTCCCAGTCGGTGGGCTGCGAAAAGCCCGGGGCCGGCTTCTTCGACGCGGTTTTCGACCGGATCGGCCGGGAGAAGCGGGGCAGCACCGTCATTCTGGGTGACAGCCTTTCTTCCGATATGCGGGGCGGCAAAGCCTATGGCCTCACTACCTGCTGGTTCAATCCGGCAGGCAAGCCGGACACCGTGGGCTGCGACTATGAGATCCGCCGTTTGGGGGAATTTCTGTCCATCCTCGGCCTTGTGCCCCAATACCGCATGGCCACGCCGGATGACATCGGGACGCTCTGCGATATGGTCATCGACTTTTTGCGGGAAAAGCGTCCGGATATGACAGAGGCGCAGGCGCAGCAGGTGCGCGCCCAACGCACGGCGTTTCTGCAGGCGCATTTGAACCGCGATATCTTCGGTTATCTCTGCACGGTGGACGGGCGCGATGTGGCCAGCGCACATCTCCATGTCATCGAACAGCCGGCCAATCTGTGGCACATCAACGGCCGCACCGCCACGGTCCTCAATGTCTACACCGTTCCGGATGCCCGCCGTCTGGGCTATGCCGAAGGCGTCATGCGGCTGCTGATGGAACACGCCGCAACCCTCGACCTTTCCTATATAGATCTGCAGGCCGCGCCCCAGGGCCGTCCCCTTTATGAAAAGCTGGGCTTTGCGGTGCAGAGCGGGAAAAACGTCCCCATGCGCTATTCATTTTAGAATTTTACGCTAAAGAAAAAGTCCGGCTATGCCGGACTTTTGGGGCAAGCTGAAATCAGCGGGGAGGACTGCTCATGAAGTCAATGAAAAATTACCTGCCGTCGGTCTGCGGGCTTATCCTGCTGGCCGTACTGACGGCGCTGGCCGCCGGGCCTCTGGATACCTGGGCGCAGGACCTGCAGTTCACGCCGGGGCTGCGGTCCATCTGGCTGCGGAACATGGCCGATTTTGCCGTATACTTTCTGTGCGGCGCGGCGATGGCCCTGCTTATCGCCGGCGGCGGAGCCCACGGCTTCCGGGTCAGACTGCCCTGGGCGGTGGGCGGATGCCTTGTGCTGGCATACTGCCTCCTGCCGCTGGTGCTGCTGGGGCTCGACACCGGCGTCCCCCAGTGGGGCGTTTTCAGCCTGCTGTTCCCCGTGGGCCAGGGTGAATTTGTGCGGTTTCCCCGTTATATTCTTTTTCTTTTGGCAGGCTTTCTCACCGTCTACGGCTTTTACGGCCGCCGGGAGGTGTAAAACAGAAAAAAGCCCCGCATAGCGGGGCTTTTTTTCATGTGCGCACCACCAGATCGGCGCGGCGCTGAATATCGAAGGCCGTGAAATACTGTTCCTCCATGGGGATCCAGCGGGTGCGGAAGGCTTCGGCCTTGGCGGGGTCCCGGGCCGTGATGCGGGCCAGCTGGGTATCGGGGTCGGTGGTGACAAAGATGCGCAGGTCGAAGTCGAACCCGATGTCGGGGCTTTGGCTGTAGGAGCCCTCCACAAGGAGCAGCCGGCTGGGAAGGATCAGCCGCCGCCGCAGGATGGTGCCGGACGCGCAGTCGTAAACCCCGTGAGAAATAGCCTGGCCGCTCCGCAGCAGGGGCGTCACTTCCTGATTGAAGCGTTCGTAATGGACGTTGCCGCCGGGCCGGGCCAGCCGCTGGGGTGTTTTTTGTTCAAAGGGCAGAAAGAAATCGTCCATATGCACGACCTGGGCGCCAAAGATATAGGCCAGCACCTCAGCCAGCGTGGATTTTCCGCTGCCGCAGCGGCCGTCGATGGCCACCACTGCGGGGCGGGGCAGCGATTCCAGGGCCTGGACGGCCTCCAGAAAAGGCAGGTATTTTTCATAGATCACCCGGTAGTTGGCGCGGTAGAACTGGTGATAGCGCTGGCTGTGGCTGACGGCCGGCCATTTCTGCGCCTCCCAGTCTTCGATGGCCCGGTCCAGGTCGGCGGCCGGGAAGGGCAGGCAGGCGCGCACGTCGGGATGGCGCAGCATCTCCAGCACCTGCCGGTAGCCTTTCAGGCGGAGAGGCCATTTTTCCGCCGTCAGGCAGAAGAGGCCGGCCACGCTCTCGGGGCGCAGTCCGCAGCCGATGTCCAGACGGGCGGCGCCCCCCTCCAGCCGTTCAAAGTCGGGCAGATAAAAATCGGGGCGGCCGCAGGCGGCCAGTTCTTCCCGCACGCGCGCGGCGGCGGTCTGGCGGTCGGGCGCCATGTGGCCCGGCCCCAACACCGACTGATAGCAGTATTTGATCAGGTCAACCGGCTCCATCTGGCTGTGGCTTTGCAGGTAACGCTGCAGATTGGGATACATACGGGACCCTCCTGTCGGGAAAAAGATCAAGATTATCATACGATCCTCCGGGGCGGTTTGTCAACTTTCTTGCAAAGCGGCGGCGGCTATGATAGAATTATCTTGGTGAAAAACCAAAATATTACGGAAACGGAGAGTGTTTTCTTATGCTCAAGCAGGTCATGGATATATTCGAGATCCTCGACGATCCCGCCGCCAGCGGCCAGGCCGTCAAGGATTTCTTTGCCGCCCGGGGCTTCGGCGACTGTGTCGAGGTCCAGACGCTGAACGGCCCCAAAGGCACAACGGATTTCGTCCGCATCATCATCCGCGGTGAAAACGGCAAGCTGTCGGGCGGTACGGCCCCCACACTGGGCGTCACCGGCCGTCTGGGCGGCCTGGGCGCACGTCCCGAGATGATCGGTTTCGTCTCCGACGGCGACGGCGCGCTGACTGCCATTTCGGCCGCCCTCAAGCTGTGCGAGATGAAGAAGAAGGGCGATGTGCTGCCTGGCGACGTCATCGTCACGACCCACGTCTGCCCCAACGCGCCCACCTCGCCCCATTTCCCCACCCCCTTCATGGGCTCGCCCGTGGAAATGGAGACCATCAACCGCCTGGAGGTGGAGATGGATGTCGACGCCGTCCTGTCGGCCGACACTACCAAGGGCAATAAGATCATCTGCAAGCGGGGCTTCGCCATTTCCTGCCCCGTCAAGGAGGGCTATATCCTCAAGGCCAGCGACGATCTGGTGGAGATCATGAGCCGTGTCACCGGCCAGCCGGCCTATGTCTTCCCCCTGTCGCTGCAGGACATTACCCCCTACGGCAACGGCGTTTATCACATGAACAGCATCCTGCAGCCCAGTGTGGCCACCACGGCGCCCGTCGTCGGTATCGCCATCACCACCGAAACGCCCGTGGCTGGCTGTGCCACCGGCGCCACCCACATCGTCGATGTGGAGGAAGCCGCCCGCTTCATTATTGAGGTCGCCAAGGACTTTACCCGCGGTCAGTGCAGCTTCTACGATCCCGAGGAGTATAAGCTGCTGGTCGAGCTGTACGGCGATATGAAGCATTTCCAGACCAAGGGCAGAAAATAACCCGCCTTCATCCCACCCATCCTTCGCCGCAGCTTTGTGCTGCGGCGAAAGCTGTCAGAAAACCGCTGCGCTGGGTTTTCTTCGACATTTTGGCTCCGGCCCGCGGGCCGGTTTCGCCGTTTTTCTGCGGAAAAACCGGCGGGCAGGGGTGTTTTTTCCCGGCACATGTCCGTGAAAAAACATCTTATAGAAAAGCCTGCATGAAGGCGGGCTCTTTGCACCCTTCGCCGCAGCTTTGCGCTGCGGCGATTTTATCCTATGGAGGAGATTGCCTATGCGAAAGATCATACCTCTGCTGCTGGCCCTGCTGCTGGCGGTCGGCTGCGGCCCGGTGGGGACCACCGAGATCCCCGCGACAGACGCCGGCCCGGTCGAGGAAGAAGCGGCCGATCCCGCCGGCAGCCAGGATGACGCGTCCGGCGATGCGGCACCCGATACGTCCGATGTGGTCCGCACCCCGGAGGAGGAGAAGGCCGTATCGACGCTGGCGGCCATGACGCTGGAGGAAAAGGTGGGGCAGATGTTCCTGGCCCGCTGCCCGGAGACCGACGCCGCCGAACAGGCGTCGCAGTATGCGCTGGGCGGCTATATCCTTTTCGGCCGGGATTTTCAGGACAAGACCCGCGAGCAGGCGGCCGCCGATATCGCCGCCCTGCAGGCGGCGGTCAAAACGCCCCTGCTGATCGCCGTCGACGAGGAGGGCGGCACGGTCAACCGCGTCAGCCGCTACAAGGCCTTCCGTTCGGTGCCTTTCAAATCGCCCCGCGCCCTCTATGACGAAGGCGGCTTCGACCTGATCCAGACCGATACGGCCGACAAATGCCGGCTGCTTTCCAGCCTGGGCATCAATGTCAACATGGCTCCGGTGGCCGATGTCACCCTGGATGCCAATGCCTTTATGTATCAGCGTTCCTTCGGCCGCAGCGCCGAGCTGACGGCCCAGTATGTGCGCAACGTGGTCTCGGTCATGGAGGCCGAGGGCATGGGCAGCGTCCTCAAGCATTTCCCCGGCTACGGCGACGTGGGCGACAGCCATACGGCCATGACCTTCGACGACCGGCCGCTGGAGACCTTTGAGAGCGCCGACCTGCAGCCCTTCCGGGAGGGCATCGCCTGCGGCGCCGACGCCGTGCTGGTCTGCCACAACGTGGTGCAGGCCATGGACGCCGAAAATCCGGCTTCCCTCTCGCCGGAGGTACACAGGCTGCTGCGGGAGGAGCTGGGCTTTGACGGCGTCATCGTCACCGACGACCTCTATATGGACGCCATCCGGCAGTTCACCTCGGTGCCCGAAGCCGCCGTGCTGGCCGTGGAGGCCGGCAACGACCTGATCTGCTGCACCGAGTTTGAGCAGCAGGTGCCCGCCGTGGTGGATGCCGTCCGTGCGGGCCGCATTTCCGAAAGCCGCATCGATGATTCCGTCCTGCGTATTCTGCTCTGGAAGATCGACCTGGGCATCCTGTAATTACAGATGCTCAGAAAATACCGCCCCGAGGTTTTCCCATCCGGGAAAGCTTCGGGGCGGTTTTATTTTTCCATTTCAATTCCACTTGTCCGCCCCGGCAGGCGCGCGCTTTTCTGTGACTTATGCCTTGAAAGCGTTTGTGGGTGAACTGCCGTCGGTCTGGGCCAGCGCGCCGAGGATGGCGTCGATGACCCGGGGCAGGGCTTTCTGGCGTGCGGGGGGATGGGCAGCCAGCCCCAGGGCAAACAGCTCCCGGGCCGTATAGAGGCTCAGGCGGCGGATGCCGCAGCGCTCGGCCCGGTCTTCGATCATGGCCAGCACGAGGTCGTCGTAGCTGTCCGACCGGGTCAGGTCCAGTTCGTCGAACAGAACAGGCAGCAGGCGCTCAAAAAGCAGGCGCCGGGGATGGATGCGGCTGCTGATGCGCAGCGACCGGGCGCAGGACAGGATCAGTCCGTCGGGCAGGCCGTAGAGGCGGGCAGAAAGCCCGTGGCCCGTATCGGTGAGGTAATAGTGCCGTCCGCCCAGATGCATGAGGGCGCGCAGGCCGTCGTAATAGCCCAGCTCGATGTTGTGCCGGGCCGTTTCGGGAGAAAACTTCATCAGCGACCCCAGATCCTCGCTGGGGGTGATGGTGGTCACCCGGGCGTCCTTTTCGTCGTAGCGTGTGATGCCCACGGCGTTGGTGCGCACGGCGATGACGCGGTCGCAGCCCCGCTCCAGCAGCATATTGACGGGGCAGTTGTCGTAAACGCCGCCGTCGACGAAAAAGCGCTGACCCATGCTCACCTTCTGGAAGCCGGGGAAAGCGGCGCTGGCCAGAATATAGGTGGGGATGTTTTCCTTGCCCATTTCCTCCTTGAAGATCTCCACGGCCTCAAAATCCGGCAGGGCAAAGGTGACGATGCCGTAATCGATGGGGCTGGCCATCAGCTTGTCGGGGTCGATGTTTTCGGCGATGATGCGCCGCATATTGGTATTGTTGATGCCGCGGTCGGCAAAAAAATCCTTGATGCTCTCCCACATCTCGGGCAGATCCTGCAGCTGCAGCTCCCGCAGGTTGGCATAGATCAGCTTTTCGTTTTCCGGATCGTAAATATCCTTGCCGCTGATATTCTCCCAGAGCTGCCGTGCCTTTTCGTAATCTCCCTGGGCGATCATGGCGGCGTTCATGGCGCCGATCGAGGTGCCGGCTACGGCCTGGGGCGGATATACGCCCATCTCCATACAGGCCTGAATGGCGCCGATGTGAAACGCGCCCTTGGCGCCGCCGCCCTCCAGTGCGATTCCAAGCATGGATAACCCTCCGTTTCTCTTTTTGTTTTTAAGATTATAACAAGATATGCCTGCAGATTCAAACGGGTTTTTGTAAATAAAGCATGTCCGGAACTCTATTTCCCACTGCATTTCCCGATAAATGCGGCCGTCAGAAAACCGCTGCGCTGGGTTTTCTTCGACAAACAGGCTCCGGCCTGCGGGCCGGTTTCGCCGTTTTTCTGCGGAAAACCGGCGGGTTAAGGCGTTTTTCCCCGGCGCGTGTCCGTGGAAAAACAATTCCATAGAAAAGCCCGGCAGCGGGCGCGTGTCCAAAATCTATTTCCCACTGCATTTCCCGATAAATTCCCGGCATGGCTCCGGGTAGAATGGTAAATGTTACCAAAAGGAGATTGAGATTATGCAGACTCGTGAAACAAAACGTCCGGCCGCCGGGCGGGAACAGATGGCGCAGCTTGGGAAACGGATGGGCAGATACGCCGGCTTCGGCCATTTTCTGCTGGCCTTTTTGCTGACCGACGCCTGCCTGATGGGGTATATCCGGCCCTTCGGGCTGTGCTACGCGCTGTCGCTGAAAGAGAACGACCGGCTATGGGGCTGCTGCGGCGCATTTCTGGGCAGCCTCATGGTCTGCGGCGCGCGGGAGGGACTGCTGTACGGCGCGGCCTGCATCGTCGCGCTGGCGGCCGACGCCTTCCTGCTGCGGGAATGCGATGCGCGGGAGCTGTTCCTGCCGCCGGCGCTGGCGGGGATCATCGCCGTCATCAAGCTGCCTTTCGCGCTGACCGAGGGCATCGGCCGCGTGGGCCTGCTGGCGCTGGAGGGAGCGCTGACCGCCCTGTGCACCTACTGCCTGCTGCTGCCCCGGGAGGGGGAAAAGGGGCGGGTGCGGCAGGCCGTATTGGGCATGATGACCATTGCCGCCTTTGCCGGGCTGCGCCTGTTCGGCCTCATCTCGCCGGCCGTGGCCGCGGCGGTGGTGCTGACCATGTCGGTCACCTGCGGCGCTGTCTTTTCCGACCGGGGACGGACGGGCACCGGGCAGCGCCTGTCGGGGGCGGCCTTCGGCCTGGTCATCGGCGCCTTTCTCGATATGGCCTGCGGCGGAGGGCCTTTTTTCGCCGCCGTATTCGGGCTTTCGGCCGTGGCGGCGGCGCTGATGCCCGGCAGCGGACGCATTCCCTTCTGCCTGGCCTTTCTGCTCACCGGCGTCACCGTGCTGCTGTGGGGCTTTGCCGAGCCGCGGGCCATGGGATGCATCTACGATTATTTCCTGGCGGCGTCGGTCTTTCTGCTGCTGCCCGGCGAGGGGACGGCTTTTTCTGAAACGGCAGGCAGACGCGGCGGCGGTATGCACGCCTTTGCCGGAGCGCCGGCGGCCGAAGCGGCCTCCCGGCGCCTGCGTGACCTGGGCCGGGCCATCGCGGCCCTTTCGCGCAGCGCGGCTGCCGCCGAACCGGCCGAGGAGGACGTATCGGTGGTCTTTGACCGGGCCGTGGCCGCCGTCTGCCGGAATTGCGGCATGGCCCGGACCTGCTGGATCGAGGATTACGTTTCCACCTTCGGCGACCTCAACGATCTGCTGCCCGGGCTGCGGGCCAGCGGCCACACTTCTCCGGGGCAGCTCTCCGGACGCCTGGCCGCCCGGTGTGTCAGCAAGACGGCCCTGTGCGCCGCCGTCAACCAGGAATATATGTCCTATCTGCGGCGGCGGGCCAAACGGGCGGAGGCGGCTGGACAGGCCCGCCTGCTGCGGGAGCAGTATGCCGGTATCAGCGCCGCCGTCGACGACCTGGCCGGCGCGGCCCGGGGAGATTACGTCCGCAAGCCGCTGGCCGAAAAGCAGATCGCCCGCATCCTGCCGGCCTACCGGCGGGGGCTGGAGGCCGAAGTCTATCAGAAGGACGGCCGGCTGCACATGCGCGTCGGGCCTTTCCCCGCCGGCGAGCCGTGGGTCGACGAGGGATCTTTTCTGCGTTCGGCCGAGCTGGCGCTGAACCGCCGGTTCCTGCCCTGCGAGCCGGTCTGCGGCAAAGACGGCGATATTTATCTGTATAAAGAGCGGGAGGCGCTGCGGGTGTCGGTCAGCAGCGCCGTGCGCAAAAAGCCGGGGGAGGAGGTCTGCGGCGATTATCATATGTTTCTGCACACCGAAGACGGACGGGCCGTCGTGCTGCTGTCCGACGGGATGGGCACGGGCGAGGAAGCGGCCCGGCTGTCCAAAAACGCCGTGGAGCTTCTGGCCGCCTTCGTGCGCAGCGGCTGTTCGCTGGTGGAGAGCGCCCGGGCCGTGGTGCCTTTTCTGCGGGCGCGGGGCAGCGAGGGCTTTGCCACGCTGGACCTGCTGGAGATCGACCTGTTTACCGGCATGGGCCGGATGATCAAGTGCGGCGCGGCCGACAGCTATCAGATCGATCAGGGGCAGATGACGGCCATTTCGGTGACGGCCCTGCCGCCGGGGGCCGACCCGGGCGGCAGCCAGCCCCTGCGTCCGGTCGACCTGCTGGTGCGGGACGGCAGCCGCATCGTCATGGCCAGCGACGGCGCCGAGATCGGCGATGCCGGCCTGCTGTGCCGCCGGGAGCTGACGGCCGGCGAGGTGCTGAATGCCTGCGGGCAGGAGAGCCGGGACGACCTGACCGTATTGGTGCTTTCGGTGTCGTCCGCGGATAAACAGCCGGCCGGCGGGGCAGAATAAAGCCTGTCGAAACCGATTGTGACAGGGAGGAAATGAGATCATGGTCAAAGGCACGGCCAAGCAGGCGGTTATTCTGAATCCCGGCGAGAAGAGCGGGTTTGAGCAGGCCATTTTTATTCTGGCCCCCGAAAGCGACCGGGAAAAGCTGGACAGCCCGGAGGATCTGCTGCGGCTGGCCGATTCCATCGCCGGGAAATACACCGTCGCCGCCCTGCCGGCCATGCGCAAGCACCGGGTCCTGCCCTATGTGCTGGCCTTTCTGCTGGGCGGCGCCTGCGGGGCGGGGCTTCTGTTCCTGCTGCCTCTGCTGGGGCTGTGACCGGGCAGAGCGGGGCCGGGCATCCGGCCTGAAAAAACGACAGATGCGCCATAGTGTTGACAAAACGGCCGCTTTATAGTATGATTGCAACGGATTGTTACCAATTTGTAATGCTTATCGCGTGCTTTCGTGCTTATATTTTGTAAAGAAGGTTTCTATGGCTACACTGAATCAATATCGCAAAAGAGGTCTGACAGCGCTGCTTTCGGTGCTCCACCGCAAGTGGGTGGTGTTCCGGCTTCAGATCGGCCGCCTGGCCGGCATCGGCCGGACCACCCAGGCGGTACATAATCTTTTCGGATTTCTGGCCCTGGTTTTGTCGGGCGTATACAGCCTGGCCTGCCGGGGCTTTGACTGGGTCTGGCGGGTGCTCCGGCGGGCCGCCCGCTATATCGATCCGCTGGCGGAGCTGCTGGCCGCGGCGGGCGCCGAGCTTCGCCTGGCAGGGCTCCGGCTGCGCAGCCGTTCGGCGCCGCGCGACCGTCTGATCCCCTGCATGCTGCTGCTGACGGCCACCGTCTGCATCTGCACGACCAGCTTTTTGGGCATCGAGCTCAAGGTCTCCATCAACGGGCAGACCATGGGCTATGTTTCCAGCCGCAGCGAGATGGAGGCCATTCTGGACCGGGTGAGCGAGCAGGTGTCGGATTATCTCGGCACGCCGTATAGCCTGGATCTGGATGTGGCCTACAGCCTGGGCTACAGCACCGGCGGCCAGGCCGTCAATGAAGAAAGCGTTTCCAATTTCATTCTGTCGAGCCTGGGCAACCAGACGGCCAGATATGTGCTGACCGTCGACGGCCAGGTGGTGGGCGCCCACGATAGCCGCACGGCCCTGGAGCTGCTCAAACAGCGCATGCTGGAATCCAACGCCGTGTCCACCCACGGCGGCCGCGTGGAGTTCGTGCAGGATGTCGCGGTGAGGCCGGCCAGCGGCACCGATGTGACCCTGATGTCCATCGACGAGATCGAGAGCCGGCTTTCGGGCAATACCAGCGAATCGGTGGTCTACACCGTGCAGGCCGGCGATACCGTTTCGGCCATCGCCCAGAAATACGATACGACGGTCTCGGCCATTCTTTCCATCAATCCCGGCCTGCAGGCCGAAAAGATCCATGTGGGCGATAAGATCACGCTGGCGGCTTCGGTGCCGACCCTGTCGGTCAAGGAAACGGTCACCGAGCATTACACCCGCCGGGTGGGCTACGAGACCGTCAAGCAGACCACCGACGCGCTATATACCACCCAGAGCCGCGTCAAGCAGGCCGGCGTTTACGGCGAGGCCGAAGTGACGGCCGATGTCGTCTATGTCGATGGGCAGGAGCAGTCGCGCACCATTCTGGAATGGATCAACACCGTGGAGCCGGTGGATGAGATCATCGAGGTCGGCACCAAGCAGCCGCCCAAGAAGGCCGCCACAGGCAGCTTCAGGAAGCCCTCCAACGGGTATTTTTCCTCGGGCTATGGCTATCGCCGGAGCCTGGGCGATTTCCACACCGGCGTCGATTTTGCCGGCGCGGTGGGCACGTCGATCTTTGCTTCCGACGGCGGCAAGGTCACCTATGCCGGCTGGAAGGGCAATTACGGCTACTGTGTCTTTATCGACCACGGCAACGGCTTTACCACGGTTTATGCCCACTGCAGCAAGCTGCTGGTCAAGGTGGGGCAGAGCGTCGCCAAGGGCGAGACCATCGCCCTGGTGGGCAGCACCGGCCGTTCCACCGGCCCCCACGTCCACTTTGAGATCCGCCTCAACGGCAAGACGGTCAATCCCCTCAATTACATCAGCAAATAAGGCAAGGCTTCGTTTCAAACGGTCAAAAAAAGTCCGGCTGCGGCCGGACTTTTTCTGTCAGATCGTTTTTTCACGGACACGCGCCGGTTTCACAGAAAGGCTCCGCCTGTCTTCCGGATCTCCCGGAGGGCAGACGGAGCCTTTTTTTGTCTGTAAAAATATACCGATGGCCTTACCGGACGGTGTTGGTCAGCGTGCCGATGCCTTCGATCCTGCAGCAGACGGTTTCGCCGGGCCGCAGGAAGCGGGGCGGGTCGAAGCCCATGCCCACGCCGGCGGGGGTGCCGGTGGCCAGAATGGTGCCTGCACGGAGGGTCATGCCGGAGCTCAGTTCGGCGATGGCCTTTGCCGTGCTCTGGATCATATACCGGGTATTGCTGTGCTGCCGCAGCTCGCCGTTGACCGTGCAGCAGATGTCCAGGCAGGCGGCGTCGCCCAGTTCGTCGGGGGTGACGATGCAGGGCCCCATGGGGGTGAAGCCGTCGAGGCTTTTGCCCAGATACCACTGCTTGTGGCGGGTCTGGAGGTTGCGGGCGCTGACGTCGTTGATGATGGTATAGCCGAATATGCTTTCCTCGGCCGTTTCGGCCGCGGCGCCGCGCACGTCCCGGCCCAGGATGACGCCCAGCTCCACCTCATAATCCAGCCCTTCCACCAGATGGGGATAGGCGGGGATGGGGTCGCCGTCGCCGGTGGCGCAGCTGACCCGCTTGGAAAAATAGATGGTGTAGGGGCGCTCGCCGCCGAAGGCCTCCTGGGAGAAGCGGCCGGCCTCCACGGCGTGCTCGTCGTAATTGATGCCCAGGCAGATGACGTCCTGGTCGGGGTGCATGATGGGCGCGCAGAGCTTGGCCCCCTGCACCGGGAAAGCTTTGCCCGGGTCGGCCTTCCGGAGGGCTTCGGCGGCGTCCGGCAGCCCGTCGGCGCCGCGCCGGCGGATGAAGCCGGCCAGGTCCTCCGCCTCTATACCCAGGTCGGCAAACAGGAAGGCGGTCTTCCCGCCGTCGCCCGATAAAGCCGGCAGGCATCTGCCCGCCCGTTCCACTGTGTAAAATCGCATGATATGCGCCGCCTTTCTGCTGTAATGATCAAATAAAAATGTCTTTCCCGGGGCTCACCGCACGTCGGTGACCCATTCCCGGCGGATGCACCAGAGGCCGGCCTGCAGGCTGCCCACACCGGTGCGGTCGCCCTGCCGCACCGCCTCGTGATGGCGGAAAAGGCGCTGCCAGCTGGCGCAGACCCGGGCGCGCAGCTCGGGATAAAAGGCCGTCAGCATGACCTCTGAGGGCGTGATGCCCCGCAGGGCCAGCTCCTGCCGGAAGGCCCGCTCCTCCCCGGGGTCCTTTCCCAGATACTGCATCTGCATGATGCGGTTCCAGTCGTACATATCGAAAAAGACGGCTTCACCGACCGGCACCTCCAGCCGCAGGATGCGGGAGGCGCTGCCGGCCTCCATGAGATACTGGTCGCCGAAGGCCCAGTAGGGATATTCGGCGCCCGGCGGTTTGGGGACGAAGCGGGGCAGCTGGCCGACGAACCAGTCGTAGGCCGTGAGAAAAACGGGGGCGCTTTCCCCGTATTTTTTGCGCACATAGGCGGCTTTGGAGTAGGCGGCGCCGTCCCGCAGGACGGCCTGCCACACCGGCTCGGCCTGTGACGCGAAAAGAGTCACGGTATTTACTGTATGATCTGCTGTATCCATTCTCTGCGTACCTCCCATATATTTCCGTAGCAGGCCGGGCTGCCCAGCTGGATGCTGTCGTCAAACAGGCGCTTCCAGCTGTCTGTGATCTCCCGCCGGATCTGGGGGAAGAAGGGGGTCATCACGGCCCGGGCGTCGCCGGTGCCGTACTCCCGCAGCAGGGCCTGATGCCGCCGGGCGTCGGCCGGGTCTTTGGGGATATAGGAATAATTGAGGATGGCGCCCCATTTGGCGATGTTGACGCGGGTGATGCTCTCGGGGTCGACGGCCAGCTCCATCACCACCGTGCCCGGCGTGGGCAGCATGGTGGCGGCCCGGGAAAAGGAGAGCCATATGGGATATTCGGCATCTTTGGGCTTTGCACCGGCGCCCGGCGTATTCTGCGCCAGCCAGTCGTAGGCCGTTCCGATCAGGGCGGCTTCCTCGGTGCGGAGGATATCGGCCCGCCGGGCGTGATAGATGCCCTCCCGCTGCAGAATGTCCCAGACGACGGCGCTCTGCTTGGTCCAGACGCGGACAGATGTTTGTTCCATATATGAACCTCCCATAGCATCTCTTTGTCTTTGATTATACAGGAAGAGCGGCCAAAAGAAAACAAAAAAAGACCTCACAGTTTCCTGTGAGGTCTTACTGGCTGCGATGCAAGGATTCGAACCCTGACAAACTGATCCAGAGTCAGCTGTGCTACCGTTACACAACATCGCATCGGCATAAATTATTATATCCCATTTTTGCCGGTTGTCAAGGGGGTTTGTTGATTTTTTTTGAAGAATACTATATAATATTTCAGATAAAACTTTGGCTTTCCCGAGAGGTAACGAATATGAAGCTTATGGCCATCGATGGCAACAGCCTGATCAACCGTGCCTTCTACGGCGTCCGGCCGCTGAGCACCAGGGACGGCGTGCCGACAAACGCCCTCTACGGCTTTCTGAATATGTATTACAAGCTGCTGGGCGACCTTTCGCCCGACGCCGTCTGCGTCTGCTTTGACCTCAAGGCCAAGACCTTCCGGCACCGGATGTACGAGGGGTACAAGGCCCAGCGCAAGCCCATGCCTGAGGATCTGGCCGCCCAGGTCCCCCTGCTCAAGGAATGTCTGGACGACATGGGGGTGCCCCGCCTGGAGCTGGAGGGCTTTGAAGCCGACGACCTGCTGGGCACGCTGGCGCGGCAGTGCCGGGAGAACGGAGACGCCTGCGTCATCGTCACCGGCGACCGCGACAGCCTGCAGTTCATCGCCCAGGGCGCCCAGGTGGCCCTGGTGACCACGAAAATGGGGCAGACCCAGACCGAGATCTTCGATGCCCAGCGCTTTGCCGAGCAGTACAGCGGTCTGACGGCCGACCGCATCGTCGATCTCAAAGCCCTGATGGGCGACAAATCGGATAATATCCCCGGCGTGCCCGGCATCGGCGAAAAAGGCGCCATGGACCTGCTGGTGCGGTACGGCTCGCTGGAGGGGGTCTACGAGCATCTGGACGACGAGGGCCTCAAGCCGGCCATGCGCAAAAAGCTGGCCGAGGGGCGCGATTCGGCCTTCCTCAGCTACGATCTGGCCAAGGGGGTCACCGACGTGCCCATCGGGCGTTCGGCCGAGGATCTGCGGCCGGGCGCCGGCGATCCCGGCGCCTTTTACGATTTTCTCAACCGTATGGAACTGCGCAGCCTCATCAAGCGCCTGGGGCTGGAGCCGCCCGCGTCCGGGAAGGCGCAGGCGGCTGTGGAAACGCAGTCCGGCACGGCGGTGACCGACGGCGGCGCCCTGCGCAGCCTGCTGGCGTCGGGCCAGGTGGTCTGCGCCTTGAATGACGGGCTGACGGCCGGCGCCTTTGTCGTGGACGGCCGGCTCTGGCTGGCGGAGGCCGGCCGGGTCGGCGAAACGGCGTGGCAGGCGGCGCTGGAAGATCTGCTGGGCGGCGGCGGGTATATCGCCCACGACGCCAAGCCGCTGGCGCTGGCCTGCTGGCAGCGGGGCATCACACCGGCCGCGCCGGTTTTTGATACCGCCGTGGCCGCCTATCTGCTGTCGCCCACCTCCAGCGATTTTTCTCTGGAGACCTGCGCCCTGACGGCGCTGGACTACGCCCTGGCTTCCGGCGAGGGAGAGGACGGCCAGATGACCCTGGGGCTGGAGGAAAACGCCGGCCTGCGGCAGCTTGGCCGCCGCGCCCAGGCGACCGACGCCCTTTACTGGCTTTACCGGGAGCAGCTGGCGCAGAACGGCATGACCGAGCTCAACCGCGACATCGAGCTGCCTCTGATCCCCATTCTGGCAGAGATGCAGCATCTGGGCATGGAGCTGGACACCGGCCGCCTCCGGGCCTTCGGCGACGGTCTGACGGCCGAGATCGCCGGCCTGGAGGAAAAGATCTACGCGGCGGCCGGGGAGACCTTCAACATCAGCTCGCCCCGGCAGCTGGGCAGCGTGCTTTTTGAAAAACTGGGCCTGCCGGCCCGCAAAAAGACAAAAACGGGCTATTCCACCGACGCCGACACCCTGGAAAAGCTGCGGGAGGTCCATCCCATCATCGATATGATCCTGGAATACCGCAAGCTGACCAAGCTGAAATCTACCTATGTGGAAGGCCTGCTCAAGGCGGTGGCGCCCGACGGGCGGGTCCATTCCTCCTTCAATCAGATGGTGACGGCCACCGGACGGCTGTCCTCCACCGATCCCAATATGCAGAATATCCCGGTGCGGGAGGCCGTCGGCGCCGAGATCCGCAAGTGCTTCGTGCCGCGGGCGGGCTGGGTCTTTGTCGATGCCGACTATTCCCAGATCGAGCTGCGGGTGCTGGCCCACATCGCCGGCGACGCCGATATGCAGGCCGCCTTTGCCGGCGGCGAGGATATTCACACGGTGACGGCCGCCCAGGTATTCGGCGTGCCCGTCGACCAGGTGACGCCCCAGATGCGCTCCCGGGCCAAGGCCGTCAATTTCGGCATCGTCTACGGCATTTCGGCCTTTTCGCTGTCAGAGGACATCGGCGTCTTTCCCAAGCAGGCCCAGCAGTATATGGACGCCTATCTGGAAAAATACCACGGCGTGCGCGATTATATGGAGCGCATCAAGCAGCAGGCCCGGGAAGACGGCTTCGTCACGTCGGCCTACGGCCGCCGGCGCTGGATCCCCGAGCTGAAGGCGTCCAATTTCAACGTCCGCGCCTTCGGCGAGCGGGTGGCCCTCAATACGCCCATCCAGGGCACGGCCGCCGACATTATCAAGCTGGCCATGATCCGGGTCAGCGCCGCACTGCGGGCTGCCGGCATGCAGTCGAGGCTCATTCTGCAGGTGCACGACGAACTGATCCTGGAATGTCCCGAGGAAGAACGGGAAGCCGCCGCCGCCCTGCTGGTGCGGGAAATGGAGCAGGCGGCCAGCCTTTCGGTGCCCATGCGGGCCGACGTCAGCTGGGGCCGCACATGGCACGATGCCAAGGGGTAAGGGCGCATGACGATACAGAAAGAGATCCCGGGGCTGGAGCTGCGGCTGGGGCTGCGGCCGGAGGATGTGCCCCTGCTGGCCGCGGCCGAAAGCGCGTGCTTCTCCGATCCCTGGCCCCAGGCGGCCTTTCAGGCCGAACTGGACAACCCCTATTGTTTTTATCTGCTGGCCTTTGTCGACGGCGAATTGGCCGGCTATATCGGCGGCGTGGCCCTTTATGAGAACTGCGACGTCAACAATCTGGCCGTGCTGCCCCAGATGCGGCGGCGGGGCATTGCCGCCGCGCTGCTCAGCGGCTTTCTGGAGGAAGCCCGCCGGCGGGGCGCCGGGCAGGTCATGCTGGAAGTGCGCGAGCACAACCTGCCGGCGATGCATCTCTATCGGCGCTTTGGCTTCTCGGCCTGCGGCAAGCGGAAAAATTATTATCAAAACCCGGCGGAAGACGCCGTGATCATGGTGGTGGAATTATGCTGATTCTTGCTCTGGAAAGCTCCTGCGACGAAACGGCGGCCTCGGTCAGCCGGAACGGACGGGAGATCCTTTCCAACGTCGTTTATTCACAGATCGATATGCACGCCCTTTACGGCGGCGTCGTGCCCGAGATCGCCTCCCGCAAGCACGCCGAAAAGATCACGGCGGTGGCGGCCGAGGCCGTGCGCCAGGCCGGGGTCGAATGGAAGGACCTGGACGCCGTGGCGGCCACCTGCGCCCCCGGCCTCATCGGGGCGCTGCTGGTGGGGGCCAACTTCGCCAAGGCCTGCAGCCTCATGCTGGAGGTGCCCTTTATTCCCGTACATCATATCCGCGGCCATATCGCCGCCGCCTATGTGGCCTTTCCCCAGCTTCAGCCGCCCTTTACGGCTTTGGTGGCTTCGGGGGGCCATACCGTCATCATCGACGTGGCCGATTATACCCGGATGACCGTGCTGGGCACCACCCGGGACGACGCTGCCGGCGAGGCCTTTGACAAGATCGGCCGCGTCCTGTCGCTGCCCTATCCCGGCGGCGCCGCCATCGACCGGCTTTCCCAGACCGGCGACCCCGGCCGCTATAAGCTGCCCCGGGCGGCTGTTGCCGGCCATCCCTTCGATTTTTCCTTCTCCGGCCTCAAGACGGCCGCCGTCAACCTGGCCCACAACGCCGCCCAGAAGGGGGAGACCATCGACCCCAACGACCTGGCTGCCGCCGTGTCTTACGCCGTGGCCGATTCGGTGGCGCCCCGCGTGGTGGCCGCGGCCAAAGAGAGCGGCCGCACCCGCATCACGGCGGCCGGCGGCGTGGCGGCCAACAGCGTGCTGCGCGCCCGGCTGACCGAGCTGTGCCGCAAAGAGGGCATCGAGCTGTATTTGCCGCCGCTCAGCCTGTGCGGCGACAACGGCGCCATGATCGCCTGCCAGGCCTATTACGAATATCTGGCCGGCAATATTTCCGACAGCAGCCAGAACTGCTATGCCAATATGGCCGTTTCCGACCGCCTGTGCGGCAGATAAGGCCGGCTTGTCTTTCAACGCTCTGTAATTCTACAAAGAGTATTCTTTTTTGCGGGAAAATACCGGAAAGTGCCCGAAATTCTGTGAATAACCGGAAAAAGCACCTTGCACAGCCTGTGGAAAGATCGCCCAAACCCTCTGTCCACAAGGGCGCGCAGGTTGTGGATAACTCTGTGGAAAATGTTCATAACTTTGTGTATTTGATTTGAAGCGCCCGTCAAACAAAACTTCAGGGAGGGGTCGAACATGGAAAAGAAAGTATCACAGGCCGTTATCAAACGCTTGCCCAGATATCACACGCACCTGCAGGAACTGCGGGAACTGGGCGTGACCAAGATCTCGTCCAGGGATCTGGGAGAAAAAATGGGGCTGACGGCTTCACAGGTGCGCCAGGATTTCAACTGCTTCGGCGGCTTCGGACAGCAGGGCTACGGATATCCCGTGGACGGCCTGCTGGAATCCATCGGCCGGATCCTGCGGCTGGACGAGATGAAAACGGCCGTGCTGGTGGGCGCCGGCAATCTGGGCAGCGCCATCATCAACAATTTCAATTTTCTCACCAACGGATTCCGGCTGATCGCCGCCTTTGACGTCGATGCCGGCCTGATCGGAACCGAGATCTCGGGCGTGCCGGTCTGCGCCATGGATACGCTGCGGGATTTCTGCAGGGAACACAGGCCCGATGTAGGTGTGCTGACTCTGCCCCGGGAATACGCCCACGAAACGGCGGCGCTGCTGTGCGACTGCGGCATCCGCGGCATCTGGAATTTTACCAACATCGACCTGCACCTGGAGATCGACACGGTGCCGGTGGAAAACGTCCATTTTGCCGAAAGCCTCATGGTGCTGTCCTACCGCATCGGCGACCGGACAAAACGGGACTGAAGAAAAAAAGCCCTGCCGTGCGGCAGGACTTTTTGACATATGCATATAAGCGGACTATACTGGATAAAACCGCCCTATCGCAGGGCTTTGAAAAAATCGGAAAGCAGGTCGGCACATTCCCGGGCCAGCGCCAGGGCTTCGGCCATATATTTTTCTTTTTCGATCCGCATTGCGTTCCGGCTCCTTTT
>CAMEZQ010000006.1 GCA_945947915.1 uncultured Clostridia bacterium | reverse complement strand
GAGCTGGAAGACGGCAAACGGGAACTGGAAGAGGGCATCGCCGAGGCCCGGGCCGATATCGAGCAGGGCGAACGCGACCTGGAGGAGGGCCGGCAGGAATATCTGGACGCCAAGGCCGAAGCCGAGGAAAAGCTCAACGACGCCGAAATGAAGATCCTGGACGCCGAAAACAAGCTCAAGGATATCGAAGAACCGAAATGGTATGTCCTCAGCCGCGACGAGATGATCACCCCGGCCGGTTTCGAGGCCAATATCGAAAAGGTGGCCTCCATCGCCCGGGTCTTTCCGGTGTTTTTCTTCCTCATCGCGGCCCTGGTCTGCCTGACCACCATGACCCGCATGGTGGAAGAGGAGCGCGGCGTCATCGGCACCATGAAGGCGCTGGGCTATGGCCCGCTGACCATCGCGGCCAAATATCTGCTCTACGCCCTCATCGCCGCCTTCTCCGGCTCGGCGCTGGGCCTGGCGCTGGGCTTCACCATCTTTCCGCGCATCATCTGGAACGCCTATACCATCATGTACCGGCTGCCGCCCCTCTCCACCCCCTTCCGCTGGAACTACGCGCTGCTGGCGGCCGGCGCCACCATCGCCTGCACTCTGGGCGCCACGGCCTGGGTCTGCGCCGAATCCATGCGGGAATCGCCGGCCGCCCTCATGCTGCCCAAAGCGCCCAAGGCCGGCAAGCGGGTCTTTCTCGAACATATCCCCTTTTTGTGGAAGCGGCTGAGCTTTAATTATAAAGTGACCGTGCGCAATCTCTTCCGGTACAAAAAGCGCTTTTTCATGACGGTCTTCGGTGTGGCCGGATGCACAGCCCTGCTGGTCACCGGCTTCGGCCTGCGCGATTCCATCGGCGATATCCTCAGCAATCAGTTTGAGACCCTGTGGCAGTTCGACCTGCTGGTGGGAGTCAAGCCGGTGGACGAAACGCCGCTGGACGCCAACATTCAAAAACTGATGGATCAGACGGGCGAGCATCTGGTGGTGCGGCAGGAAAGCGGCAAGGTGCAGAAGGGCAGCTCGCCGGTCTCCGAGCTCACACTGTTCATTCCCGAAAAGGCCGACGGCTTCGATCAGTTCGTCCTCTTCCGCGACCGCGAGACCCAGACCCCCGTGGACTTCGGCCCCGATTCGGTCGTCCTCACCGAAAAGGCCGCCATGACCATCGGCGCATCAAGAGGCGACACCATCACGGTGTGGGGTGGTGACGAGCAGGAGGCCCGGGTGACCGTCACCGGCATCACCGAGAACTACATCCGCGGCTACCTCTATCTGTCGCCCTCGGTCTACCAGTCGCTGTTCGGCACCCAGCCGGCCGGCAATACGCTCATCTGCAAATCGGGCGGGCTGGAGGCGGACGCCCGGTCGGCGCTGGCCGAAAGGATCCTCAAATGCCCCTCGGCCACCTCGGTGACCTTCACCCAGGACACAGCCCGGGAGTTCAGCGACACCTTCAAGAGCATCGACATGATCGTCGTGGTGCTCATCATCTGCGCCGGCATGCTGGCCTTCGTCGTGCTTTACAATCTGACCAACATCAACATCACCGAGCGGCAGAAGGAGATCGCCACCCTCAAGGTGCTGGGCTTTTTTGAAAATGAAGTTTCGGCCTACGTTCTGCGCGAGACCAATTTCCTCACCCTCTTCGGCGCCGGTGCCGGCATGGTGCTGGGCAAATACCTCCACGCCTTCGTGGCCCGCACGGCCGAGGTGGATATGGTCATGTTCGGCCGCATCATCCTGCCCCGCAGCTACCTGTTCTCCCTGGTGCTGACCATCTTTTTCTCCCTCTGCGTCAGTCTGGTCATGAACGGCAAGCTGCGGCGCATTTCCATGGTGGAATCCATGAAGGCGCCGGAGTAAACGGGCAGGGAAGAAGTGCGGTGTCCCTGCAGGACGAATTACGAAAAGAAGGCCGCGAGCCAGCGCCTCCCTTCAGCACCGGGAGGTGGCACGGCGCAAGCCGTGACGGAGGGATTGTCGGGGCAAGCTAGAAGTTATCGTGAAGAGTGAACAAGTTCTTCGTTTGCTTCTTCACTATTCCTTCTAACTTTTAACCTGCCCTTACAACCCCTCAGTCTGCTCCGCATCCAGCTCCCCTTGCACAGGGGAGCCTTTGGTGCGCCCCGCAAGCTTAAAGAAGACACCGAGCCAGCGCCTCCCTTGTGTAAAGGGAGGTGGGGTCGCAGACCCCGGAGGGATTGTCTGATCGAGTTAAATAAATGCACTGTTCTCATCAAGAACGGCAAAACAACCCCTCAGTCTGCTCCGCAGCCAGCTCCCCTTGCACAGGGGAGCCTTTGGTGCACCCCGCAGGCTTAATGAAGGCACCGCGCCAGCGCCTCCCTTCAGCACCGGGAGGTGGCACGGCGCAAGCCGTGACGGAGGGATTGTCATGCAGTCGAAGCACAATAAACAGTTGGTTCCATTGGCAAAGCAGCTGCGAAAAGAAATGACAAGAGAAGAATGTCGTCTGTGGTATGAGTTTTTGCGTTCCTATCCTGTCCGTTTTTCCAGACAAAAGGTACTTGGAAAATATATCGCAGATTTTTATAGTGCAGAAGCAAAGCTTGTCATTGAACTGGACGGTTCTCAACACTATGAGGATAAAAATATAAAAAAAGATACAGACCGCACCGCCTTTCTGGAGGGGTATCGTCTGAGGGTCATTCGTATTCCCAACAATGAAGTCATCAGAAATTTTCGTGGAGTGTGTGCATATATCGATGCTGCGGTAAAGCAATCCCTCAGTCAGCTTCGCTGACAGCTCCCGGTGCTCTGGGGAGCCTTGGGCGCTGCCGCGCCGGTGCATCACATAAAAAACCGACCTATGATCGTAATCATAGGTCGGTTTTTTTAATCCATCTTGAAGCCCTCTCCCAGCACCTCGCTGGATTCGAGGACGACGGTAAAGCTGCGGGGGTCGCAGGCCTTGGCGGCCCGCTGGACCAGAAACATCTGCTTGTTGTCGCAGGCGCACATGACGACCTCCTTGTCCTGGCCGGAAAAGCTGCCGGTGGCCTTGAGCAGGGTGGCGCCCCGGCCGGTGCGGCGCTCGATCTCGGCGGCCATGACGCTGCCCTGATCGGTGACGATGAGGGCCACCTTGCCCCGGTCGATGCCGTACATGACCTTATCGACCATCTGGGACAGCAGATAGGCCATGATCATGCCGTAAATGATGCCGTCGGCGTCGCTGAAGAGCAGGCCGCCCAGCAGGATGATGGTGCTGTCGGTGGCAAAGGAAATATTGCCCAGCGACAGATGGGGCCGCAGGGCCTTGACGGCCATGATGATAAAATCGCTGCCGCCGGTGGAGGAATTGTTGAGGTAAATGATGGCGTAGCCCAGGCCCGAAAGGACGCCGGTGCAGACGGCAGCCAGCAGGCGGTCGCCGTGGTAGACGGGCAGCAGGGGGGCCACCACGTCGATGAAGAAGGAGGAAATGAGCATGCTGCGGATGGAGCGCAGGAAAAAGCCGCGCCCCAGCAGCCGCCAGCAGAGCAGGGCGATGGGGATGTTGAGCAGCACGGTGCCCAGACCGATGGGCAGGCCGAAGAGGCGGTAGAGGATCAGGCAGATGCCGGAAATGCCGGTGAGGGGAAAGTTGGCCTCCAGGGCAAAATTGTAGATGCCGGCGGCGATGAGCAGGCTGCCCAGAAGATCAAAAAACAGGTCGCGGCCCAGCCGCCGCAGAGAAAAGCCGTGTTTCATAAAGTCACCTCGCAGATGTATCATGCAGTACGATCAGTATATCCAAAAACGGACCCTGCCCCATGCAGGATCCGTTTTTTATGCTTCACGCAGGATCAGCGAAGGGCCCGCCCCACCGGCTCGCCGATGCGGACGCGGGTCTCCAGCCCCTTTTGGGAGTTTTCCAGAATATCGGCGTCGATGACGGCGGCGCCTTTTTCCAGCAGCAGCACGACGGTGGAGCCGCCGAACTCAAACCGGCCCTTTTCCTCGCCCCGGGCGAACGACCGGACATCCCGGTTGACGATGCGGCCCACGAAGGTGGCCCCGATCTCGACGCAGGCGGCCGTGCCGAAATGGTCGGTCTCCATCAGGCAGCATTCCCGGGTGTTCTCTTTAAAATAATCGTGGGTGCGCAGAGCGGCCGGCTGCACTGTATAGTACCTGCCGGGGATGCGCCAGCGGCGGCCCATGCGGCCGCTGTCGAAGAAGCAGTAGCGGTGGTAATCGTCCACCGACAGGCGAAAGACCATGCAGTATCCGCCGGCAAAGGCGGCGGCCCGGTCCCCGCCGCCCAGCAGGGAGGCGGCGGAATAGGTGCCGTATTTGATGCGGAAGCTGGTGTCGCCGCCGATGGGATAGACGGTCAGACGGCTGTCGGCCGGGGATATGAGGTCGCGCGGGTCGCTTTCGATGCGGCCGGGCCGGCGCTCGGGCAGGATCTCCCGGGTGAAAAAGGCGTTGAAGCTCTTATATTTCTCCCGGGGATAGTCGGACATATCGATGTTGTTTTTGCGGATAAACCCCCGGATGAAAGGGGTGGACAAGGGGCTGTCGAGAAAGGCGCCGGCCAGGCGGCTGAGGATGGGGGCCGAGATCACGGGCAGCAGAAAAGAGAGCCGTCCGCCGTACAGCGCGGCCAATACGCCGCCCTCGGCCGGGGGCGGGCAGGGGGGCCGCCGAAAACGCTCAGATAACGACATTGCGCGCCAGGAGCAGAATGGCGGCCAGCGCCACCAGAAAAACCAGCAGGATATTGCCCTTCAGGCTGAACTTTTTGACCTTGAAGGTGGCCAGAAAGGCAAAGGCCGTCATCACCATGGTCAAGCCGTAGGCCGTGGGCAGATAGGCCAGACCGAACTGGGGGATCAGCACATAGATAAAGGGGAAGATCAGCGCCGAGCAGGTGACCGGCAGGCCGTCATACTGGGTGCGGCGGCCGTCTTCACGCTTCTGACGGTTTTCCTCCATGACATTGAAATAGGCCAGCCGGATCAGCGCGGCCAGTGCATAGCCCACCAGGATCCACTGGTGCCAGGGCCTGCGCAGGCCGATGGCATAGCCGATGCAGGCCGGCAGCACGCCGAAGCAGATCAGGTCGGCCAGCGAATCGATCTGGATGCCGAAGCGCTTTTCGTCATCGGTGCGCTTGCGGGTCTTGGCCACGGCGCCGTCGAACATATCGCACAGGCCCGACAGCATCAGACAGATGATGCCGATGCGGGGGCTTTGCCGGGTGAGGGTCGACATGATGCCATAAACCCCCGACGCCGCGCCGATATAGGTCAGCACGACGGTGTAATTATAGAAACCTAACATGTAAAAACAATCTCCCTCTTTGCTCCATCCCTGTCAAAACGAACAGATGGCCGATGATATACTGGTTTGATTTTAACATGAAATTCACAAAATTTCAATTGGAATAGCGCCGCCGGGAGATTAAGATATATTTAAGGCCCTCTGCATGGCTTTCAGAGAAAAAGAGCGTCCGGCCGGACGCTCTTTTTTTACGCCTGCCCCTCGCCGGGCGTGGCCCAGTAGGCGCGG
Organism: uncultured Clostridia bacterium; assembly: GCA_945947915.1. Classification (GTDB taxonomy): domain Bacteria; phylum Bacillota; class Clostridia; order Oscillospirales; family Butyricicoccaceae; genus RGIG1902. Next base: position 60,291 of record CAMEZQ010000006.1, on the reverse strand, counting down.
CCGTCGGGAGAACGGTCGAGGAAGCGGTTGTTGTAAAGCTCCCGCCGCAGGGTGGCCGGGTCGTGGAAGGTGTGCCAGGCGTCCAGCAGGTCGCCCAGCTCGGCTTCGGAATAGACGCGGCCGGCTTCCAGCCGGACGGCCGCCGGAAGCCTTTTCGGCGCATACAAATTTATAATGGGAATTTATCCGGGACCCTTTGCCGCCCGCCGCCTCCGGCAGCAACTTTTTTGCGCGGCAAAACCCTCTGTTTTGCTTGACTTTTGGGGCGGTTAGCGTTACCATGAAGATGTACGGGGACCGCCCGTACACCAGATCATGTATGAAAATATTTTATTGGAGGAGATACCAATGAACGCTTACATGCAGAGAGTTCTGGACGAAGTCAAGGCCCGCAACAAGGGCGAAAACCTGTTCATCCAGACAGTTGAAGAAGTCTTCAAGAGCATCGAGGGTGTTGTCGCTCAGCATCCCGAGTATGAAAAGGCCGGCCTGCTGGAGAGAATGTGCGAACCCGATCGCCAGATCTCTTTCCGCGTCACATGGGTCGACGATAAGGGCGAAGTCCACGTCAACCGCGGCTACCGCGTCCAGTTCAACGGCGCCATCGGCCCCTACAAGGGCGGCCTGCGCTTCCATCCCGATGTCACCCTGGACACCATGAAGTTCCTGGGCTTTGAGCAGACCTTCAAAAACAGCCTGACCAGCCTGCCCATCGGCGGCGCCAAGGGCGGCTCCGACTTTGACCCCCGCGGCAAGTCCGACAACGAGATCATGCGTTTCTGCCAGGCCTTCATGACCGAGCTGTATCGCCACATCGGTCCCGACGTCGACGTTCCCGCCGGTGATATCGGTGTTGCCGGCCGCGAGATCGGCTATCTGTACGGCCAGTACAAGCGCATCAAGAACGTCTGGGAGAACGGCGTTCTGACCGGTAAGGGCCTGTCCTACGGCGGCTCCTACTTCCGTCCCGAAGCCACCGGCTACGGCGCTACTTACTATCTGGTCGAAGTTCTGAAGCACTTCGGCGAGACCCTCGAAGGCAAGACCGTCGCCGTTTCCGGCTTCGGCAACGTTGCCTGGGGCGTCTGCGAGAAGGTCGCTCAGCTGGGCGGCAAGGTCGTCACCATCTCCGGTCCTGACGGCTACTGCTACGATCCCGACGGCATCGTCACCCCCGAGAAGATCGGCTATCTGCTGGAGATGCGTGCTTCCGGCCGTGACCGCGCCCAGGATTACGCTGACAAGTTCGGCGTCAAGTTCGTTCCCAAGGCCAAGGTCTGGGGCGAGAAGGTCGATATCTGCATGCCCTGCGCCTATCAGAACGAGATCGGCATGACCGAGGCCAAGCAGATGGTCGACAACGGCGTCCAGTACTACATCGAAGTCGCCAACATGCCCACCACCAACGAAGCTCTGGAATATCTGCAGAAGAATGTCAAGTGCGTTGCCCCCTCCAAGGCTGTCAACGCCGGCGGCGTCGCCACATCGGCTCTGGAGATGGCTCAGAACTCCATGCGCTACAGCTGGGAGCCCGAAGAGGTCAATGCCAAGCTGCAGAGCATCATGAAGAACATCCACGACAACTCGGCCAAGGCCGCTGAAGAAGCCGGCTTTGGTTACGACCTGGTCGCCGGTGCCAACATCGCCGGCTTCAAGAAGGTCGCCGAGGCTATGATGGCTGAAGGCATTTTCTAAGCCTGCGTTCTTCCAAACAGATCTCCTGCCCGGCTTGTCCCAAAAGGACAAGCCGGGTTTTTTATTGCGCCGGATGCCCGGCGGCCGAATATTCTTTTTCGGCAGGGAAAGGGGAAAAATATCGCCGCGGGAAACACGGCGCCCACCGTCCCGGGCAAAACCCTCCGGGGCGGTTTTTTGACGGCGGGCCGCCCCCTTGCGCGGAAAACAGAATGATGATAGGATAGATGCCGCTGCAAAGCGAAATCCGGGCCAGCCGGCCCGCTGCGGAGGTACCCTATGAAAAAAGGCAAGGCTGCGGTCGACCTGACCGCCATCACGCTGGCCACGGCGCTCATCGCCGCGTCGGTCTATTTCTTCATCATTCCCAGCGCCATCCCCCTGGGCAGCATCTCGGGTCTGGCGCTCATTCTGTCCAACCTGCTGCCGCTGAGCATTTCCGCCATCACCATGGTCCTCAACGTCGGCCTGCTCATTCTGGGCTTTATCCTGCTGGGACGGGAATTCGGCGCCAAGACGGTCTATACCTCCATCCTGCTGCCGGCCGTCATGGGCCTGCTGGAGCGGTTTTTCCCCAATCAGGGCTCCATCATGGGCGATCCGCTGACCGACCTCTGCTGCTTCATCTTCTTCTGCTCGGTGGGCCAGACCATTCTCTTTAACCGCAACGCCTCCTCGGGCGGCCTGGACATCGTCACCAAGATCCTCAACAAATACCTGCACATGGATATGGGCAAGGCGGCGTCGGCCGCCGGCCTGTGCGTCGCCGTGTCGTCGGCCTTTTTCTACGACGTCCGCACCGTGCTGCTGGCCGTGGTGGGCACCTATATGAGCGGCGTGGCCCTGGACCATTTCATCTTCGGCATGAATGAGAAAAAGCGGGTGTGCATCATCTCCCGGGAGGAAACAGCCCTTCTGCAGTATATCCTCCGCGACCTGGACGCCGGCGCCACCGTCTATGAAGCCCACGGCGCCTACGACGACCGCACCCGCCGGGAGATCATCACCATCCTGGACAAAGATAAATATAAAAAGCTCATCAACCACATCGCCCGCCTGGACCCCACGGCCTTCGTCACCGTGCTGCCCATCCATGAGGTCTATACGCCGCCCCACGATGCTCCGGCGCATACCGCCCGCGCGGCCTCGGTGGAAAAGTAAACCGATCTGTGCTATGATAAAGCCGGATGATCCCAGGATCATCCGGCTTTTCACAACCTGTGGAATTCTTTTGCCGCTTCAGCGCGATCTGACAATCCCTCCGGGGTCTTCGACCCCACCTCCCTTTGCACAAGGGAGGCATGGGTGCGGCGCAGCACCCAAATTCGTCCGCTTCAGCGAAGTTCCCGGCCTTACGGCGATGCAGCCAGACAAAAAAGCAGGTCTTCATAACTTCCGGGCGCGGCCGGACTTCGCAAGCGCCGCATCTCCGGGGACGGAGAGGAAAAAGGTCACACCCTCGCCTGGGGGACCGGGGGGCGGCTTAAAGCACCCCCGGTGCCCTTTGGTTACTTTCGGGCAGTCGAAAGTAACAACAAAACGCGCGCCTGTCAAGGCGGAAAAGTGGAGTTGAGAAGGAAAAGCACAATCCCTCCGGGTCCTTCGGACCCACCTCCCTTTGCACAAGGGAGGCATGGGCGCGGCGCAGCACTCAAATTCGTCCGCTTCAGCGAAGTTCCCGGCCCGATGATAAAGCAGCCAGACAAAAAAGCAGGCCCTTCATAACTTCCGGGCGCAGACGAACTGCGTGAGCGACCCGAAGCCGTTCCGCGTCAGCGGGGCTTCGGGTCGCGGCTCCCGTGTGTCTGGGAAAGCACACCACAACCCTTTACACCCTCGCCTGGGGGTCCGGGGGGCGGCTTAAAGCGCCCCTGGTGCCCTTTGGTTACTTTCGGCCGGACGAAAGTAACAACAAAACGCGCACTTGCCAATGCGGACAGGTGGAGTTGAGCAGGAAAAGCACAATCCCTCCGGGTCCTGCGGACCCACCTCCCTTTGCACAAGGGAGGCATGGGTGCGGCGCAAAAACATCCTGCTGCGCCGTCTGCGCGCCCGCGTATGCTACGATACAAGCCATCTTGAGATCTGTGAGGAGGAAACGACATGACCATCTGCGACCTGCAGCCCCGGCATCTGCCGCAGGCCCGATTGTTGGCATGGGAGGCCGCCCGGCAGGCCCGGCAGGCCGTGCCCGACCTGCCCCCATGCAGCCCCGAAGACCTGCCCGACCTGACGCCCATGGCGGAAAACGGCCTGGGCGTGGCCGCCCTGGAGGAGGGCCGTCTGGTGGGCTTTCTGGCCGTGCGGGACCCCCGGCCCATGGCCTACGGCTCGACGGCCGCCGGCGTCTTTTCGCCCATCCATGCCCACGGCGTCCTGCCCGGGAGCGGCGCCCGCCTGTGGCAGCGGCTCTATCAGGCGGCGGCCGAAAAATGGGTGGCGGCCGGCGCTGGCTATCATTCCATCGCCCTGTACGACAGCGACCGCACGGCCATGGAGACCTTCTGGCGCTGCGGCTTCGGCCAGCGGTGCGTCGACGCCGTCCGCTTGACCGACCCGCGGCCGGTGGATGTGCCCCGGGGTCTGGTGTGCCGGGAGCTGCGGCGGGAGGAGATCCCGCTGGTCCGGCCCCTGCGCCGCCTGCTGGCGCAGCACCTGACCCAAAGCCCCTGCTTTATGTCGGACAGCCCCGCCCAGTTCGACCGGTGGCTCGTCCGGGCCGAGGCCCGGGATACCCGCCTGTTCGGCGCTTTTTTCGATCACCGCCTGGTGGGCTTTATGGAAGTGGGCGGCGAGGGGGAGAACTTCCTCACCCGTCACCCGTCTATGAAGAACATCTGCGGTGCCTGCTTCGAGCCGGCCTGGCGGCACACCGGCGGAGCGGCGGCCCTGCTGGAATATACGGCCGGCGTGCTGCACAGCGAGGGCGCTGCCCGCCTGGGGGTCGATTACGAGAGCTTCAACCTGGCAGGCGACGGCTTCTGGCGCCGCCATTTCACCACCTACACCTGCAGCCTCACGCGCCGCGTCGACGAAGGCGCCATGACCCGCGCCATATGGTAAAACACAAGATCCTCCCGATGCCCGGATCACGCAGGCATCGGGAGGATCTTTTTTCAGCGCCGTCACACAAATCTGGCAGGGGTCCCATTCGTCCCACAGCGCAGGGAACACTTCAAACGCTTTCCCCCATGGGGTTTATTCTTCGGTTTCGGCCAGCTCCACCGTTTCCAGAAAGGCGCAGATCTCGCCGCAGCCGGTCAGGCGCACGTCGCGGGCACTGCGGACGAGATAGCCCTGGCCGGTGGCGCCCAGAAAGAGGAACTCGTGGGTGCCGTAGCCGTCCCCGGTGACGGTGATGCTGAAGGCCCTGTATTCGGCCGTCAGACTGGAGGCCTTGGGGGCTTCCTCCTGGCCGCCCATGCCCACCCGGGCCAGCAGGCCGGTCAGTTCATCGATCTGCCCGGCGTCCAGAACGGCCTTTTTCTGACTGTCGGGCACCCAGACGGTAACCTCCAGTCCCGATTCGGGAAAGGCCAGGGCGCTGGTGAGGGCTGTGCGGGAGGTAACGATGCCGTAGGCCAGAATGGCCGCCGAGAGCAGCAGGATAAAGAGGATGGCGTTGAGGGTCTTTTTCATATGTAAAAACCGCCTTTTTTGTTTTCACGATAGCACAAGGCGCGGCGGCCTGTCAAGGCTGCCGCGCTTGACAGGACTTTTCCCGGCTACTATACTGAAGATATGAATCTGTATTTCAGGGAGGAACCGTCTATGATCGACAAACAGAAAGTCATTGAGAATCTGCGCAGGCGCGGCTATGAAGTCATTTCGCTGGCCACCGGCCGGGAGGCCGCCCAGTGGCTGGAATCCCATATCCACGACACCACCGTCGGCATCGGCGGCTCCTGGACGGCCCATCAGCTGGAGCTGGACAAGGTGCTGGGCGCCCACAACACCGTCTATTGGCACTGGCTGCCCGAACAGACGGCGCAGTACGGCAGCCAGAACGCCGTGCGCGACCTGGCCGCCCGGGCCGAGGTCTATATCAGCTCGGTCAACGCCATGACCGAAGACGGCCAGTCGGTCAACATCGACGGCACCGGCAACCGGCTGGCTTCGCTGGCCTACGGCCACAAGCACCAGTATCTGGTGGTGGGCATGAACAAGCTGACGCCCGACCTCCACGCCGCCATCCACCGGGTGCGCAACGTGGCCACGCCCAAAAATGCCCAGCGCCTGGGCAGCAAGCTGCCCTGCGCCGACGGCAAGCAGTGTTATAACTGCGGCAGCCCCAACTGCCTGTGCCGCGCCACCCTCATCTCCCACTATCCCATGAACGGCATGCCCGCCACCGTCCTGCTGGTGGACGAAGAACTGGGCATGTAAGCCGGATTTGCCCCGCAAAACAGCAGGCCCGTGGATGGGGCATATTTCGTTTTCGTAAAAAGGAGGAAGCTCATTGGTCTATGAACTCCAGGACACCGCAAAGGTGGAAGCGCTCTTTGCCGGCTGGCAGGAAACGCTGATCTATTCCTGCCTGCAAAAGGTCATGGGCCGGATCTGGGTGACCGACAGGGAAAACCCCCGGTCGGCCTTTGCCTTCGTCGGATGTTTCGGCTTTTTTGCCGGCCTGCCGGACCGGGAACTGGTGCAGCATAAGCCGCGCGGCTTCGTCATCATGGTCCCCCAGAACGAGGCCTGGGCCGCGTTGATCGAAAGCTGTTATCCTTCGGCAAAGCGCATTACCCGGTACGCCATCAAAAAAGACACGCGGTTCGATACCGAAATGCTGCGGCAGGAAGTCGGCAAGCTGCCGCCGGAATACCGGCTGGAGCCCATCGACGGGGCCATCTACGATCTTTGCCTGCAAAACCCCGTCACCGCCGATTTCGTTTCTGCCTTTGAGAATAAAGAACGGTATCTGACCCTGGGCCGCGGCATGGTCATTCTGAAAGAGGGAAAGATCGTGGCCGGGGCTTCTTCCTATACCCGTTACGACCGGGGCATCGAGATCGAAGTAGATACCGTGGAAACGGAACGAAGAAAGCATCTGGCCACCATCGCATGCGCGGCCCTCATCCTGCGGTGTCTGGACGAGGGGCTGTATCCCAGCTGGGACGCGCACAATCTGTATTCGGTGCACCTGGCCGAAAAGCTCGGTTATACATTGGACCACGCTTATCCGGCTTACGAGGTGGTGTCGGAAGAAAGGACCCATTGACCCAAAAGCCCAGGCCGGGAACGCGGCAAAAACACCAAAAAGATCCTCCGTATGGACGCAATGATCACGTCATACGGAGGATCTTCTGTTTTATACTGGCCCGGAGATTTAATTTTCAGTCGATCCGGCAGAGGCTTTCTGCGCCTACCGGAGCTTGGCCCGCACCGGCAGGCCGCAGTCGTCGGGAACGGGCGCGCCGGCGTCGGGCTCCAGCGGCTGGAGGCTGGCCTCCACCGTCATGCCGCCGCCCACGCCGCTCTCGGCAAAGGCACGGCACAGGCGCTGGGCCGTCTGGGCCGCCTCTTCCGGCGTGACGCGGGGAAGCAGCAGCAGATACTGGCTGACGCTGCACCGGGTAAAGACGTCGCTGCGGCGCAGGCGGCCGGAGATGACGGCATGCAGCCGTTCCATCATGCGGCTGATGTGCTGGGAGGCCGCCGCGTCGGGCTGAAGGGTCAGCAGGCAGAGCTGCACCGGATCGCCCGTACGGGTCATCGCGCGGCGGTACAGGTCGCAGAAATCCTGAAAGACGGCGTATTCACAGAAGAGCGGCCCAGGCGTATAGTCCCGGTACAAGTGCTTCTGGATATTGTCCAGATCCAGCCGCACGGCGCCGTCGGCCCGCAGGATCTCCTGATAGACCCGGGTCAGCTTGCCGGAGGGCCGGATGCCGAAGCGGGCGAAAAAGAGACTGATGACCGAATTATAGTGAAGCTGGGCCTGCTGCCGTTCGCCGGTCTTCCACAGGCCGCGTATAAGCGAAGCGTGCATGTCCTCGTCGTAGGCGTCGACGACGATGGCCCGCTGGCAGAGGGCGATGCTTTCGGGCCAGCGCTCCTGCCCCTCCAGCAGCCCGACAGCCTGGCGCACAGCCGTCAGATACTGGGTATGATAATAGACCGACAGAGGCAGGACCCAGGATTCCCCACTCATGCGGGGCAGAAAATCGCCCCCGTAAAGGCCGGCGGCCTCCAGCAGCAGCGCCAGCCGGCGCTGGTCGTCCTCCTCCTCGGCGGCCAGGCGCAGGTCGGCCTCAAAAAACTCGATATCCAATTGGGCCGGAACGGCATCGTTCCACTGATAAGCGCCGCGGCCGTAGGTCAGCAGCTCCCGGCCCAGGCCCGGCCGCAGGGAATCCAGCAGAGTGCGGGCGCGGTAGACCAGCGTCTTGAGAGAGCCGGTGGGATTGTCGGTGCCGCCGTCGGGCCAGAGCAGCTCGATCAGCTCCTCCTGCGGGACCGCGCGGCCGCGAAAGGTCACCAGATATTCCAAAAGGGTCCACAGCTTGCGGGACCGGTTGGCGGTGTCTGCGATGGTGTGCCCACCGCATGTGATGGAAAAGCCGCCAAAAAACTGAATTTTCAGAGGGATCACAGGATCATCGCCTCCTTTTGAAACAGAATATCGATTAGAATATAAGTTTATTATAGCGGGCGTTCCTTTCTTTTGCAATCATCAGTTTTTTAGAAAAACAGATAAAAAGCAAGAAAAAAGCCCCATACCATGGTTTTTTTCATTTTTCCGCAAAGTTTTGCATCCCCTGCAAAATCCAGCGAATTGCACTATATTAGTGCAATTGTAACATGGGGAATTCGTAAAATCAATACATAAATGCACTTATTCCGGTGCAGGAGGTATTGTCATATGGATTACGAATACAGCAGGGTGCTGGGCAAAAACATCCGGGCGCTGCGCCGGGAACGGGGGCTGACCCAGGAGCAGCTGGCCGCCCGGCTGCAGGTGGCCGGCTGCGACATGACCCGCAGCGCCCTGGCCAAAATCGAGGTGGGGCAGCGGCACCTCTATCCCGACGAACTGAAAGGGCTCCGCACGGTTCTGAACATACCCTACGAGGCCATTCTGATCTGAGGCGCCGGTATGGGCAAAAAGGAAGAATTACCGCCGGAGTATTGAAGATTTTCTGTTGGAATGATACAATAAATCCGGAACGAAAAGACGATCTTCCATCGATCCTACCACCGTTCGACCAAAGGAGGCGCAAGATTGAAACACACATACGTCTACGATCACTATTATAAGTACGACGAGATCACCCAGATCCTGCACAGGCACGCGGCCGACCATCCCGACCTGACCGAGCTTTCGTCCATCGGCCAGACCCCTGAGGGCCGCCAGCAGTGGATCCTCAAGGTGACAAACCGGGCGACCGGCGGCTTTGAAGACAAGCCGGCCCTCTATGTGGAGGGCAACATCCATGCCGGCGAGGTGACCGGCAGCATGACCGTCATGTATCTGCTGGACACCGTGCTGAGCAACACCGATGATGAATCCATCCGGTATCTGCTCGACCACTACACCCTCTACGCCGTGCCCCGGGTATCGCCCGACGGCTCGGAATATTATCTGACCACCCCCGACACCCTGCGCTCGGCCCCCCGGCTCTATCCCTTCAGCCGGCCCATGCCCGGCCTGCAGCGCAAGGATATGGACGGCGACGGCGTCATCCGCATGATGCGCGTCAAGACCCCCTATGGCGCCTGGAAGGTTTCGGAGAAGGACCCCCGCGTCATGGTCCGCCGCCAGCCCGACGACCTGCTGGGCGAGTTTTACAACGTCTATGACGAAGGCGAGCTGGAAAACTGGGACGGCCTGGAGATCCGGCCGGCGCCGGCCCCCTTCGGCAACGACTTCAACCGCAACTATCCCATCGGCTGGCAGCCGGAGGACCAGCAGAAGGGCTCGGGCGATTATCCCCTCTCCAACCCCGAGACCCGGGCCAATGCCGACTTCCTGCTGGCCCATCCCAACGTCTGCGCCGTGGTGGATATGCACACCTCCGGCGGCCAGAACCTCTATACCCCCGGCTATAAGAGCGCCAAAGACGCCATTCCCCAGGACGTGGCCCTCTACAGAGCCATGGGCAAGATCGCAAATCAGGAAAACGGCTACCCGGTGCTCAATCTCTACGACCAGTACATGCCCCAGTCCCATCCCCAGACCTGCGGCGGCTTTGACGATTTCTGCCACTTCGTGCTGGGCATCCCGGCCATGACCATCGAATGCTGGGATCTGGCCGAGCGTTCGGGCCTCCATCCCGTCTATCCGCCCCGGGAGGACAAGAGCGACGAGGAGAAGGAAGACGAGCTCTGCGCCATGATCCGCTGGATCGACGAAAACGTCGGCCCCGATCATTATATGGCCTGGAAGCCCTTCGACCATCCCCAGCTGGGTCCCGTGGAGCTGGGCGGCTGCGACGCCAAGTTCATCTCCCAGAATCCGCCCGCGCCCTATCTGGAGCAGGAGGTGGCCAAGCACACCCGTTTCCTGCTGCGTCTGGTGCGGCTGCTGCCCTCCCTGTCCATCGACCGGGTGGAGAAGACCCAGCTGAGCGAGGACGTCTGGCAGATCGAGGCCGTGGCGGGCAACCGCGGCTATATGTCCACCTACGTCTTCCGGGAGGGCCTCAAGTCCAAGCGGCTGGAAGGCGTCAGCCTGGAGCTCTGCGGCCTGCCTGTGCTGCAGGGCGACGCCAAGGCCAGGCTGGGCCATCTGGAAGGCCACAGCGGCCTCATCGCCGGCGGCTGGGGCATCACCCAGTCCACCGACCAGGCCGGGCCCCTGCGCAAAAAGGCCCAGTGGGTCGTGCGCGGCAAGGCCGGCGACCCCTTTGAGATCGTCTGCGCCTCCGGCAAGGCCGGTAAGATCACTTACCGCGGCACACTGTAAAAATTTTTCTGTCACTTCCGGCTGCCCAAAGTAACCAAAACGCGTGATCTGTCACTTTCGACTGCGCGAAAGTGACCAAAGCGCATCGGGGACGCGCGTGACCGTCACTTTCGACTGCGCGAAAGTAACCAAAGCGCATCGGGGGCGCGAAGCCGCCCCCCGAACCCCCCGGCCATGGCGCAGGTGGGCTTTGCTGCCGTCTGACCGAAGCGTGGATGCCGCGACCGTGCGCCCGATAACACCGATGCGTCTTTAGGTCGCTCATTGGAGCGCGGTTCCGCCGGACATCCGTATAGAGAATTACATTCGTACGGCTCCGCTCTCCGCAAACTCGATGCTGCGGCCCGCGGCAGGCTGCAGGCAGCATCACCATCGGGCCGCCTGAAGCGCAGTCCGGTACAGCTTCAGCGAGGTTCCCGGCCTTATGATAAAGCAGCCAGACAAAAAACAGGTTCTTCATAACTTCCGGGCACAGGCGAACTGCGGGAGCACCCCGGGGCCGTTCCGCGTCAGCGGGGCCTTGGGTCGCGGCCCCCATGTATCTGGAAAAGCACACCACAGCCCCGGTGCACCCTCGCCTGGGGGTCCGGGGGACGGCTTAAAGTGCCCCCGGCGGCCTTTGGTTACTTTCGGCCGGACGAAAGTAACAGAAAAACGCGCGCTTGCCAAAGCGTACAAGTGATGTTGCGCAGGAAAAACTCAATCCCTCCGGGGTCTTCGACCCCACCTCCCTTTGCACAAGGGAGGCTCCTGTGCGGCGCAGCACCCAAATTCGTCCGCTTCAGCGAGTTTCCCGGCCCGATGATAAAGCAGCCAGACAAAAAAACAGGCCCTTCATAACTTCCGGGTGATGACGCGCATCGTGAGCGACCCGGAGCCGTTCCGCGTCAGCGGGGCTTCGGGTCGCGGCTCCCATGTGTCTGGGAAAGCACACCACAACCCTTTACACCCTCGCCTGGGGGCCCGGGGGGCGGCTTAAAGCGCCCCCGGCGGCCTTTGGTTACTTTCGGCCGGACGAAAGTAACAGAAAAACGCGCGCTTGCCAAAGCGTACAAGTGATGTTGCGCAGGAAAAGCACGATATTCATTATTCATTTCAAGAAAGGAACGGATCATGGCCCTCTATCTGCTGACCAGCATGTTCCCCAAGGGGCTGGACGACGGCGTCGCCCGGATCTTCCGGCAGGCCGTGGGCGGCCGGCGCAGTCTGGCCTTTGTCGCCTCGGATTTTGATCAGGACCACGCCCGCACCGACCGGTATTTTCACCTCTTTCTCCAGATGCTGAAAGACGGCGGCGTCACCTTTGCCCAAACGCAGGTAGTCGACGGCCGCATGACGCCGGAAGCGGCGCAGGAAGCCGTTCGGACGGCCGAGGTGCTGTGGCTGTCGGGCGGCGACACGCCGGCCGAATGGGCCGACTGGCAGCGCTATGGCCTGCCGCCCGTGCTGCGCGCCCACGACGGCCTGCTCATCGGCATGAGTGCCGGCGCCATGAATCTGGCCAAAACCGTCGTCTGCACGCCCCAAAGCGGCCACCGGCAGTTTTGCACCTATCCGGGGCTGGGCTGCGTGCCTTTCACCCTGGTGCCCCATTTCGAGCCGCCCGGTGATCTTGCCCATCCTGCCCTTGCGCAGGGTGGCTACGGCCTGGGCGATGACGGCATCATCCTATATCAGCCCGCTTCCGGCGGGCAGGGCAGCCGCACCGGCTTTTACGGCCCGGTATGGCAGCTCACGCCCCAGGGCCCCCGGCCGGTGCCGGCCACAATGGGCCTGTAAATCCCTGTCTCCATTTATTTTTCATATTATAAGGAGGATCCTACCATGTCCGAACAGATCAAGTATGTCGACCGCGTCGGCACCAACTGCAACAAATGGGACGCCATGGACGCCCGCTTCGGTGACGGCGATCTGATGGCCCTGTGGGTGGCCGATATGGACTTCGTCGTGCCCCAGTGCGTCATTGACGCCGCCAGGAAGTACGTCGATTTCGGCATCTACGGCTATTACAAGGTACCCGCCGGCTACTATCAGAACTTCATCGACTGGGAGAAGAAGTATCACAACTGCGAGATCCAGCGGGAGTGGCTGCGCTTCGCCCCCGGCGTCGTTTCGCCCATCAACTGGTATGTCAACATGAAGACCCAGCCCGGCGAGGCCGTTCTGGTCATGAAGCCGGTCTATTATCCCTTCCTGGACGCCATCAACAACAACGGCCGCAAGCTGGTCTCCAGCGATCTGGTCTGCGAAAACGGCATCTACACCGTCGACTTCGCCGATTTTGAAAAGCAGATCGTAGAGAACAACGTCAAGCTCTTCATCCTCTCCTCGCCCCACAACCCCGTGGGCCGCGTCTGGAAGCGGGAGGAGCTGGAGCAGATGCTGCAGATCTGCCGCAAGCACGGCGTCTTTGTGGTGGCCGACGAGATCCATCACGACCTGATCATGCCCGGCTATGAGCACACCGAGATCCTCAACATCCCGGGCTACACCGATATGCTGGTGGCCATCACCGCCGGCTCCAAGACCTTCAACCTGGCCGGCTGCCAGAACTCCTTCGTCATCCTGCCCGACGAAAAGCTGCGGGCCGAATACGACGCCTTCACCGCCTCCGTCCGCATCAAGGGCGGCAACGCCTTCGGCTATGTGGCCGTGGAAGCCGCCTTCGGCGGCGGCCGCGAGTGGCTGGAGGGCGTGCTGGACATCATCCACGAGAACGCCGAATACATCAAGAACACCCTGGCCGCCGAGCTGCCTCAGGCCGTCGTATCGCCCCTGGAAGGCACCTATCTGCAGTGGGTCGATTTCGGCGCTTACGTCAAGGGTGAGGATATGAAGCACTTTATCCAGGATTCCTGCCGCCTGGCCGTCGACTACGGCGATTGGTTCGGTGGGGAAAAGTGGGCCACCTTCGCCCGCTTCAACCTGGCCACTTCCCAGGACAACATCAAGGAAGCCATGGCCCGCATCATCAAGTACATCAAGGGCTGAGATCCCCCATCCGCCCCGGCGGCCGCAGGCCGCCGGGGCTTTTTTGCGTCCGGAAACAGAAAAAAGCAGCCCGCGCATGCGGGCTGCTTTTGATGCGCTGAAATTTCAGGCCGGTCAATCGATCACGGGGATCTCTTCCTCGTCGTCGTGGTGCTTGGGCTCGCCCAGCACCGAAACGGGGTCGATGCCCTTGCGGGTGTAGTAATCGGTGAGGGCGGCGCGGATGGCTTCCTCGGCCAGCACCGAGCAGTGGACCTTGACGGGGGGCAGACCGTCCAGCGCTTCCATCACGGCCTGGTTGGTCAGCTGCATGGCGTCCTTGACCGACTTGCCCTTGACCAGCTCGGTGGCCATGGACGAGGTGGCGATGGCGGCGCCGCAGCCGAAGGTCTTGAAGGTGACGTCCTGGATGATCTCGTCGTCGTTGATATACATGTACATCTTCATGATGTCGCCGCACTTCATGTTGCCCACTTCGCCGATGGCGTTGGCGTTTTCCAGCTCGCCGACATTTCTGGGATGCATCAGATGATCCATAACTTTTTCTGTATACTGCATTTTTCTATTCCTCCGGTAATCTTCTCGTTTGGTTGCGTCCGGATCAATCCTTCCAGACGGGGGACATGCTGCGCAGACGCTCGACGATCCGGGGCAGGACCTCCAGGATATGATCGACGTCTTCCTCGGTGCTGAACCGGCCCAGGGTCAGGCGCAGGGAGCCGTGGGCCACCTCGTGGGCCAGGCCGATGCCCATCAGCACATGGGAGGGGTCCAGCGAACCGGTGGAGCAGGCCGAGCCGGTGGAGGCGCAGACGCCCTCGTGGTCGAGGAAGAGCACCAGGCTCTCGCCCTCGATGGCCGAGATGGCAAAGCTGCAGTTGCCGGGCAGACGCTGGGTGGGATGGCCGGTGAGGATGGTCTGGGGGATGCGCAGCACGCCGTCGATGAGGCGGCGCTGCAGGGCGCGCACCCGCGCGCTCTCCTCCGCCATCTCTGCCTGCTTGAGCCGGGCGGCTTCACCCAGGCCGACGATGCCGGGAATATTCTCGGTGCCGCTGCGGCGGCCCTTTTCCTGGCCGCCGCCGGTGATGAAGGTCTCCGGCTGCAGGCCCGAACGGATATAGATGGCGCCCACGCCCTTGGGGCCGTTGATCTTGTGGCTGGACAGGGAGAGCAGGTCGATGTTCATGGCCTGCACGTCCAGGGGGATATGGCCGTAGGCCTGGACGGCGTCGGTGTGGAAATAGACGCCGCGGTCGTGGCACAGCTTACCGATCTCGGCGATGGGCTCGATGGTGCCGATCTCGTTGTTGGCCGCCATGACCGACACCAGCAGGGTGTCTTCACAGATGGCCTTGTCCAGCGCCTCCAGATCGACCAGGCCGTAATGATCGACCGGCAGATAGGTGACGCGGAAGCCCTCCTTCTCCAGAGCCTTGCAGGTCTGAAGAATGGCGGGATGCTCGATGGTGGTGGTGATGAGATGCCTGCGGCCGCCGGCGCGGCGGGAGTGCATCATGCCCCGGAGGGCGTAGTTGTCCGACTCGGTGCCGCCCGAGGTGAAGAAGATCTCCCGGGGCTGGGCGCCGATGACGGCGGCGACGTTTTTCCGGGCCTCCTCCAGCGCCGTGTGGGCCGACTGGCCCAGGGCGTACAGGGACGAGGCGTTGCCGTAGCCGGTGCTGAAATAGGGCAGCATTTTATCGATAACACGGGGATCGACCTGTGTGGTGGCGGCGTTGTCCGCATAGACAATCCTGTTGTCCATTGTCGTTCACTCCTTTGATTTTCTTTGTTTTCACAGTCAATATACACCTTTTAAGTGTCTATTGCAAGGGGGAAGGCGAAACTTTTCCGCCAGGCGGTTAGCGGCGCTCCCTCCGGAGATATCTGTATTCTGTCTGCTTTTCCTGTTTTTTAATCCACCGCCTGTGGATTTTTTACGCCTTGGCGCCGCCTTTCGCGCCGCCCGACGGCAGGGAGGCCGTGGCCAGCAGGTTGGTATCGAAGGAGAAGGACAGCTTCTGCCGGTCGCGCTGCTTCTTGAGGGCCAGCTGGATCAGTTCATCCACAAGCTGTGTAAAGCTCATGCCGGCCGCTTCCCAGAGATAATAGGAGAGGGAGCCGGGGATGGTGTTGATCTCGTTGACATACAGCTCGCCGGTCTGGCCGTCCATCAGAAAATCGACCCGGGCCACGCCGGAAGCGCCGATGGCGTGGAAGGCGCGCACGGCCAGCTCCCGCACCCGGGCTTCGGTTTCGGGCGGCAGGTCGGCCGGCACCTGCCGGGCCAGGGACGCCATGCCCGAGGCCCCTTTGGCGCCGCTGCCCGCAGTCTTTGCGCCGCCGGTTTTGGCGCCCTTGGCGCCGCCGCCGCTCTGGTATTTGTCTTTATAGGTCAGAATATCGGTGGCGTTGAGGGGTTCCTCGCAGACCGAGGCGCGGGCGCTGTCGCCGTCGCCCAGCACGGCGCAGTTGATCTCCCGCAGGTGTTCCACCGCGTGCTCGCAGATGGCCGTCTGGGCAAAGCCCAGGGCGACGGCCAGGGCCTCCTCCAGCGAAGCCCGGTCGCGGGCCTTGCTGATGCCGACGCTGGAGCCCAGGTTGGAGGGCTTGACCACGGCCGGATAGCCCACCTGGGCCTCCACCCGGTCGAGGATGGCTTCCATATCGGCATAAAACTCCGTGCGTCCGATGCACAGGCCGTCCAGGCAGGGAATGTCCATGGCCTTGAACAGGGCCTTCATGACCCACTTGTCCATGCCGGCGGCCGAAGCGCACACGTCGCAGCCGGTATAGGGCACGCCCCAGTATTCCAGCAGGCCCTGCAGGGTGCCGTCTTCCACGTTGGTGCCGTGAACGGCCGTCAGCACGGCGTCGATCTCGATAAAGGTGCCCTTGCCCAGGGTCCTGGGCGGGAAGGACATGAGGAAGCTCTTGCCCTCCCGGCGCACGGGGATGACCTCCATGGCCTTTTCCAGCGCGGCGGGAATGTTTTTATAGCTGTCGATATCCAGCAGGTGCTCCCCGGTGAAAAACCGGTTGTCTTTGGTGATATACAGTGCCACGGGGGTGTATTTGTTTCTGTCCAGCGCGGCTGCCGCCTGCATGGCGGTGATGACCGAGACCTCGTGCTCGACGCTGCTGCCGCCGCAGACAACGGCTACCTTGATGCTCATAGCGGTCGCTCCTTTTTTCGATGGTTTGTATTGTATTTCTGCACAGGCTGTGCATCGTTTTTTTGGATCAATCAACTTCAAAACCCAGCGCAGCGGTTTTCTGACAGTTATTTTAATAGTGGTCGGGCAGGTCGTTGAGCAGCAGGATCATCTTGGGCCCGGCGATGCGCCGGGCATGATCCAGCCCCTTTTCCAGGGTGTCGGTGAGGAAGATGCGGTCGGCGGGGAAGCCGCCCTCCAGCAGGCCCCGGCGAATATCGGGACCGCGGCGCGGATCGACCAGCACGGCGTAGTCGCAGCAGGCCGCCGCCTGCCGGCCCAGCTCGCCGTTGAGCCGGCTCTCCAGCTCGCCCAGCTCGACCATGCCGGGGGTCAGCAGGATCCGGGCCATATCGCCGCACATGGAGAGGGTCTCCAGCGCCACCCGGGCGCCCTCGGGGTTGCTGTTGTAGGCGTCGTCGATGAACCAGGTGTCGCCGCCGCCGGGCACCAGGCAGAGGCGGTGGGGGACGCTCTCCAGCGCCCGCACGGCCGGCACCAGCGCCTGCATGTCGATGCCCAGGCGATTGGCCACGGCCACGGCGCCGATGATGTTCTGCACGTTGGCCCGGCCCAGCAGCCGGGTCTTGAAGGTGACGGTCCGGCCGTCGGGCCCGGTGATGGTGAACTCCGAGCCGAAGGGCCCCACACGGATGTCGCCGCCCCGGTAGTCGCAGCCCTCACCCGTGCCGTAGAGGGTGACGTTGCCCGTATAGCTGCCGCCGTGGATCAGGGGGCTGTCATCGCCCAGGAAGGCGCCGCCCCGGTCTTTGACGGCCTCATAGAGGGCCAGCTTTTCCCGGGTGATGTTCTCCTGGCTGCCGAAGGTCTCCAGATGCTGGGGGCCGATGGAGGTGACGATGCCCATATCGGGATGGACGAAATCGCACAGCTCGGTGATGTCGCCCACATGGCGGGCGCCCATCTCGCAGAGGAAGATCTCGTGGGTGGGGCGCAAGCCCTCCCGGATGGCCCGGGTGACGCCCAGGGGGGTATTGAAATTACCCGGCGTCATATATGCATTATATTTTACAGAAAGCAATTCTTTGAGGAAATACTTGGTGCTGGTCTTGCCGTAGCTGCCCGTGAGGCCGATGACCCGCATGCCGGCGTCGGTATTGGCCCGCAGGATGCGGCGGGCGTCGTTCATATACCAGGCCGAGATGCGCTTTTCGATGGGGGTGTTGATCCATGCCAGCGCCATGACGGCATAGGGCATGGCCAGGGCATAGACCACCGGCAGCAGCGGATGGACCAGGGCCAGCAGCAGATAGATGACGGCGGCCGTGACGGTCAGCCGCTTGACCCGGGCAGTCCAGACCAGGGGCTTTTTGCCGGCCCGGACGGGATTGACCAGCAGGAAGAGGCCGCCGCCCACCGGCGCCAGCGGCCAGAAAAGCAGGCCGGCCGCCGTCAGCCCCAGAGGCAGCAGGCGGCGCACCGAGAAGCTCTCGGCCGTGTTTTCCCGCAGATATTTTTTATACGACGGATCCTGATAGGAGCAGAGCTGAAACATATGAACGCTGCGCCGGTAGATCCGAAAGGCGGCCGGCGCGCAGCAGAGGACGCAGAGCAGGGCCGGCAGCGGAAAAGCGTAGATGTGGACGGTTTGCATGAGGTTCTCCTTCACCGATATCGGTCAGCTTGCCCGGAACGTCCGGCACAGCTGATCTTTTTGATTTATGAATATGAAGCCGTTTTCTGACATGCCTGACAGTCTTACAGGAAGCTTACAGGAAGGCTGCCAGCACGGCCCGGAACTGGGCAGGATTTTCCACGAAGGGGAAGTGGCTGCCGCCCTGGATGACGGCCAGGCCGGCGCCGGGGATCAGGCGCTCCATCTCCCGTCCGTCGGACAGAGGGGTGGCCGTGTCGTTCTCGCCCCAGACCAGCAGGACCTCAGCCCGCACCCGGGGCATGAAGGGGGTCATATCGGTATTGACCACGTTGGAGAGGGTCTTCCGCATGATGGGGGAGGCCGCTTTGTAGTCAGCCGACGAGCGCCGGTCGCGCTGGACCTCGTACAGCTCGCCGAACAACGGCCGGGTGAGGGGATTGGTGCCCAGCACCCGCAGGCATTTATAGAGCCGCTGGCGGATCTTATAGCCGGCGCTGCGGCGGGGCGGCACGCCGGCGGCGTCGATGAGGACGGCCCGCGGCACCTCCAGCCCGCCCTTTTCCCGGGTCATCAGCCCCACGGCCACCCGGCCGCCGTGGCTGTGGCCCATGAGGATACACCGGGTGATGCCCACGGCCTGGGCAAAGCCTTCGGCAAAATCCACATAATCGGGCACGGTCATGGGCATGGGCGGCTCGTCGGTGCCGCCTACGCCGGGCATATCAAAGGCCACCACCCGGTATTTTTCCTCCAGCGGCGCCAGAACGGCCCGGTAGGCCGTGATGGGCGCGCCCCAGCCGTGAAGGAAGAGAATGACCTCCCGGTCGTCCTCCGGCCCCCGGCCGTTGTCGATATAATTGACCCGCAGGCCAGAAACTGTCACTTGCATGGACTCACCTTTTTCTCCGTTCCTTTGATTATGGATGGGCGGACCGCCCGGTATCCACAGGCTGTGGATGGTTTTTGCCGCCCGGGCGTTTATTCTCGCAAAATGAAACCGCCGCCCAGCACCTGCCCGTCCTCGCCGTAGCAGACGGCCGACTGACCGGGGGTGAGGGCGCGCACCGGACGGACAAACTCGACGCGGCCCTTTCGGGGCAGAAAGACGCCCTCCTCGAACCGGCGGGAATGGCGCACCCGCACCCGGCAGGGAATGGCCTCTTTGTCACTGTACGCCGGGTCGGTCATGCATATGCCGCCCAACGCGGCGCCGGAGGCCACAGGGTCTTCCAGCGAAAGGACGATATCGCCGCTTTCGGGGTCGATGCGCCGGACGTACAGCCGCCCGGCGGCGGCGATGCCCAGCCCCCGGCGCTGGCCGACGGTATAGCGGTGGATGCCCCGGTGGGGTCCCAGCACCCGGCCTTCCTCATCGACGAAATTGCCCATTCTGGGCTGCAGGCCGCGGCTTTCGATGAAATCGCCGTGGTCGCCGCCGGGGATAAAGCAGATCTCCATGCTGTCGGGCGTTTGGCTGCTGCTCAGCCCGGCCCGGCCGGCAACGGCCCGGGTCTCGGCCTTGTCGGCCACCTCACCCAGCGGAAAGACGCAGCGGGCCAGGATCTCGGGCGGCAGGCGATAGAGCATATAGCTCTGGTCCTTGGGGCTGGGGGAGGCGTAGAGTTTGCCCGCCCGGGCGACGGCATAATGGCCGGTGGCGATCTTTTCGGCCCCCAGTCGGTCGGCGGCTTCCGCCAGGCGGCGGAACTTGACGGCCGGATTGCACAGGATGCAGGGATTGGGGGTCTCGCCCCGCAGGTAGCTTTCGACAAAGGGGCAGATGACTTTCCGCTCCAGCTCCTCCCGGATATCGACGATCTCCAGGGGAATGTCCAGCTCCGCGGCCGCCCGGCGCGCCGGCGCCGGATCGGCCCCCGGTCCCTGCAGAAACACGCCCAGGACGCGATATCCCATCCGGCGCAGCAGAAGGGCAGCCGCCGCCGAATCGACGCCGCCCGACAGGCCCAGAACCACCCGTTTTTCCTCCATGCGCGCTCCTTTCCGCCCTTCGGGGCGCCGTTTTTTTCCGCCGTCCGGTCAAAAGGCGCGCGGCGGCGGACATATGATTTTATGGTACAACAAACAGCCGCCTTTTGCAACGGAATTCTGCCTCCGCGCCGCCATTTTTCCGCTGTCGGACGGCAGAAAAGCGTTGCAGCAATAAGCCGTTTATGCTATAATTAATGTGTATTTTTGCCGGTCTGTTTGGCCGGCACTTTCACCGAATTGGGCCAGTTGGGAGGAGATCGCCCCATGTATCTGCATCTGGGCCGGGAGATCGTCGTTCTGCAGGAGGACGTCGTCGGCCTTTTCGACCTGGACACCTCGACCTGGAGCAAGCACACCAAGCGCTTTCTGACAGCCTGGGAGGAAAAGGGGCAGGTGGTCAACGTCAGCGACGAGCTGCCCAAGTCGGCCGTCGTCTGCTGCGGCAGGGACGGCCGTACAGTGGTCTATATCTCCCAGCTTTCCACCCAGACCCTGCGCAAACGGGCCGGCGAGCCCCTGGTCTGAGCCGCGCCCCGGCTTTTTCGGCGCTTTTTCCTTTTTTTGCGGCATTTTGCCATTTCCGGCGGCCTCCGGCACCGCCGCGTCCCATACAGATCCCCGATGGATATTCCCCCGCGGGGGAAAGACAAGGAGCAGAACACACCATGAACCAGACACCCGAAAAGATCGAAACCACCTACGACGAAAATCAGATCCAGGTTTTGGAAGGCCTGGAGGCCGTGCGCAAACGCCCCGGCATGTATATCGGCACCACCTCCTCCCGAGGCCTGCACCATCTGGTCTACGAGATCGTCGACAATGCCATCGACGAGGCCCTGGCCGGCTACTGCACCCACATCGAGGTCGACATCCTGCCGGGCGATGTCATCCGCGTGGCCGACAACGGCCGCGGCATCCCCACCGGCATCCATCCCAAAATGGGCATTTCCACCCTGGAGGTGGTCTTTACCGTGCTGCATGCCGGCGGCAAATTCGGCGGCGGCGGCTACAAGGTCTCCGGCGGCCTCCACGGTGTGGGCGCCAGCGTCGTCAACGCCCTTTCCGAGTGGCTGACCGTGCAGGTCAGGAACGAGGGGCACATCCACGAAATGTCCTTCCACCGGGGCGACAAGGACGGCGATATGCACATCACCGGCGACACGCAGGAGACCGGCTCGACGATCACCTTCAAGCCGGACGGCGAGATCTTCGACGACCTGGTCTTCGACTATGAGATCCTCCTGAACCGCCTGCGGGAGCAGGCCTTCTTAAACGCCGGCCTCAAGATCACCCTGACCGACCGGCGGGGCGAGGCGCCGGTGCAGGAGGTCATGCGCTACGAGGGGGGCATCGCCAGCTTCGTCGAGCACCTCAACCGCAACAAGACCCCCCTCCACGACGAGGTCATCTACCTCTCGGCCCGCAAGGACGACAGCATCGCCGAGGTGGCCATGCAGTACAACGACGGCTATAACGAGAACATCGTTTCCTTTGCCAACAACATCAACACCACCGAAGGCGGCATGCACGAGACCGGCTTCAAATCGGCCCTGACAAGGGTCATCAACGACTATGCCCGCAAGTTCAAGCTGATGAAGGAGGACGACAGGAACCTGACCGGCGAGGACGTGCGGGAGGGCCTGTGCGCCGTCATTTCCGTCAAGCTGACCGAGGCCCAGTTCGAGGGCCAGACCAAGACCAAGCTGGGCAACGCGCCCATCCGCAGCCTAGTGGACGCCATGGTCTACGACAAGCTGATGACCTATTTTGAAGAAAATCCCCAGACGGCCCGGGCCGTGGTGGAAAAATCGACGACGGCCGCCCGCGCCCGGGAGGCCGCCAAGCGGGCCAGGGAGGCCACCCGCCGCAAGACGGCGCTGGAGAGCGCCAGCCTGCCCGGCAAGCTGGCCGACTGCCAGGAGCGCGACCCGGCGCTGACCGAGATCTTCATCGTCGAGGGCGACTCGGCCGGCGGCTCGGCCAAAAACGGCCGCGACCGCCGCTACCAGGCCATCCTGCCCCTGTGGGGCAAGATGCTCAACGTGGAAAAGGCCCGGCTGGAAAAGGTCTATACCAACGAAAAGCTCATGCCCATGGTGACGGCCTTCGGCGCCGGCGTGGGCGACGAGTTCGACGTGACCCGGCTGCGCTACGGCAAGATCATCCTGATGGCCGATGCCGACGTCGACGGCAGCCATATCCGCACCCTGCTGCTGACCTTCTTCTTCCGGTTCATGCGGCCGCTCATCGAGGAGGGGCATGTGTATATCGCCCAGCCGCCCCTCTTCAAGATCGTGCCCAAGAGCCGCAAATACGAGGAGCACTACGCCTATTCCGACGACGAGCTGGCCCTCTATCTCCAGCAGTATCCCGGCGCCGAGATCCAGCGCTACAAAGGCCTTGGTGAAATGAACCCCCAGCAGCTGTGGGAGACCACCATGGACCCCGAGCGCCGCATCATCAAAAAGGTGGAGATGAAGGAGGCCGCCCTGGCCGACGAGATCTTCACCATCCTGATGGGCGAAAAGGTGGAGCCGCGGCGGGAGTTTATCGAAAAGAACGCCAAATACGTCGTCAACCTGGACGTCTGACCGCCGGTTTCCCGGCAATAGACCCGCAGCGCCCCCGCGGAGGGGGTTTGCACAGAGATATCCACACATGGGGGCGCCGCGCGGCCTGCGCGGCGCGATAAAAGGAGATCAAGAGAGTATATGTACACGCCAGCCGCCCTGCTCGACGGGGCCATCAAAAAACTGACCGACGAAAAAGGCGACCTCGTCGTTTCCACCTTCTTTGAGGAGGCCGAAGCGCTGACGGTGGAGGGCAACCGCCTGATCGTCAAGGTCCCCACCGACCTGGTGCGCAGCGTACTGGAGCAGCGCTTCGCCGGTGATGTGGCCGATATTATTTCCGAGATCGCCGGCCAGCGCATGAAGATCGAGTTTCTTTCCGACCCGGCCCAGTATAAAAAATACGAACGGACCCAGAGCCAGGCCCCCTCGGGCTATTCGGGCTATACCTTCGACACCTTCATCGTGGGCAACTCCAACAAGCTTGCCCACGCGGCCGCCCTGGCCGTGGCCAACGGCCTGAGCCAGCCCGACGGCGCCGGCAGCGCCAGCACGGCCATCTACAACCCCCTGTTCATCTACGGCCAGTCGGGCCTGGGCAAGACCCATCTGCTCTACGCCATGATGGAGCTGGTGTCCAGCCGGCGCTTTGACAAAAAGATCCTGTATGTCAAGGGCAACGAGATCACCACCGAAATGGTGCAGGCCATCGAGGAAAAGTCCATGCCGGAGTTCCGCAGCAAATACCGGGGCATCGACCTGCTGCTGGTGGACGATATCCAGTTCATCGCCGGCAAGGAGCGCACCCAGGAAGAATTCTTCCACATTTTCAACGACCTCTACGAGGCCGGCAAGCAGATCGTGCTGACCTCCGACCGGCCGCCCAAGGAGATGGCCACCCTGCAGGAGCGCCTGACCACCCGGTTCGAATGGGGCCTCATCACCGATATCCAGCCCCCCGACCTGGAGACCCGCATGGCCATGGTCAACTCCAAGGCCGCCAAGCTGGGCATCCAGCTGCCGGCCGACGTCACCGAATACATCGCCTCCTCCATCACCAGCAACGTCCGCCAGCTGGAAGGGGCCGTCAAGAAGCTGGCCGCCCTCCACTCCATCATGGCCGAGCCCATCGACCGGGCCCTGGCCCAGCGGGCCATCAAGGATATCTTCAAGGAGAGCCCCGGTCTCAACCCCACGCCCCAGCTCATTCTGGAGGAGGTGTCGTCCTTCACCGGCATCCCCAAAGACAAGATCCTGGGCAAATCCAAGGCCAAGGACATCGCCCGCGCCCGGCAGATCATGGTCTATCTCATCACCCAGCTGACCGATATGTCGCTGCCGGCCATCGGCCGGTTCATCGGACGGGACCACACCACGGCCCTTTACGCCCGGGACAAGATCGCCGAGGAGCTGGACCTCAACCCGGTGCTGGAGGCCACCATCAAAGACCTGAAAAAGAACATCCGCAGCCGCTGAAAATCACGGGAGTTATCCACAGCTTTTGTGGAAAACCCGCGAAAACAGCTGTCGAAATGCCTGTGGAAAAAATTGTGGAAAACCGCGGCTGTGGACAACCGGAAGAATTCCACAATGGGCTGTGCATACGAAATGCCGCTGACAGAACGGCTTTGACGGGAATTCACACAAACCCACAGACTTAAGCATCATAATAAGAATTTATAATAACTTAAACAAATCATCCCAGACAGGAGGAATATACCATGCACGTCACCTGTGATAAAACCACACTGAGCGACGCCCTCTCCGTCTGCGTACACGCAGTCGCTGCCAAAAGCCCTATCCCGGCGCTGGAAGGCATTCTTTTTTCTGTTGATAAAGAAAAAATCACATTAAGCGGCTACAATACCCAGATGAGCATCCAGAAAAATCTGCCCTGTGACACGATCGAAACCGGCGCCTGTGTCCTCAGCGCCCGCATTTTCTTCGACATCGTCCGCAAGCTGCACGGCGACCAGATCGAGATCCAGGTGGACAATGACTTGAACGCCACCATCCAGTGCGGCAAGTCGGTCTTCGACCTCAAGGCCGAAAGCGCCGACGAATATCCTGACCTGCCGCAAGTCAACCGCAGCCGCGGCATCACGCTGCCCTGCGGCCTGCTGCGCCAGATGATCAGCGACACCATTTTCGCTATTTCCACCAACGAAAACAAACCGGTGCATACCGGCTCCCTCTTTGAGATCGAGGGGACCGACCTGCGGCTCATTTCGGTGGACGGCTACCGCCTGGCCGTGCGGCACGAAACGGTGGAGAGCTTCGGCGGCGAGAGCTTCCGGTTCGTCGTTCCCGGCGCTACCCTCCGGGAGCTGGCCCGCATCCTGCCCGACAGCGACGAGCCGGTGTCGGTCTATCCCGAAAGCAAGCACGGGCTTTTTGAGTTCCACGAAACCATTATGACGACCCGGCTGCTGGAAGGGGAATTCCTCAACTACCGCACGGCCGTGCCGGCCGACATGCCGGTGCGTCTGACCGTCAATAAATCAGAGCTGGTGGACGCCGTCGAGCGCGTATCCCTCATCATTTCCGAACGGCTCAAAAACCCTATCCGCTGCCTGTTTGAGGAAGAAACACTCAAGCTTTCCTGCGTAACGGCCCTGGGCCGGTCCTACGACGCCGTGACCATCCCCTTCTGCAGCGAAAAGATCGAGATCGGCTTCAACAACCGCTATCTGCTGGACGCCCTCAAGGCCTGCCCCGACGAAGAAGTGGTGCTGGAACTGAAGAGCGGGCTGTCGCCCTGCCTGCTCAAGCCGCTGGAGGGAGATCAATTCCTGTATCTGGTGCTGCCCGTGCGGCTGAAGGCGGAGGATCTGTAATGGACAGAAGCATCGAGATCCAAACGCCCTTTATCAAGCTGGACAGCCTGCTCAAGCTGGCCGACCTGGCCCAGAGCGGCGGCGAGGCCAAGATGGCCGTGCAGTCCGGCATGGTGTCGGTCAACGGCGAGGTCTGCACCCAGCGGGGCAGAAAGCTGCGGGACGGCGACGTAGTGTGCTTTCTGGGCAAAAGCGTCACCGTGCGGCAGGCATGATCATTGACCGCGTGGCGCTGCGGGGCTTCCGCAGCTATACCGACAGCGCCTTTTCCTTCAAAGACGGCGTCAACATCATCTGGGGCGAGAACGCCCGGGGCAAGACCAACCTGCTGGAGGGCATCATGCTGCTTTCGGGCGCCGCCTCCTGGCGCACCCGCAAGCGGGGCGACCTGATCCATTTCCAGCGGGAGGCCGCCGCCGTGGAGGGCAGCGTCGAGGCGAGGGGACGCAGCTTCGACATCGCCATCCGCATGCCCCTGCGGGGCAAGACGGCCTATACCGTCAACGGCGTGGCCCAGAAGCGCCAGTACGACCTGAGCGAATACCTGCGCTGCGTGCTCTTCTGTCCCGACGACTTATATCTGGTCAAGGGCGGGCCGGACAAGCGCCGGCGCTTTATGGACACGGCCCTGGGCCAGCTGCGGCCCCGCTATGCCGCCATCCTGGCCGAATACCAGAAGCTGTGCGAGATGAAGCAGTTTATTCTGAAAGACGGCGGCAGCATGACCGTGCTGCCCGAGATCAACGACCGTATGGTCTATTATGGGGCTGAGATCGTCCACTACCGGGGGGCCTTCCTCTTTGAGCTTTCCCGGGAGGCCGAGATCATCCACCGCAACATCTCCAAGGGATACGAAAAACTGGAGCTGCGGTATAAAACCGTGTCGTCGGTGGACGACCCCAGCCTGCCGCCGGAGCGGCTGCGCGACTGTCTCAAAGCCCATATGGACAGCCATTGGGAGGCCGAGATGCAGAGCCGGTCGCTGCTTTCCGGTCCCCACCGGGACGATATCGAGATCTGTATCAACGGCCAGCCGGCCCGTGCCTTCGCCTCCCAGGGGCAGGCGCGGACGGCGGCACTTTCCATGAAATTCGGCGAGCGGGAGCTTTTCCGCCTGGATTCGGGGGAATATCCCATTTTGCTGCTGGACGACGTTCTCAGCGAGCTGGACGAGGGCCGCGCCGCCTTCGTGGCTTCCGAGGCCGTCGGCGGACAGACCATCCTGACCTGCTGCACGCCGCCCGATCTTTTTCCGGGCGCCCACGTCATCGCCATCGGCGGCGGCAGCCAGACCAGCGCCAAGGAGGCGCCTGACTTATGAAACTTCACAAAAGCATACGAAACCGCGTTCTGATGGGCGTCTGCGGCGGCATCGCCGAAACGCTGGGGGTCAGCGCCGGCCTGGTGCGTTTCCTCTTTATTCTCGTGAGTCTGCTGATGCCGCGGGTGCCGATCTTTCTGATCTACCTGCTGATGGGCTTTCTGCTGCCCTACGGCGGGCCGGACGGCGGACAGCATACATCTTCCCGGGGCGGCCCCTTCGGGGGCGGAGCGCGTCCCTACGGCGGCAGCGGACGGCAGGGCAGGCCGGCCTACAAGCCAGAGGCTCCTCCCTTTGACGTATCCGATGCCCAGGACGTGGAGGTCGACTGCCGCCACGAGGACCGGGGCTACAGCGAGGAGGACTATTACAGGGCCTCCCGCGAGACCAAAGACGAGGATTACGACCGGTGAACCGGTGCGTATGACAGACAACAGACGCGGCCCTCTGCGGCCGCCTGCCATAAAAGCTTGAAAAAAGCAATCCACAGAAAACAGGTGACTTGATGAGCGAAGATCTGCGTTTTGAAAACCAAAAAATCATAAATGTCGAGCTGGAGAAGGAGATGAAGTCGTCCTTCATCGATTACGCCATGAGCGTCATCGTCTCCCGTGCCCTGCCCGATGTCCGGGACGGCCTCAAGCCGGTACACCGGCGCATCCTCTACGCCATGTACGAGGACAATCTGACCAGCGACAAGCCCTACCGCAAGTCGGCCACGACGGTGGGCAACGTGCTGGGCCGCTACCATCCTCACGGCGACGCTTCGGTCTATGACGCCATGGTGCGCATGGCCCAGGATTTCTCCCTGCGCTATCCCCTGATCGACGGCCACGGCAACTTCGGCTCGGTGGACGGCGACCCTCCGGCCGCCTATCGTTACACCGAGGCCCGCATGTCGAAGATCGCCGAGGAGCTGATGTCGGACATCGAGAAGGAGACCGTCCAGTGGAACCCCAACTTTGACGACAAGCTCAAGGAGCCGGCCGTGGTGCCTTCCGGCTTCCCGCAGCTGCTGGTCAACGGCTCCAGCGGCATCGCCGTGGGCATGGCCACCAACATCCCGCCCCACAATCTGGGCGAGGTCATCGACGGCGTCTGCTGCCTCATCGACGATCCCGACGCCGGGCTGGATAAGCTGGCGCTGTGCATCAAAGGCCCCGATTTCCCCACGGGCGGCATCATTCTGGGCCGCGCCGGCATCAAGGCGGCCTATTCCACCGGCCGGGGCAAGATCATCGTCCGGGCGCGCACCGAGATCGAGGAATATAAAGAGGGGCGCTTCCGCATCGTCATCACCGAGCTGCCCTACCAGGTCAACAAGGCCCGGCTGGTGGAGGCCATCGCCGACCTGCACAAGGAAAAGCGGGTGGACGGCATCACCGATATCCGCGACGAGAGCGACAGGGAAGGCATGCGGGTGGTCATCGAGATGCGCAAGGACATCAACCCCCAGGTGATGCTCAACCAGCTCTTCAAGCTGACCCAGATGCAGGAGAGCTTTTCGGTCAATATGCTGGCCCTGGTGGATAACCAGCCCAGGATCCTCTCCCTCAAGGAGTGCCTGCAGCATTATCTCGACTTCCGGTTCGAGGTCGTTGTCAACCGCACCCGTTTTCTGCTGAAGAAGGCCCAGGACCGTGCCCACATCCTGGAGGGCCTGGCCATCGCCTGCGACAACATCGACGAGGTCATCCGCATCATCCGCAGCAGCTACGACAACGCCAAGGAAAACCTGATGGCGCGCTTCGGCATCAGCGAAATCCAGGCCCAGGCCATTCTGGAGATGCAGCTGCGCCGCCTGCAGGGGCTGGAACGGGAAAAGATCGAAAACGAGCTGCGGGATCTGCACGCCCGCATCGCCGATTACAACGATATTCTGGCAACGCCGGCCCGGGTCTATGCCATCATCCGGGAGGATCTGCTGCGCATCAAGGAGAAATACGGCGACGACCGCCGCACTGAGATCTCCCACGATGAGAACGAGATCGACATCGAGGACCTGATCGAAGAAAAGCAGTGCGTCTACACCATGACCCGCATGGGCTATATCAAGCGCCTGCCGGTGAACACCTACCGCAGCCAGCGGCGGGGCGGCCGGGGCGTTACCGGCCTGACCACCCGGGAGGAGGATGTGGCCGACACCATGTTCACGGCATCGACCCACGACCAGATCCTCTTCTTTACCAGCAAGGGGCGCATGTACCGGCTCAAGGGCTACCAGATCCCCGAAAGCTCCCGCGCCGGCAAGGGCATGAACCTGGTCAACCTGCTGCAGATCGAGAGCGACGAGAAGGTCACCTCCATGCTGGCTGTGCGGGATTTTGAAGAAGATAAATATGTGGTGCTGGTCACCCGGCAGGGTACCGTCAAGCGCATGGCCATGCCCGTGCTGCAGACGGCCCGCAAGGCCGGTATCCGCGCCATCGGCCTGGAGGACGGCGACGCGCTGGTGTCGGTGCTCATCACCGGCGGCAGCGACAATATCCTCATCGCCACCCGGGACGGCGCGGCCATCCGGTTTGCCGAGCAGGAGGTGCGGCCCATGGGCCGCGACGCCTTCGGCGTCCGGGGCATCCGGCTGCGGGACGGCGACTGGGTCGTGGGCGCCGACCGGGAGAGCGCCGGCGAATTCCTGCTGACGGTCACGGAAAAGGGCTACGGCAAGCTGACCCCCTGCGAGGACTATACCATCCATCACCGGGCCAGCAGCGGCGTGACGGCCCACAACCTCACCGACAAGACAGGCGGCCTCATCGCCGTGCGCTGCGTCAACTTCGACGACGACCTGCTGGTGATGACCAGCGAGGGCGTGGTCATCCGCATGGCGGCCGGCAGCATCCGTATCTGCGGCCGTGCTTCTCAGGGCGTCATCCTGGTCAAGGTGGGGGCCGGCGGCAGCGTCATCGACGTGGCGCTGACCGGAAAGGACGCCGAATCCGGCGAATCCGGCGAGGCGCCGGAGGAAACCGGCGGTGAAGGGCCGGCGGAAGAAGGCGCCGACGCCGAATAAGCCATGAAGACCGTGGAGCTTTATACCGACGGCGCCTGCTCGGGCAATCCCGGTCCCGGCGGCTGGGGCGCCATCCTGCGCTGGAACGGCATGGAAAAGGAGCTTTCGGGCGGCGAGGCCCAGACCACCAACAACCGCATGGAACTGATGGGGGCCATCCATGGCCTGGAGGCCCTCAACCAGCCCTGCGCCGTGGAGTTTTACACCGATTCTCAGTACATCACCCGCGCTCTCAGCGAGGGATGGCTGGAAAACTGGAAAAAGCGGGGCTGGAAAAAAGCCGACAGATCCCCCGTGCTCAACGTCGACCTCTGGCAGCGGCTGGACGCCTGCCTCAGCCGCCACGAGGTGCGTGTGCACTGGGTCAAGGGCCACGCCGACAATCCCTTCAATAACCGCTGCGACGCCCTGGCCGTGGCGGCACGGATGCAGTTTTGATCCACCGCCCGGAGGCGACGCGCCTTCGGGCGGTTTTTCGCGGTCACGCGGCGGTTTTTCCGCCCGGATGACAAACGCAACCGCAGGTTGCGCGGGAGACAAGGGGAAATTATGGCGCCGCAACCGACAGCGTGGTAAGATCGGGGTACAGGATCTCCGGCGCAGGCCCCCGCGGTCACGCCGGAAAAAGGAGGAAACAGCATGATCTTATCACAGAAAATTTTACAGCTCCGCAAGAAGCAGGGATGGTCGCAGGAGGAACTGGCTGAAAAGCTGGGCGTCTCCCGCCAGTCGGTCTCCAAATGGGAGGGGGCCGTCAGCTTGCCCGAGATCGACAAAATCATGGAGCTGGCCGCCATCTTCGGCGTCACCACCGATTATCTGCTGCGGGACGACATGGAAACGGCCGAGTATGCCGACGGCAGCGACCGGCGGTATCCGGCGCTGTCCATCGAACAGGCCGACGCCTTTCTGGATGTGCGGCAGCGGTATGCCCGCTGGATGGCGGCCGGGGTGGCCCTCTGCGTCGTTTCTCCCGTGCCGCTGCTGCTGCTGGCCTGCGGCGCCGAATATTTCGGTCTGCTTTCGGAAAATCTGGCCGGCGGGCTGGGCGTGGTCATCCTGCTGGCCCTGGTGGCGGCGGCGGTGGCCGTCTTTATCGTCATCAGCGGCTGGCTGCAGCCCTGGCTGAAGGTGCGACGTGGAGAATTTGAGCTGAGCTACGGAGTTTCAGGCATCCTGCAGAGCCGTCTGGAGATCTGCCGCCGCCGGACGGCCGCCATGACGGCGTCCGGCGTGGCCCTGTGCATCCTCTGCGCCGTGCCGCTGCTGCTGGCCGCCGGACTGGAAGCGCCCGAGTATATGCTGCTGCTGGCCGTCTGCCTGCTTCTGACGCTGGTGGCCGGCGCGTCGGCCATCTTTATCCTGGCGGACGGCCCGGTGGAGAGCCTGCAGATGCTGCTGCAGCAGGGGTACTTCGCCCCTGAGCGCCGGGAGGACCGCCGGCGGGAGCGCAAGCTGGACGCCGTCTATTGGCCGGTCGTCACGGCCCTCTATCTGGGCGTCAGCTTTTACACCCGGGCCTGGCACATGAGCTGGATCGTCTGGCCGGTGGCCGGTGTGCTCTACGGCGCCCTGCGGGCATTGGTCCGCCGTCATCCGGACGAGGAGGAATTCTGACCGGCGGCCGCCGCACCGGCGCTATTGACGGGCGGCTGCCCTATGGGGTAGAATAAAAAATAACGCGCCGCGGGCGCGGGGGAGGGGAATGTGATGTTTCGATCAGATGTGATCGCGGCCTATTCGGGCGGCCGGCTGCCGGGCGCCATCGGCATCGTGCGGATGTCGGGCGACGGGGCCTTTGACGTGCTCGACCGGATCTTCCGGCCAAAACGGGGCAAAAAAATGTCTGAATGTAATTTTAATCAGATGATATACGGCGAGTTGTTGGCTGCCGACGGGCAGACGCTGGATATCTGCCTGGCCTGCGCCTATAAAGGCCCCCATTCCTACACCGGCGAGGACATGGCCGAGATCTTCTGCCATGGCTCGGAGGCCATCGTGGCGGCGGCGCTGCGCAGCGCCTACCATGCCGGCGCCCGTCCGGCCGAGGCCGGCGAGTTTACCAAACGGGGCTTTCTCCGGGGGAAGATGGATCTGACGGCGGCCGAGGCCGTGGCCGATCTCATCTATGCCCGCACCGAGCAGGGGGCCAAAAACGCCGCCGCCCTGCTGGAGGGCTATCACGCCCGGCCGCTGGCCGCCATGAAGGAGCGGCTTTTGGGGCTGATCGCCCATTTTTACGCCGTCTGCGATTACAGCGACGAGGACATCGAGCCCTTTGCCTACGCCCAGGCGGCGGCCCAGGTGGCCGACGACGCCCGGGCGCTGGAAGGATTGTACGAGGGGTATCTGCGGTCCAGCGCCCTGAAAGACGGCGTTCCGGTGGCCGTGGTGGGCAGGCCCAACGTGGGGAAATCCTCTCTGTTCAACCGCCTGGCCGGCTTTGAGCGGGCCATCGTCACCGACGAGGCCGGCACCACCCGGGACGTGGTGGGCCAGCACATCGAGCTGGAGGGCCGGCTCTTTCATCTGATGGATACGGCCGGCATCCGCGAGGGGGCAGGGCAGGCCGAGCGCATGGGCATCGACCGCAGCTATGCGGCCGCCCGGGACGCTTCCCTCATCGTGGCCGTCTTCGACGGCTCCCGGCCGCCGTCGGCGGAGGACCTGGAGATCCTGCGCCTGTGCCGGGGCCGGACGGCCGCCGCCGTCGTCAATAAATGCGACCTGCCCGCCTGCGACTGGGCGGTGCTGGCGGACGCCTTTGATACCGTTCTGCCTCTGTCGGCCAGGACGGGGGAGGGCCTGGAAGGGCTGACCGGCTGGCTCTGCCAAAACGCCCCCGACAGCGGCGAGATCCTCATCACCGGCCAGCGGCAGGCGGCCCTCATCCGAGAGGCGGCCGAAGCCCTGCGGCAGGCTCAGCAGAGCGCCGAGCTGGGGCTGA
Source organism: uncultured Clostridia bacterium (assembly GCA_945947915.1). Lineage (GTDB taxonomy): Bacteria > Bacillota > Clostridia > Oscillospirales > Butyricicoccaceae > RGIG1902. The sequence goes on along the minus strand of CAMEZQ010000006.1, from coordinate 27,184 downwards.
CGGCCGACGCCTTCCTGCTGGACGCCGAGCGGGCAGCCCGGCTCATCGGGCAGGTGCTGGGTGAGGATGTGGACATCGACATTACCGAGGGAATTTTCTCCCGGTTCTGCGTGGGAAAATAATAACGATTAGAAATATACAGATAAAATATTACGATAAGTTTTTAAATTGATCCGCCGGACGGCGGGTATGGGAGGCATGGGCATGGCAATAGAACAATATGAGATCGCCGTTATCGGCGCGGGACACGCCGGGATCGAGGCGGCGCTGGCCGCCGCACGGATGGGCTGCAGGGTGCTGTGTCTGTGTACCTGCCTGGACGCCGTGGGCAATATGCCCTGCAACCCCTCGGTGGGCGGCACGGCCAAGGGGCAGCTGGTGCGGGAGATCGACGCCCTGGGCGGCGAGATGGCCCGGGCGGCCGACGCCGCCTGCATCCAGTTCCGGATGCTCAACCGGGGCAAGGGTCCGGCCGTCTATTCTCCCAGGGCGCAGGTCGACCGCATGGCCTACCGTGCCTATATGAAAAGCGCGCTGGAGCACTGCCCCGGCCTGACCCTCATGCAGGGGGAGGCCGCCGCCGTTGAGACCGACGCGCAGGGCGCCGTGTCGGCCGTCCGTCTGGCATCCGGCCTGCGGTTTCCGGTATCTGCCGTGGTGCTGGCCACGGGGACCTATCTGTGCAGCCGCACCTTTGCCGGGGAGGTATCGACCCATGCCGGCCCCGACGGCATGCTGCCGGCCGACCGGCTGAGTACCGCGCTGGCAGAGCTGGGGCTGCCCCTGCGGCGGTTCAAGACCGGTACGCCGGCCCGGCTGGATGGCCGCACGGTGGATTATTCAGTCATGCAGAGGCAGGAGGGGGAAACGGACGGCGAGGGCTTTGCCTTCGGCAGCGGCACCCCACGGGCCCAGGCCGCCTGCTATCTGACCTATACCAACGAGCGCACCCACGACATCATCCGGGGGGCGCTGGATCGTTCGCCCCTCTTTTCGGGGGTCATCGAGGGGGTGGGGCCCCGCTATTGCCCCTCCATCGAGGATAAAGTGGTGCGGTTCCCCGAAAAGGCGCGCCATCAGCTTTTCCTGGAGCCCTGCGGACTGGACACTTCGGAGGTCTATCTGCAGGGGCTGTCCACCTCGCTGCCCGAGGACGTGCAGATCGAGATGATCCACTCCATCGCCGGGCTGGAGCAGGCCGCCGTCATGCGCTTCGGCTACGCCATCGAATACGACTGCCTGGACCCCCTCTGCCTGCAGGCCACGCTGGAGACCAAGGCCGTGCCGGGGCTTTATGCCGCCGGGCAGCTTTGCGGCAGCTCCGGCTATGAGGAGGCCGCCGGGCAGGGGCTGGTGGCCGGCATCAACGCCGCCCTGCGGGTGCAGGGCCGGGAACCCTTTGTGCTGGGGCGCACCGACGGCTATATCGGCACCCTGATCGACGATCTGGTGACCAAAGGAACCAACGAGCCCTACCGCATGATGACCTCCCGATCGGAATACCGGCTCATCGCCCGGCAGGACAACGCCGACCGCCGGCTGATGGGCTACGGCCGCGCGCTGGGGCTGATCAGTCAGGCGCGGTATGACCATATGGAGGAGAAATACGCCCGGGCCAGGGCCGAGATCGAGCGCCTGCGCCATACCGGCGTGGCCCCCTCCGATACCCTCAACGACCTGCTGGCCCGCCGCGGCACCAGTCCGGTCCGGGACGGCGCCGCCCTGCTGGAGCTGCTGCGGCGGCCCCAGATCGGCTACAATGACCTGGCAGCGGTCGATCCCGGCCGGCCCGACCTGCCCCGGGAGGTCATCGAGCAGGTGGAGATCGAGGTCAAATACGAGGGGTATATCCGCCGGGGCATGCAGGAGATCGAGGACCAGAAGAGACTGGAGGACCGGGTGCTGCCCGACGATATCGATTATCTGTCCCTGGGGCTGCTGCGCACCGAAGCCCGGCTCAAGCTGGACGCCGTCCGCCCGCGCACGCTGGGGCAGGCCGGGCGCATTTCCGGCGTATCGCCGGCCGATATCGGCGGACTGATCGTTTATCTTTCATCGAGGGAGGACAAATAAATGTTCCGACAGATCATCACCGAATGCCTGGCCGGCGTCGGCCTGCCCATCGGGGAGGACCAGCTGGACCGGCTGGAGGGATTCTGCGACCGGCTGCTGGAGAAGAACCGGGTCATGAATCTGACGGCCGTCCGCGATAAAGACGAGGCCGCCCGGCGCCATATGGCCGACAGCCTGGTGCTGCTGGCCTGCGGCGGGCTCGAGGGGAAAAAGATCCTCGACATCGGCACCGGCCCGGGCTTTCCGGGCATGCCCCTCAAGCTCTACGACCCCACGCTGGACGTCACCATGCTGGACAGCACGGCCAAGCGCATCGCCTTTATCGAAGAAGCCGCCGCCGCCCTGGGGGTATCGGTGACCACCGTCACCGGCCGGGCCGAGGAACAGGCCGCAAAGATGGGCGGACGCTTTGACATCGTCACCTCCCGGGCCGTGGCCGCCCTGGATGTGCTGACCGAGCTTTCCATGCCCTTCCTGCGGGTGGGGGGCTTCTTCATGCCCATGAAGAGCTGCAACGACGCTTCCCGCGCGGAAGTGGAGAAGGCCATGCACGCCATTGAATTTATGGGCGGCTGTCTGCGGGAGGCCTATGAATATGAGATCGAGCCGGGCGTCCGCCGGCAGGTCCTGCGCATCGAAAAGGTCAAGCCTTCGCCGAAGGGCTATCCTCGCAAATATGCGGCCATTGTGAAAAAGCCGCTCTGAGGAGCGGCTTTTTTTAATGCCATCGCCTGCCGGCGGAGGCAGACCCGGAGGGATTGTGGAGAGTTGTGCTGAATGGAAAGCACCGCGCCGGGGCCTCCCTTGTGTAAAGGGAGGTGGGGTCGAAGACCCCGGAGGGATTGTGCTTTTCCTTCTAAACTTCGCTTGTACACCTTGGCAGGTGCGCGTTTTGTTGTTACTTTCGACTGCCCGAAAGTAACCAAAGGGCACCGGGGGCGCTTTAAGCCGCCCCCCGGACCCCCAGGCGAGGGTGCGGGTGGGATGTGATGTGCTTTCCCAGACACATGGGAGCCGCGTCCCGAAGCCCCGCTGACGCGGAACGGCTTCGGGTCGCTCACGCAGCTCGTCTGCGTCCGGAAGCTATGAAGGACCTGTTTTTTTGCCTGGCTGCTTTATCATAAGGCCGGGAACTTCGCTGAAGCTGTGCTGGGCTTTCAGCTTCGCTCGTGCGTTTTGGCAGTCGCCGCAGAATGGCATCGCACCAAAGCCTCCCTTGTGCAAAGGGAGGTGGGGTCGAAGACCCCGGAGGGATTGTCACTTCATCGAATTCCATTCCACAGGGACACCACCAAACTTCGTGGGAATTTTCGCTTTCTGTTTGGTAAAATATAGCAAAAGGAAGTGAAAATATGGCTTTTTCCATTGATCTGCGGGGCGGGGCCAAGCTGCGGCAGATCGCGGTGGACAAGATCTCGCCCAATCCGCACCAGCCGCGCCGCGTTTTTGATAAAGCCGCGCTGGAGGAGCTGGCCGACAGCATCCGGCGGTTCGGCGTCATCACGCCGCTGACCGTGCGCCGGGCAGGGGAGGGCTATTTGCTCATCGCCGGAGAGCGCCGCCTGCGGGCCTCCCGGATGGCCGGACTGCACGCCGTACCCTGCTATATTCTGGAAGCCGACGACCGCCGCAGCGCCGAGCTGGCGCTGGTGGAAAATCTCCAGCGGCGGGACCTCGATCCCTTTGAGGAGGCCGAGGGCCTGCTGAGGCTGACCCGGGATTTTGGCCTGACCCAGCAGCAGGCGGCCCAGCAGATCGGCAAGACCCAGGCCGCCGTGGCCAACAAGCTGCGGCTGCTGCGCCTCTTTCCGGAGACCATCGACATCATCCGTCAGAACCATCTGACCGAGCGCCACGGCCGCGCCCTGCTCGCGCTGGAGGAGGAGCCGGCCCAGGCGGCGGCCGCCCGGTATATTGCCGAGCATCAGCTCAATGTGGCCCAGGCCGAGGCCTACATCGAGCGCTGCCGCGCGTCGCCCCAGACGCGCCCCAACCCCAAAAAGCAGGTCTTTCTCAAAGACGTGCGGTTTTTTATCAACAGCGTTACCCGGGCCGTCGATTCGGTGCGCAGCGCCGGGCTGGAAGCCACCTGCACCCAGACTACCGAGGACGGCAATCTGCTGCTGACCATCGTCATTCCCAAGGCCGTGAAATAGACCGTGAAAGTGCCGTGCCGCGATGCACGGCACTTGTTTTTTTGGCGGCAGGTCAGCAAAAGCCGGCCCAAATGCTGTAAAGCTAAACGACTTTACGGATGCCGTGAAAAAGCGTGATGTTTCACGTGAAACATGAAAAAAAGCGGCAAACGAAAAAGTCCTCTCCGATTTTCTTTACACTTTTCTTCAAAGCGTGTATAATAAATGACACAAGCCGCATCCACACTTTAGGCGCGGCGCGAGAAAAGGAAAACGGAGGAGAACATGGCAAAAATCATCGCATTGGCCAACCAGAAGGGCGGCGTCGGCAAGACGACCACGGCCGTCAATCTGGCGGCATTCGTCGCGGCAAAGGGCAACCGGGTGCTGCTCTGCGACCTGGACCCCCAGGGCAACTCCTCCTCGGGGCTTGGATACCCCGGCGACCGCAAAGAGAATATCTATCCGGCGCTGCTGGGGCAGTGCACCGCCGAGCAGGCGCTCTACAAGACCAAGTGGTGCGATCTGCTGCCCTCGGACATCAATCTGGCCGGCGCCGAGCTGGAGCTGGCCACCGGCGACCTGCGGGAAAAGGCGCTGGGCAACGTGCTGGGGCAGATCCGGGACCGGTATGATTATATTTTCGTCGACTGTCCGCCCTCCCTGGGTCTGCTGACCATCAACGCCCTGGCTGTGGCCGACGGCGTGCTGGTGCCCATGCAGTGCGAATACTACGCGCTGGAGGGCCTGAGCCAGCTGGTATCCACCGTGCGCACCGTCAAGAAACTCTACAATCCCGGCATCGAGATCGAGGGCATCGTGCTGACCATGTACGACGGCCGCACCAATCTGACCCTGCAGGTGGCCGAGGAGGTCAAGAAGTTCTTCGGCCGCAAGGTCTACAAGACGGTAGTGCCCCGCAACGTGCGCCTGTCGGAGGCGCCCAGCCATGGCCAGCCCATCATTGCTTACGACCGGCTGTCCAGGGGCGCTGAAGCCTATAACGAAGTGGCCAACGAGTTTTTACGCAACCAGAGAGGAGGGGCCAGGTCGAAATGACATCGGGAAAAGGTCTTGGAAAAGGGCTGTCGGCGCTTTTCGGGGAAGAACTCAATGATGATACGCCCAGAAGCGCCATCCGCCTGCGGGAGATCGAACCCAACCCCAATCAGCCCCGCCGGGAATTTGATCCCGCGCTGCTGGAGGAACTGGCTGAGAGCATCCGGCAGAACGGCGTCATCACCCCCATCACCGTCCGGCGGACGGGGGAGAAGTCGTATCAGATCATTGCCGGAGAACGCCGGTGGCGGGCGGCCCGGCTGGCCGGACTGGACGAGATCCCGGCCTATATCCTGGACGCCGACGAACGGGAAGCCTATCAGTATGCCCTGGTGGAAAACCTCCAGCGGCAGGACCTCAATCCCATCGAGGAGGCCATGGGCTACCGGCGGCTCATGGAGGACTTCGGCCTGAGCCAGGAAATGGCCGGCGAGAAGGTGGGACGGTCGAGGGCCTATATCGCCAACGCCCTGCGGCTGCTCAATCTGCCCCAGAGCGTTATGGATATGGTGGCGTCGGGGGCGCTGTCGGCCGGGCACGGCCGGGCGCTGGTGCCGCTGGCGGAAGAACAGGCGCTGGAGGCAGCCAAGCGTATTCTGGAGCAGGAGCTTTCGGTGCGCGAGACGGAAAAGCTGGTCAAGCGCATGCAGGAGGCCGCGCAAACGCCGGATACGCCCAAAAAGACCGACGACACGGCCATGTACGTCCGGGAGCTGGAGCGCACCCTGACCAGCGCCACAGGCCACCGCATCACCATCGCACACGGCCGCCGCAAGGGCCGGCTGACCATTGAATATTACGGAAACGACGATCTGGAGCGGGTGTGTGCCGCATTGAACCAGATCGCGGCGGGCCGGGAAGAGCCGGCGGAAAAATAAACGGAAAGCAAGAGGTATCAACGATGCTGGATATCAGACTCATCAAGGAAGACCCTGAAAATATCATCAAGCGCATGGCCGACAAGGGCAAGGACGTCCGCGCCGAGGTGGAGGAGATCCTGCGCCTGGACGGCGAGCGCCGCGCCCTTATCCTGGAGACCGACAACCTCAAGTTCGAGCAGAACAAGGTGTCCAAGGAGATCCCCAAAATGAAAAAGGCGGGAGAGGATACGGCTCCGGTCATGGCCCGCATGAAGGAGCTGGCCGAAAAGGTCAAGGAAAACGACACCCGTATCCGCGAGGTGGACGCCGCCTTCCGCACCGTCATGCTGTCGCTGCCCAACCTGCCCGACCCCGACCTGCTGCCCGGCGAGAAGGAGAACAACCAGGAGCTGCGCCGGTTCGGCGAGCCCAAGGTCTTTGATTTCGAGCCCAAGCACCACGTGGATCTCTGCACCGACCTGGGCCTCATCGATTACGAGCGGGGCACCAAGCTGTCGGGCAGCGGCTTCTGGATCTATCGCGGCATGGGCGCCCGGCTGGAGTGGGCGCTGCTCAATTATTTCATCGAGACCCATCTGAACGACGGCTACGAGATGGTCATGGTGCCTCACATGCTGGGCGCCGAGACCGGCACTGTGTCGGGCCAGTTCCCCAAGTTCCGCGACGAGGTCTACTGGCTGGACAATGACGAGAGCGAGGGCCGCCACTTCATGCTGCCCACGGCCGAAACGGCGCTGGTCAGCCTGCATATGAACGAGATCCTGGCCGAAAAGGACCTGCCCAGGAAGTATTTCGCCTATACGCCCTGCTTCCGCAAGGAGGCCGGCAGCCATCGCGCCGACGAGCGCGGCATGGTGCGCGGCCATCAGTTCAACAAGGTGGAGATGTTCCAGTACACCCTGCCCGAGAAGTCCGACGAGGCCTTCGAGGAGCTGGTGACCAAGGCCGAAGCGCTGGTCAAGGGCCTGGGCTTCCACTTCCGCACCGTCAAGCTGGCCGCCGGCGACTGCTCGGCGTCCATGGCCAGAACCTACGATATCGAGATCCACATCCCCTCCATGAACGGCTATAAGGAGGTTTCCTCGGTCTCCAACGCCCGGGATTATCAGGCCCGCCGCGGCGCCATTCGCTTCCGCCGGGAGGCTACCGGCAAGACCGAGTTCGTCCACACCCTCAACGGCTCGGGCCTGGCCACCAGCCGCGTCCTGCCCGCCATCGTCGAGCAGAATCAGCTGAAGGACGGCTCGGTCGTCGTCCCCGAGGTACTGCGCAAGTATATGGGCGGCATCGAAGTACTGACCCCCGATATGAAGACCTGGTAAAGCCAGGCATCGCATAGGCATAAAGAAAAATCTCCGGAGAGATCCGGAGATTTTTTTATTGCGTACTTCCGCCAAACGGCACCAATAGCTTCAGCGAAGTTCCCGGCCCGATGATAAAGCAGCCAGGCAAAAAAACAGGCTTTTCATAACTTCCGGGCGAGGCTGAACTGCGTAAACGCCGTATTTCCGGGGACGGAGGGGAAAAAGGTCACACCCTCGCCTGGGGGTCCGGGGGACGGCTAGTGCCCCCGGTGCCCTTTGGTTACTTTCGGGCAGTCGAAAGTAACAAGAAAACGCGCGCCTGTCAAGGCGGACAAGTGAAGTTGCGCAGGAAAAGCACAATCCCTCCGGGTCCTTCGGACCCACCTCCCTTTGCACAAGGGAGGCTCCGGCGCGGCGCCCTTTGGTTACTTTCGGGCAGTCGAAAGTAACAAGAAAACGCGCGCTTGCCAAGGCGGACAAGCGAAGTTGAGAAGGAAAAGCACAATCCCTCCGGGTCCTTCGGACCCACCTCCCTTTGCACAAGGGAGGCTCCGGCGCGGCGCCCTTTGGTTACTTTCGGGCAGTCGAAAGTAACAGAAAAACGCGCGCTTGCGGCGGCGGACAAGTGAAGTTGAAAAGAAAAAATCCCCCGCCGTGGGGCGGGGGAAAGGGGATGGGCAAAAAACTTATTCGGCGTATTCCTGGAAGACGCGGACGAAGAACTCCACGTTGCTGGCCAGAACAGCCGTGTCGATATGCTCGTTGACCTGGTGGGCACCGCCCGACTTGGCGCTGCCTCTGCCGCCGATGAAACGGTAGACGCTGTCGCTCAGGTCGCAGTAGTAGCGGGAATCGGTGCCGCCGGGCACAAGCGCCGGCATGACATAGACGTCGTCGCCGTGCATCTCATGGACGATCTTCTCCAGCAGATGATAGGCGGGGATGTCGGTGCGGGAAACGGCCGGGGGATTGTGACCCTTGAGCAGACGGACTTCCACTTCCTCCGGCAGGACCTTCTTGAAGTGGGCCATCAGATCGTCCAGTGTTTCACCGGGCAGCAGGCGGCTGTTGGTGACGATGCTGGCAGATTCGGGCAGGATGTTGGCCTGGTCGCTGCCCTTGGCCATGGTGGGGGTGGTGGTGGTGCGGACATAGGTGTTGAGCTGGCGGCTGGCAACGCAGATCTCACGCAGCTTGTCCCAGTTGCCCTCGGGGTCGGCAAAGAGCGCGCCCATGGGGCCGGGGGTGATGGCGGCCTGGGCCTTGAACATCTCGATGACCGGCGCTGTCAGCTTGGGCTCCATGGGATTGGATTCCAGCAGATACATGGCGTTGCCCAGACGGCCCAGGGCGTTGTGTTCAGGCGGCATGGAGGCGTGGCCGCCGGCATCGCGGATGGTGAACTCATGGTCGGCATAGCCCTTTTCGCTGGCGAAGATCATGGCCACGTCGCGGCCGCCCATGTTCATCACGCCGCCGCCTTCGTCCAGCACCAGGCCGAAGCGCAGGCCGCGGGCCTTGAACTCGTCGGAGATGATCTGGCAGGCAGCGCCGGGGCCGCCCATGATCTCTTCGTTATAGCCAAAGGCCATATAGATGTCGTAATCGGGGACGAAACCCTCGGCGATCAGCGCCTCGGCGGCGTCCAGCTCGGCCTGCATGACGTGCTTGCAGTCGGTGCAGCCGCGGCCCCACAGGACGCCATCTTCATCGATGTGGCCGGAGAAGGGGGGATACTTCCAGTCGTTCCAGTCGCCTTCGGGCACCACGTCCTGATGGGCGCAGACCAGCACGGGCAGCTTGCCCGACTTGCCGGTGCCCTTCCAGTGATAGACCAGAGCACACTTGCCGAGGATCTCGCGGGTCATGGTCTTGTGGACCAGGGGATAGGCCGTTTCCAGATAGGCGTGCAGCTTCTGGAATTCGGGGACACGGGTCTTTTCGGGATCGACGCTGGACACGGTGGGGCACTGGACCATGCCGGCCAGATGGGCGGCATACAGATCGTTGTCGTACTTCATAACGCTTTTCCTTCCTTTTTCAAATATTGGAGATCAAAAGGGAGGCAGGCTGACCTGCCTCCCGCAGCCTGTCGAAAAAGTCCGGCCGTGACCGGACTTTTTTTATGGGATTGTTTTTTCACGGACATGTGCCGGGAAAAAACACCATAACCCGCCGATTTTTCCGCAGAAAAACGGCGAAACCGCCCCGCAGGGCGGAGCCTAACCTGTCGAAAATCCCAACGAAGTGGATTTTCGACAGATTCAAAAGGGAGGCAGGCTGACCTGCCTCCCGGATGCACTGCTTTTCCTGCCGTAAGGCAGGTTTTTGTGTTTGCTTATTTGTGGGCCTTGAGCCACTCGATGGCGCACTGGACGTAAACGGCGGCGCCGTAGGGCAGGGCTTCCTCACTGAAGAGGACTTTGGGGTTGTGGTTGGAAATGCGCTTGGCGGGATCGTCGACGCCGCCGCCGAGCCAGAAAATCTGGCTGGGGACCTCATCGCCGAAGTAGGCGAAGTCCTCGGAGCCGGTGGAACGGACGGTCTTGGGGATCATGCGCTCGGGGCCGACCACATCGGCGGCATACTTGACCACCTCGTCGGTGAACTCGGGGTCGCAGTCCATGGCGGGGGAGGAGAAGAGCCACTCCACCGACGCCTCGCCGCCGAACAGCTTGGCTGTGGTCTCGCAGATCTCTTCCACACGCCGCTTCATAAACTTGGTCAGATCCTTGTTGAAGCCGCGCATGGTGCCGCGCATATGGCCCACTTCGGGGATGACGTTGGTGGCGCCGTCGCCAAAGACCATGGTGCCCAGGGTCAGGGTGCACTGCTCGGCGGCGTTGACCTCGCGGGCCAGCAGCTCCTGCAGGGCCAGATAGATATGCACGCCGATATTGATGGGGGAAATGCCCGAATGGGGGGCAGCGCCGTGGCAGCCCTTGCCCTTGACGGTGATGTCAAAGCCGTCGGCCGAGCCCATGTTGGGGCCTTTGCCGAAGACAAGGGTGCCGATGTCGCCCATGGGGCCGATGTGGATGGCCAGCGCCGCGTCGACGTCGGGGTTCTTCAGAACGCCGTGGTCGATCATATCCTTGGCGCCGCCGAAGGTTTCTTCGTTGGGCTGGAAGCAGATCTTGACGGTGCCTTCGATCTCGTCCTCATGCTCCTTGAGGATCTTGGCGGCGGCCAGCAGCATGGACATATGGAAGTCGTGGCCGCAGGCGTGCATGACGCCGGGATTCTCCGAAGCGAAGGGCAGGCCGGTCTCCTCGGGCATGGGCAGGGCGTCCATATCGCCGCGGATCAGGATGCATTTGCCGGGCTTTTTACCGCCGGCGATGGCCACCAGGCCGCATTTGCAGATCTCGTCGACCTCATAGCCCATTTCTTCCAGCTTGGCGCGGACATACTTGGTGGTTTCGGGCAGTTCGTTGGTCAGTTCGGGAAAACGATGGAAATGACGGCGGTCGGCCACCATCTCGTCCATCAGTTCGTTGGCACGAACCAGATACTTGTTCATGTTGGGTTGTCCTCCTCTTTTTTCCTGAGGTCTATGGCAAGCCATAAACCGATACTATGCATATTATCATTATACCAGAATCACGCTTTGATTTGTGAAAGTTTCTGCACAGCAAAGTGCTGAATTTGTCGTGCCTTTTTTGGATAATTTCACAAATGCAGAAGATGCCGTATAACTTCAACGCAGCTTGTGCGCCTTAGCAGGCGCGCGTTTTCTTGTTACTTTCGTCCGGCCGAAAGTAACCAAAGGCCGTCGGGGGAGCTTTAAGCCGCCCCCCGAAGCCCCCCGGCGAGGGTGTAAAGGGATGTGGTGAGGTCTGGCAGAAGCGCGGAAGCCGCGACCGTGCGCCTAATACCGCCGATGCGATTTCAGGTCGCTCATTGGGGCGCGGCTCCGCCGGACATCAGCGTAGGGGATTTCATCCGCACGGCTCCGTTCTCCATATGCTCGGTGCTGCGGCCCGTGACAGCGGCTTCGCCGCATCATCATCGGGCCGCCGTAAAACAGCGCCCAGCCAGAGCCTCCCTTGTGCAAAGGGAGGTGGGTCCGAAGGACCCGGAGGGATTGTGTTTTTTCTTTTCAGCGCAACGTTTTGACGCCGCGGGAATGGGGGGTTTCTGATAAAAAACGGCGGACGGCCATTTGGCCGTCCGCCGGGGAAAGCGAAAGCTTAGTGGTTGTAAACGACGCCGTCGATGACGGTGACGCAGCACTTGGTGTAGTTGCAGAAGGGGTCGCCGGTGAAGATGGCGATATCGGCGTCCTTGCCGACCTCCAGCGAGCCCATGCGGTCTTCCAGACCCAGCAGCTTGGCGGGGTTGAGGGTGACGGCCTTGAGGGCGTAGTCGAAGCTCAGACCCTCGCGGATGGCGATGCCCACATTGATGGGCAGCTTGTTGGTCTGGGAGGAGGTGTCCTGGGTCAGGCAGAAGTTGACGCCGGCCTTTTCCAGGATGCCGGGGTTGGCAAAGGTGGTGTTCCAGATCTCCATCTTGGCAGGACCCATATCCAGGGGGCCGACGACGGCGGTGACGCCTTCCTTGGCCAGGAAGTCCTTGATCATATAGCCCTCGGTGCAGTGCTCGATGGCGAAGTCCAGGTTAAATTCCTTGGCGATGCGCACGGCGGTGACGATATCGTCGTTGCGGTGGGCATGGATGCGGCACTTCATCTCGCCGCGGACGACGGGGACCAGAGCTTCCAGCTTGAAATCGGGCTTGGGGGGTTCCTTGCCTTCCTGTTCGGCCTTCAGCTTGGCGTCGGAATAGGCCTTGGCGTTGAACAGGGCCTCACGCAGGACGGCGGCCACGCCCATACGGGTGTTGGGCAGCAGGTGGCGGGAGCCGTAGACGTTCTTGGGGTTCTCGCCAAAGGCCATCTTCATCATCTCGGTGCCGGGGATGACCAGATCATAAACGGTCTCGCCGGGCTTGCACTTGAAGGCGAAGCCGGTGCCGCCGATGACGTTGGCCGAGCCGGGGCCGGTGTAGCAGACGGTGAAGCCGGCGTTGCGGGCGCTCTCGATGGCCATGTCCTTGGGGTTCATGCCGTCGATGCCGCGCAGCTGGCATGTGTTGGGCGAGGAGGTCTCGTTGCCGTCGTGGATGACGGGACGGGGCTGGGGCTCGGCGAAGGTGGAGATGTGGGTGTGGGCGTCGATAAAGCCCGGTGTGACCCACTTGCCCTCGGCGCAGATGACTTCGGCGTTCTCGGGAATGGCAACGTCGGCGCCGACGGCCGTGATCTTGCCGTCTTCGATGAGGATGGTACCGTTTTCGATGATACCCTGTGTGACTGTCAGCAGCTTGCCGCCTTTGATGGCGATCATGTGAATCAGCTCCTTTTTATGTTTCAAAATAAAAAATGAACTCTGCGGAAGCATTTTTATGCGCTTCTGTTTTAAATTATACCAAACCTGCCGCAAATTGCAAGAGTCCCGGCCGGGCAAAAAGCCCGCCGCGGCCCGGGGCAGCCCTATGTCGAATGTTGTCTTTTGCTGTCGGCGGCTTTTTTTGAGAAAAAGCTTGACACGGGCTGCGGGGTATGTTATTATAATTGGGCAATCAGATATCGCGGAGTGGAGCAGCTCGGTAGCTCGTCGGGCTCATAACCCGAAGGTCGTAGGTTCAAATCCTGCCTCCGCAACCATTTTGAAAAGATCAGCCTTTGGGCTGATCTTTTTTTATTTTTTTCCGATCGCCACAAAAGGAGAGAGCATCTGAGATGACAGCTGCAGAAAAACTGGCCGCCCTGCGCGCGGCCATGGAAGAAGAAAAGATCGACGGCGTGTATGTGCCGTCCAGCGACCCCCATACCACCGAATACCTGCCGGCCCACTGGCGCTGCCGGGCGTGGCTTTCCGGCTTCACCGGCTCGGCCGGCACCCTGTGCGTGGCCCGTTCCCAGGCGGCCCTCTGGACCGACGGCCGCTATTTTATCCAGGCCGAGCGGCAGCTGGCCGGCAGCGGCATCACGCTGATGCGCATGGGCGAGCCGGGCGTGCCCACCCCCGAAGCCTGGCTGGCCCAGACGCTGCCCGGCGGCGGCGTTCTGGCCATGGACAGCCGCTGCACCAATGCCGCCGTGGTTTCCGCCATGCGGACGGCCTTTGCCGAAAAGAAGATCAGTCTGCGCGACCATGACTTTATCGATGGCCTGTGGACCGAGGACCGTCCGCCCGTGCCGGCCACCGAAGCCTGGCTGGTGGACGACGCGGCGGCCGGCCTGACGGCGGCCCAGAAGCTGGCCCGGCTGCGCGAGGTGCTGGCCGAAAAGGGCGCCGGCGCCGTCATCCTGTCCCGTCTGGACAGCGTGGCCTGGCTGACCAACCTGCGCGCTGACGATATTGACTATACGCCCTTTGCCTTTGCCTACTGCCTGGTGGAGCCCCGGCAGGCCCGGCTGTTCATCGACGGCAGCCGCGTGCCCGATGCCGTCCGCGGCAGGCTGGAAGAGCAGGGCATCCGCCTGTGCCCCTACGACGCCGTTCTGGAAGCGGCGGCCAGCCTGGAAGGCCCTCTGACCCTGGCCTACGAGCCGGCCGGCACCAGCTGGGCGCTGCTGCAGGCCCTGGAGAAGAGCCATGACGTCGTATTGCTGCCCGGCCGTGACCCCGTGCAGCTGCTCAAGGCCGTCAAGAACGACAGCGAAATGGCCTGCCAGCGGGAGGCCCACCGCCGGGACGGCGCCGCCATGGTGCGCTTCGAGATGGAGCTGCGCCGCCGCATGGCGTCGGGCGAGGGCTGGAGCGAGCTGGAGGCAAGCGAATATCTGCTGGGGCTGCGCATGGCGGGGAAGGACTGCCTGGGCAACAGCTTTGAGACCATCGCGGCCTACGGCGCCAACGCCGCCATGATGCACTACGCCCCCAAGCCCCATTCCTTTGCTGTGCTGGAGCCCCACGGCTTCCTGCTGGTGGACAGCGGCGGACAGTACCGCGACGGCACCACCGACATCACCCGCACCTACGCTCTGGGCCCTCTGACCGACGAGGAGCGGGAAGCCTATACGCTGGTGCTCAAGTGCCATATCGCGGCGGCCAAGGCCGTATTTAAGGCCGGCAGCGCCGGTATGCACATCGACATTCTGGCCCGCGAGAACCTGTGGCGCCGGGGTCTGGATTACCGCTGCGGCACCGGCCACGGCGTCGGCTTCGTGGGCGTTATCCACGAAGGCCCCCAGGGCCTGGCTGCCAGATACACCGAGCCCTTCGTCCCCGGCATGACGGTCACCGACGAGCCGGGTATTTACGAAGAAGGCCGCCTGGGCGTGCGCATCGAAAACGAGCTGGTGTGCGTCCCCGTCTGCGAGACCGAATACGGCGCCTTCTACGGCTTTGAGACCTTTACCTACTGCCCCATCGACACCCGGCCCCTCCGGCTCGAGATGCTGACGCAGGAGGAGATCGACTGGCTCAACGGCTATCACGGGATGGTCTGCCGCGAGCTGCGCGGCCATCTGAACGATGCCGAGTACGCCTGGCTGGAGCAGGCCTGCGCCCCCATCGCGAAATAAACCGCCGTTATCAGACATAGAAAAAAGTCCGGCGTCAGTCGGACTTTTTTCTATGGGTTTGTTTTTACCCGGGCATGCGCTGGGGAAACAACACCGCCTTCCCGCCGTTTTTCCGCGGAAAAACGGCGAAGCCAGCACCGCGGAATGTGGTCCGTGGACTGAGGGCCGCCGAAGCGGCATTTAATCAGCCCCGATTTTTCAAGAGGTGATTCCATATGTCTTTCTCATCCTTGGTTTGCGGCTATATCCTCGCGGCGGGGACGCTCTGGGCAGTCGTCTGGGCCTTTACAAAGCATGATTTCCGGCGGCTGCACCGGGTGGTCTCCTGCGTCACCGCCCTGTGCCTGCTCCTTTTTGGCTGCTTCCTTCTGGCCAAAGTGGAATATTTGCCGGCCCTTCGGCATCTTTCCTATTACCAAACGCTGCAGGACGCCTCGGACGCGAAAGAAATATCCCGGGAAACGCTTCTGTTTCTGGATGGCTGCGCGTTCCATATCCAATATCAGGATGACCCCAATATGATCTATTCCTATCGCTACACCATCGGAAAAGGTATGCGATGCACCGTGAAAAGCACGACCGATGGTTTTGCGTATCTGGATATGCGTTATCCGCCCCGCACCGGGTACATTACCATCCCTTGACCGAACGCGCGTCCGTTGGGAAATAAAGACATAAAACGCCCCGCAGGGCCTGTGCAGCAGACCCTGCGGGGCGGATTTTATGTGTGTCATTTCCGGCGGAAGAGCCGGGCGGGCAGCTCGAGGACCAATACGATGCCCAGAACGATGGCCGCGGCCGCCTTGACGGCGGCAAAGCCGCTGGCCGCGCCTTCCTCCAGCTGATCCATGACCAGGTGATAGGCCGTCCAGTAGACGCCGGCGCCCGGGACCAGCGGGAAGATGCCCGTGATGAGAAAGACCGTCACCGGGCAGCGCTGCCATACGGCGCAGACCCGGGAGAGCAGCGCCACCGCCACGGTGGCGAAAAAGGTGGCCTCGGCCGCCGAGCAGCCCAGGTGCTCATACAGCAGGGCATACAGCCACCAGCCCGCGCCGCCGATCAGGCCGCAGCACAGGTAATATTTGCGGGGGACGCTGAAGAGCAGGGAAAAGGCCATGGTGCCGATGACGGCGGCCAGCGTGCGGGCCGTCATAGCAGCACGCTCCCCGTCAGCCGGTGGTAAACGGTGAAGACCATGCCCACGCCCAGCGCCACGCAGAAAAAGACCAGAATGGCGTCCAGCAGCCGCACGGCGCCGGAGATATAGTCGCCGTTGGCGATGTCGCGGATGCCGTTGGTGAAGGGGACGCCGGGCACCAGCGGGATGATGGCGCCGACGATGATGCAGCTCATGCTGTATCCGAAGCCCAGCCGGTAGCAGAGGATGCAGATGAGGGTGACCAGCGCCCCCTCACAGATGCTGCCCACCATTTTGGACATGCGCACCCCCACCCGCAGGACGAATCCATACAGCAGCAGGCCGGCCAGCAGCGCCACGGCGCAGTCGGCGGCGCGGCCGCCGAAGAGATAGCAGAAGGCGGCGCTGCCCACGCCCGAGGCCAGGATCTGCTTCCAGGGCGCCTTGCCGGGCATCTCCCGGATCTCCCCCAGCCGCCGGGCCACCGCTTCGATGTCGTCCCATAAGCCGGCTTCGATATCCCGGGAAAGCTGGTTGACGGCCACCACCTTGTCCAGCTGGGTGCCCTTGACCGGGATATGCTGCACCCGGGCGTATTGATCGGCGGGGCCGTAGCCGCCGGTGGTGAAAATGCCGTTGCTCAGGACGAAAAAATCCCGCGCCTCCACGCCGAAGTGGTGGCAGATGCGGTCCATGGTCTCTTTGACGCGAAAGATCTCGGCGCCGTTTTCCAGCAGGATGTGGCCGGCCTCCATGGCCGTTTCCAGAACGCGCTGGGCGTCGGGCGCCGGGGTGCAGGGCGGCTGCCCGCTCTGCGGTTGGATCTGCATGTTCATGATCGTGCCTCCATACCCGCCGGGAAGGCGGGCTGATGATAAGATCCCCGCGCCCAGGCACAGGTCACTGTCCGGCGGGGGCCAGAGGAAAGTCGGGCAGGGTGTCCAGGTCGTACGGGGTGGATTGGTAGACGAAATAATTGAGCCAGTTGGAATAGAGCAGGTTGGCGCCCGAACGCCAGGTGCACACCGGCTCCCGGGCCGGGTCGTCGCCGGGGAAATAATGGCTGGGGATCCGGGGCGAAAGCCCGGCCGAAAGATCCCGCAGATATTCGTTTTTCAGCGTGTCGGCGTTGTATTCCGAATGGCCGGTGATGAAGATCTGGTGGCCGCCGTCGGTGGAGACGGCATGACACGGTCGGTGCGGGAGGCCGTCCGCACGTCCGTCAGTTACCGCCTGTGGCAGAAAGACCGCCTGCTGCTGGCCCTGGATGCCGCCGACGCCTCATTCGAGCAGGCGTGAAGGCGGGGACCGCGGCGCCCTGAACGGCACGTTCGCCAAAGGCTGCTCAAAGTATACGGGGCATGAGAAAAACGCGGCTCATGCCGAAGGCCGCCTTATTTACTTCTTATGTTCTTCATGGTAATATAAAATAAATGATTATCCGATTTGATCCGTCCCGATTTTTCAAGAGGTGACCCCATATGGCGATCTCATCCTTGGTTTGCGGTTATATCCTCGTAGGAGGAACCATCTGTGCAGTCGTCTGGGCTTTTACAAAGCATTTTTTCCGCCGTCTGCATAAAATCATCTCGCTGATCACCTTGGCATGCCTGATCCTCTTTGGCTTCTTTCTTCTGGCCAAAGCGGAATATTTGCCTGCCCTTCGGCATCTTGCCTATTACCGTGAGCTGCAGGACGCCTCGCACGCGAAAGAAACATCCCGGGAAACGCTTCTGTTTCTGGATGGCTGCGCGTTCCATATCCAATATCAGGATGACCCCAATATGATCTATTCCTATCGCTACACCATCGGAAAAGGTATGCGATGCACCGTGAAAAGCACGACCGATGGTTTTGCGTATCTGGATATGCTTTATCCGCCGCGCACCGGGTATATAACGATCCCTTAACGGGCTCCCCATGCGGAACATTCGGAATATGAAATTCGGCTGGACGCCGCCGACGCCTCATTCGAGCAGGCGTGAAGGCGGCAAAACCGCTGCCGCGCAGTCTGCGCGGCAGCGGCTTTCTTTGCGCGGCACACAGGTTACAGGCCCAGGATCTCCAGCGCTTTGGGGTCGTGGTTGAGGATCTCGCAGCCGTCGGGCGTGACGATGACCAGATCTTCGATACGCACGCCGAATTCCCCTTCCAGATAGACGCCCGGCTCGCAGGAAAAAGCCATGGCCGGCCGGACGGGGTCGTGGTTATACCAGGCGATGTCGCCGGGATCGTGGCCCTCCAGGCCGATATAATGGCCCAGCCGGTGGAGGAAACAGGGGCCGAAACCGGCTTCGGTGATCCGGTCGCGGGCCACAGCGTCCACGGCGCTGCAGGGCATGCCGGGGCGGATGGCCGCTTCGGCTGCCAGATTGGCCTGCAGCACCAGATCGTAGATTTCCCGCTGCCGAGGGGTGACGGATTTCCAGAAGAAGGTGCGGGTCATATCGGAGTGGTAGCCGTTCAGAGGCGCGCCCATGTCGATGAGGATGGCGTCGCCGGGGCGCAGAGCCCGGTCACTGGCCCGGTGATGGACGTGGGCGGTATTCTCGCCAAAGGCCACCAGAGCGCCGCCCGACACCCCTTCTTCCTTAAAGAGTTCGGTGATGCGCTGGGCCACCTGCCGCTCGGTGACGCCGTCGGCAAAGAGGGTGCGCACGCGGGCCATGACCCGGTCGTTGAGCAGGCTGGCGGCCCGCAGGCGGGCCTGTTCCTCGGGGTCTTTGCAGGCCCGCTGCAGGTTGAGGGCGCGGTCGGCCAGGACATAGTCGCTGGCGGCGCCGTACTGCCGCAGGGGCAGCAGCCAGCGGGCCGGGTATTCGCCGTCGAAGCCCAGGGGCTGGTCGTGGAGGGTATGGCGGGCCAGAACGGCGCAGACATCGTCCTGATCGCCGTGCAGCACCAGCTCCACGTCCAGGTCCTTGGGGAAGATGGTCAGCTCGTTGACGATCAGCTTGATGCCGTTGTCCCGGGAAATATAGAGGATGGTGGCCCGGTCGGCGCCCCAGGGGGTGAAATCCAGCAGATAGCGGATGAGGATGGGACTGCGGACGACCATCTGGCGCAGGCCGATGGCTTCCATCTGGTCCAGCAGGCCGTCGATGCGGTGTTTCTGCAGCATAAGCAGGCTCCTTTGGATGTATTTTTTTGGGGTACTTCCATTCTATCATATTTTTGCCGCTTTGTAACGTCCGGGGCAGAAGTTCCCCGGCGGTTTCCGGCAAAACAGGCAGGCATTGTCCGGCGGCGTTACAAAAGCTTTACGCCTTGGACGGTGACAAGCGGCCCAAACCGTGCTATAATCGTTTGACGGAAAAAACGACCGGGAAGGAGGGCCGCAGATGAAGGAACAGGAGTTTGACCCCCGGGATTTTTACGACTATGAAAAAGAGGAATCGGGCAAGACCGACGCCGAGATCGACGCCATCGTCGGGGAGATCTACCGGTCGGTGGTGGGCGGCACGCTGCCCGTCCAGACGGCCGCCGGGAGCCGGGACCGGACGCGCCAGGCCGCCGCAGACGTGCCCCAGCGCCGGCCCACCTCCCGGGAACGGAAAAAGCCGGCCCGGAAGAAAAAGACCCATCGCCTGCGCGCGGCCCTCTGCCTGCTGCTGTGCGCCGCCGGGCTGTATGGCATCGCCATCTACGGCAATATCCCCTTTATCCGCAAATGGCGGGATATTTATATCGAAACGGCTATGGGCACCATGACCCACCAGTGGCTGGCCACGGCCTTTATTCCCCGGAGCGTCATCGATGAGGTCATGGGCACCCGTACCGGCATCGAAACAGAGCAGGAGGAGATCGATACCCACTGGTCGACCAGCACCCTCAAGGGCGCCAATAAAAAGACCAAGTGGGAAAAGCTGCGCCGCAGCTTTTTTGACCTGTACAGCGAGATCGACCAGGACAGCTTTGAGGCCTATATGGAGCAGAACGGCGACCGGTGCATCGACAGCGAGGGCTATCTGGTCATCGACCAGGCCGACATCGGCGCGCCGGCGACCGGCATCTTCACCACGGCCGGCGACGAGGTGCTGGCCATCGACACCAGAAACGGCATCACCATCATGCGGGTGACCGGCAGCGACTATGAGGGCCGCCTGGCCATCGTCAAAAACGCCGCCCAGGTGGGCGTGGCGCTGGCGCCCTCCTTCGGCGAGGTCGGCTCCACCATCGGCACCATCGCCCAGCAGAACGACGCCGTGCTGGCCGTCAACGCCAGCGGCTTTTACGACCCGGAGGGCCACGGCAACGGCGGCATCGTCCACGGCCTGGTCATCAAGGACGGCAAGACCTATTCCAATTTTGCCGGCGGCAACAACAAGACCATCGGCTTCGATTACGACGACAACCTGCAGATCGGCATTTACCGCGACGGCGCCGACCTGCGCGACGCCGTGGAGTTCAAGCCGGCGCTGATCTTCGACGGCGAAAAGATGGTGGAAGGCTCGGCCGGCTGGGGCATCTCGCCCCGCACCGCCATCGGCCAGACCAAAAACGGCCAGGTGCTGCTGCTGGTGGTCGACGGCCGGCAGCCCGGCTATTCCATCGGCTGCACCATGGGCGACCTGGCCGACGTGCTGCTGCGCTACGGCGCCTATCAGGCCTGCAACCTGGACGGCGGCTCCTCCAGCATCATGTATTACAACGGCCGGAAGATCACAAAGCCTTCGGCCGCCAACAAAGAAGAGGGCCGCCGCCTGCCCGACGCCTTTATCGTGACCGAAAGATAATTAAAAAAGCCTGCCATACGGCAGGCTTTTTTGAATGGATGATGAAGAAGGAGAGAAGGCATCCGGCCGGCGCCTTACCGCTTCTTCCACTTGTAATAGAAGGTGAAGAAGTTGCCCATGATGGAGGTCATCACGATGATGCCGACGGCGATGGCGCCGGCCTGGGTGGCCAGGGAATAGGCGGTGGCGGCGGCGGATGCCGAATCGCCCTGCACCAGGGCGTCCATGGTGTAATACAGGCTGCCGCCGGGAATGAGGGGAATGAGCATGGGCACCATCAGCATGATGATGGGCACCTTGATGGTGCGGGCCAGCACCTCGCTGAGAAAGACGATGATGGCCGTGGCGCTGAACATGGCCAGAAAGACGCTGCCGCTCTGGCGCAGGGCCAACAGATAGACGATCCAGCCGGCGGCGCCGCCCACGCCGGTCCAGAAGAGCCGGCGGCCCCGGTGGACATTGAAGACCATGGCAAAGCCGGCGGCGCCCAGAAAAGCCATGAGAATATCGATCAGTGTACGCATGACGTTATCCTCCGAAATGGGTCAGGATGAGGGCCGAGCCGATGGCGATGCCCAGGGCGCGGATGAGGGCCTCGCTGAAGCCCATCAGCGCCGAAAGGGTGTCGCCGCTGATCATGTCGCGCAGGGAGGTGGTGAGGGCCAGGCCGGGAATGAGCAGCATGATGTTGCCGATGATGATCTTGTCGGCGTGATGGCCCAGGCCGCAGGCGGTCAGCCCCACCACGGCCAGGGCGGTGACGGCGCTGCACAGGGTGCTGAGCAGGATGCTGTTCATCCGCAGGCGGCTGCCGGTCTGCAGGGCGGCGAAAAGCACCAGGCCCGAGCAGAAGGCGGCCAGGGCGTCCAGGGCGTCGCCGCCGAAGAAAACGGAAAAGACGGCCGAGATGGCGCCGTAGAGCAGAAGCTGGGTGCGGGGCGCGTAGGCGATGCTGGGGCGCTCCTGCTCGATGGCCGCCCGGAAGGCGTCGGCCGGCAGTGGGTCGGCCACCACGCGGCGGGAGAGGGCGTTGATGCGCTCGACCCGGTTGAGGTCGGTAGAGCGGGTCAGGACGCGGCGGCTCTGGGTGATGACGGCGCCGTCCGGGGCGGTGGCCGTCAGGATGATATCGGAGGTGACGGTGAAGACATCGCTTTTGACGAAGCCGTAGGCGGCGCACAGGCGGCTGACGGTATCCTCCACCCGCATGACCTCGGCTCCGCTGGTCAGCAGCAGCTCGCCGATGTCCAGGATGCAGGCGACGATGCGGGCGGGGTCCTGCGGTGGGATCTGACGTACTTCCATAGATGGCTCCTTTCGGGAGAGAGTCCGTTCTTGTATGGCCCCATTATACCACGCCGCAGGGCGCACAGACAGGGGAAAATGCACTGTAAAGGAAATTTTACGCGCAAAACTCTTTATTTTGCGTAAAAATTCAGGTATGATGATTGTGTAAAGAAGAGTCAGAAATAAGATCATACCCAACGGAGGTAGATTATGAGAAAAACTAAGATCGTATGCACTGTCGGCCCGGCCGTCGACACGGAAGAAAAGATCGAAGCGCTGATGCGCGCCGGCATGGATGCCGCCCGGTTCAATTTTTCCCACGGTACCCATGAAAGTCAGCTTGCCACCCTCAACCGGGTCAAAAAGGTCCGCGACCGCCTGGGCCTGCCCGTCGCCGCCATTCTCGACACCAAGGGGCCGGAGATCCGCATCCGCGCCTTTGCCGACGGACCGGTGACCCTGCAGCAGGGGGATGTGTTTACCCTGACCACCGAGGATGTGGCTGGTGACGCGACGATGGTGTCGGTCACCTATCCCGATCTGCATAAAGAACTGAAGCCCGGCGGCACGGTGCTGATCGACGACGGCCTGGTGGGTCTGACCGTCGAAGCCATCGAGGGCCGGCGGATCCGCTGCCGCGTCCAGTCGGGCGGGCAGCTTTCCAACAACAAGAGCATCAACCTGCCCGACTGTCCCATCCGCCTGCCGTCCATGACCGACAAAGACCGGGAGGACATCGCCTTCGGCGTCCGGGAGGGCTTTGACTTTATCGCCGCGTCCTTTGTGCGCCGTGCCTCGGACATCGAGGATATCCGGGCGCTGCTGCGGGAGCTGGGCGGAGAACATATCGGCATCATCGCCAAGATCGAGAACCGCGAGGGCGTCGACAACCTGGAGGAGATCCTGCGGGCCGCCGACGGCGTCATGGTGGCCAGAGGCGACCTGGGCGTGGAGATCCCGGCCTATGAGGTGCCGGTGGTGCAGAAGCGGATGATCGAAATGAGCATCCGCATGGGCAAGACGGTCATCACGGCCACCCAGATGCTGGACTCCATGATCCGCAATCCCCGTCCCACCCGCGCCGAGGTCTCCGACGTGGCCAACGCCGTCTTCGACGGCACCTCGGCCGTCATGCTGTCGGGCGAAACGGCCGGGGGCAAATATCCCATCGAGAGCGTCACCACCATGGCCCGCATCGTCGAGGAGGCCGAGGGCGCCATCAACTACTGGAAGCGCTTTGCCGGCCGGGAGAACGAGAGCGACACCATCCCCGCCGCCATCAGCCATACGGCCTGCATGACGGCCCGCGACCTGGGCGCCGGCGCCATTCTGGCCGCCACCACCTCGGGCTATACGGCCCGGTCCATCGCCCGGTTCATGCCCGGCTGCCCCATTGCCGCCATTACCACCTCCGAGCGGGTGCGCCGCAGCCTGGCCCTGACCTGGGGCGTCCGCGCTTATCTGACCGGCCAGGCCGACTCCACCGACCGCATGTTCTCCCTCTGCACCGAAACGGCCCGCAAGGAGGGCGTCGCCGCCAAGGGCGACCGGGTGGTCATCACGGCCGGCGTGCCCATCGGCTGCTCGGGCACCACCAATCTGATCCGCGCCGACGTCATCGACTGACGCCGGACGGTCCCACAGAAAGAGAGATCTATTTTTTATAGAAGGAGGATAAACGTATGCCGCATATTGCTGTCATGATGTACCCCGGCAGAAGCGAAGAGACCAAGAAGGCCCTGGCCCACAAGATCCAGGCCCTCATCATGGAGGAGCTCAAGCTGCCGGAGACAGCCGTTTCGGTGTCGATGTTCGACATCGAAAAGGAAGCCTTCCCCAACGCCATGCTGAATATTCCCCAGGAGAACATCGTCGTTGGCCAGAAGCCCGTGCCCATCGATCTCAACCAGGAAGAGATCGCGGAATTCCTCTAAGAGCCGATCCCCCGGACGCCCTGGGCGTCCGGGGGATCTTTTTGTTTCCGCCTCCGTCCGGAGGGCGGAAAGCGTCACAATTTGTTTACAGGATCCCGGGCCCGGCCCGGGAACAAAGGCGCGGCACGGGCTGTACTTACAATAGGACCGTCTTCCGGGGCGGGAATAAAGGAGGATGAGGCCAATGTACAGAAAAATCGCGCCGGTGGTGTGCGCCTGCCTGCTGCTGGCGCTGCTGGGCGGCTGCGGCGCCCCGGGGCTGCCCTACGGCGGGGAAGCGCCGGAGCTGCCCGAGGTGTGCAGGGATTCCGATGATTTCAGCACGGTGCTGCTGCGGCTGATCGATGACGGCGGCAGCGGCGCCGCGGTGTCGCCCCTTTCGGCCTATCTGGCCCTGGCCATGGCGGCCGAGGGGTCGGCCGGTGAAACGCGGGCGCAGCTTGGGCAGGTATTGGGCGCCGGCGCGGAGGAGATCGCCGCCGCCGTCGACCGCATGGGCGTCCGCCTGCAGCGCACGGCCGGCTCCACCGGCCTGCGGCTGGATCTGTCGGTGTGGACCGGCGGGCAGGTGAGCTTTTCCGAAGACTATCTGGACCTTGCGGGCGGCCGCTACGGGGCCGACATCTTTTCCGGGCTGCTCTCCAGCGACGCCGTGCGGCAGGCCGTCGACCGCTGGGCGGCCGACCGGACCCAGGGGGAGATCGACCCCTATCTGGAGGGCAATCTGCCCGAAGACACCGAGCTGGCGCTGCTGGGCACCGTCTGGTTCAGCGGTGTTTGGCAGACGCCCTTTGACGGGCAGACGGCAGCCGGCGTGTTTTACGGCGCCGACGGCAGCGAGCGCACCGTGGAATTCATGCGGGGGCAGGGGAGCTGGCCGGTCATCGACGGCGAAACGGCCACCGGCGTCGTGCTGCCCTACGACGACGGCAGCACCTGCATGGTGCTGCTGATGCCCAGAGATCCCGACGTGACGCCTGCCGACCTGGCCTGTATGCTGGGGACGGCCGGCATCGCCCGGCTGGCCGGAGAGGCGCAGGCGGGCAGCGCCGTCGTGACGGTGCCGGTTTTTGAAACGACGGGCGGCGGCAGCCTGCGGGGCGCGTTGCAGGCCATGGGTCTGACCGACGCCTTCGACCCGGAAGAGGCCGATTTCTCCCGGATGGGCGCCGGCAAGCTGTGGCTGTCGGAGGTCAGCCAGCGGTTCCGCCTGCGTGTGGGGCCGGCCGGGACCGGCGCGGCGGCCGGCGCGGAAGTCCCCGGCGGCCTTCTGCCGGCGGCGCAGCCCGATGCGGAGGTGCGGCTGGACCATCCGTTCCTGTATGCCGTTCTGGATACCGAAACGGCCATTCCGCTGCTGATGGGCACCTATAATGCGGCTGCTTGATAACAAATGGGAATATTTTTAATAAATATAACAAAAAGGCGGCAGTATTGCCGCCTTTTTGCTGAAAAAAGACAAGAAAAAAGCAAGCCCAAAGGCTTGCTTTTTTTGGCGGAGAAAGAGGGATTTGAACCCTCGCGACGCTTTCACGCCCTACTCCCTTAGCAGGGGAGCCCCTTCACCACTTGGGTATTTCTCCATACAATATCAAACTTGGGTCATCCGCCAGACGGGCAAGCTGGCGGAGAGAGTGGGATTCGAACCCACGGATGCTTGCACATCGCCGGTTTTCAAGACCGGTGCCTTAAACCACTCGACCATCTCTCCTCAACGATGCTAAACTATTTTAGCATAGTCTTCCCGGTTTGTCAATCATTTTGCACGCGGGAGAAAAAGAAACCGCCGCGGATTTTTTATTGAAAAAAGCTATTGGGAGGAAAAAGCATATTCAATATTTGTATTTGCTTTTTTGGAAAACCGGTGCTATATTGATATCAAAGAAAACAAGTGCTCATATTCCTCAATCACATCACTATGACAAAAGGCCTTCGAAAGAGGGCCTTTTTGTTATGCATTTGGGCTTTTCCGGCATTCCGGCCGTATCTTTTGGGTGCGGAACGTGGTATGATAGAGAAAACCGCGGATTATTGGAGGAAAAGATATGCGCATCCTGCATTTGAAAAAAGAAGATTACGTCACCTCGCGCTGGTCGGGCGGCACGACCACCCAGCTCTATCTCTATCCCGAGGACGGCAGCTACGCCCAGCGGCGCTTTCAGATCCGGGTCAGTTCGGCGGCCGTCGAGCTGGAGGAGAGCGACTTCACGCCCCTGCCCGGCGTCGATCGTTGGATCACGCCTCTGGCCGGAGGCTTTACCCTGACCCATCCCGGCCGGGAGCCGGTGGTCATGGGGCCGCTGCAGGCACCCTATGGATTTTCCGGCGGCATCGAGACCCACTGCGTGGGGCGCGCCGTCGATTTCAACCTGATGCTGCAGGGCGCTGCCGGGCGCATGGAGATCCGCACGCTGTCCAGCCCCGTGGAGCCGGGCTTCAACGGATTTTACCCGGTGGCCGACTGCGCCTTTCTGCTGGAGGGCCGCCGCCATGTGCTGGAGGGCGGCGAGCTGCTGGTGGTGTGGGCCGACGCGCCGGGCACGATCCTGTGGGATGACGGCGCTGTGATCTGCTGCCATGCCGCCCTTTGAGCCAGCGGCTTCTTGCAAAGCATCTGGCATTGTGCTATGATAGTTAAGTGACTAATTATCAATGCTTGCAAATGGAGGCTGATCTATGGCATCTCAAAAACAGATGGGGCGTGACTTGACAACAGGCAGCGTCCCCCGGGCGTTGCTGGCTTTTGCCACGCCCCTTTTTCTTTCCAATCTGCTGCAGGCCGTCTACAATATGGTAGACATGGTGGTCGTGGGTAAATATCTGGGCAGCGCCGGGCTGTCGGCCGTTTCCATCGGCGGCGACGTGCTGCATTTCATCACCTTCGTGGCCATGGGCTTTTCCAATGCTATACTATCGTAGCGGAACAATCGGCGGTTGAGGTGGCGGAACGGGTGTCTTTTGGGGCAAAATGGCGCCTGCTGGCGAGAGTGGGAGTCCATTGCTATATTTTGATTTCCAATATATCGGGTGCGGTAAAAGTAGCCCCTCTCCAAATTCTTCAGTTTCCAGTGGTGCTGCCGCACAAGTTTCAGGACGC
>CAMEZQ010000005.1 GCA_945947915.1 uncultured Clostridia bacterium | reverse complement strand
TGACCCAGTACACCGCCCTGCAGTACGGCAAGCAGAACATCCGCTGCAACTGCGTCCGCCCGGGCCTCATCGTCACCCCCGAGAACGAAGCCCGCGTGCCCCAGGCCCTCAAGGACATCTTCACCAGCAACATCATGGTCAACCGCTACGGCTGCCCCGAGGACATCGGCCACCTGTGCGTCTACCTGGCTTCCGACGAAAGCGCTTACGTCACCGGCCAGATCATGACCGTGGACGGCGGCCTCAATTCCCACGTCACCACCGTCGCCCAGTTCCGTGAAATGAGCGCCCGCACCTGGTAAGCGGTTCCGGCACACAAACCATTGGGGAACGCCGCCCGGCGTTCCCCTTTTTTAACGCTTTGACCGGAGGTTTTCCATGCGTATCCAGATCATCGGCGCCTCGGGCGCCGGCAAAAGCACCCTGAGCGCCGCGCTGGCCCGGACACTGGATCTGCCCCTGCTGTCGGGCGACGGCTATCTGTGGCAGGACGGCGACTTCACCTGCCGCCGGTCCGATGGCGACATCCGCGCCATGCTGGACGCCGACCTGGCAAAATACCCCGATTTCGTTTTCGACGGCCAGACCGACGGCTTCGCCCCCGGCATTGACCTGCGCCGGAGCGCCCTGGTGCTGCTCCTGCTGCCCGAGCCGGTACGCATGGAGCGCCTGCGCGCCCGTGAGCGCGCCCGCTTCGGCAGCCGCGTCGCCCCGGGCGGCGACCTGCGGCAGAGCAGCCAGGAATTCCTCGCCTGGGCCGCCGGTTATCCTGCCGACCGCTCGGCGGGCACCTCTCTGGGCTGGCACATCACGCTTTATAACGGTTTTGCCGGCCCCAAATGTGTGCTTTCCGGCACGCTGCCCACCGAGGCCCAGCTCCGGTATGTCCTCCGGCTCCTGAACGCCGAACCGATATAAACACACAAAGCACCCGGCACAAGCCGGGTGCTTTTCATTCTGTCCGCAAACAAGCAAAAAATCAGCAGTCTTTTTCAAACACCAGATCCATATCCTTGATCTTTCCGTAATCCGAGATATTCGTGGGGATATATCCCACATACCGGTAGCCCTTGGCCGCATATTCGTCGATGATCTGCCGGTGCTCCTCCGACTTGGCGCCGCAGAACTTCCCGATATGCACGTTGACATATTCGTATCTTTTCATCTGGTTTTCCTTTCTGTTTCTTCAAAAGTTTGTGATCCGCTGGTTTTAACGGATTTTATTTGACCATAAAATCCGCCCATGGGCCCGGATGATCACAGAACAGATACTTCGCCCATCCAGTACATTCCGTGCCTCCGCAAGTTCCGCCGTTTCCCTGCATGTATTATACAATACCGCAGGACGGCCCGCAAGAAAGACCGCGAAGGAAAGGGCCGGGCTTTCCCTTTGGAAAATACCAAAAGAACACGCCCGCTCATCCCTTTTAACTTAATGTATTGGTTTTAGGCATTTGGAAAATCGTTCGTCAAAATGACGGAAAAGGGCATAAGAAAAGGCACCCTAAGATTTTGAAATCTTGGGGTGCCTTCGTCATTATTTTACACGAACTCCATTCAATGAAATGCCTTCAACTGTATACTCTGTGCCATTGGCAATAAACCAAACGGAGAAAAGAATATCATCTTTTACCCCAAACCCATTTTTGGCAGTTACCTTACCTAAAATTTGATATTTCTCATCACTACGACCTATTTTCCAATCAAGTGCGCCAAAATCAGCAGTATCAGGATAATTTAAATACTGTTTCACAGCACTTGTTGCCAATGACTGCAACTCTCCATACACTTCAAGTGTAACTTCTTTTTCGGGGACATGAACATCTGAATAATTTTTTAGAAATCCTCCATTTTCACTGTCATACAAATCTTCACCACTGAACCCAGCGTAAAACAGCACACCATCTTCAGTTGTAAAGAAGAACCGTCTATCCTTATCAGTATATCCATTTGGATAGCAGACTACGGAATTAAGTCCACTCTCTGCTTCACCAGTCATACTCTCAATCTCAATCTCGGTTATGCCTACAGTATTCAAAATTTCCTGTATAGCGCTTGCGTGATCAATACTGTATCCTGTAGCTATCAATGTATCAGTAACTGTGCTGTCAATTTGCTCCAAGTCACTCAGGGGTTCCGTTGGGACAATAAATGCTCCATTATCTTCGTTAGAGTTGGTTTCTACCTCATTTGATGATGTAGAAGCACTGTTTCCTGCATTATCTTTATTCTTTTGACCATCTGATGCGTCGCAAGCACATAAGGACAAAAGCATTGCTAATGCTACACCGTATACAGCCAATTTTTTCATCCAAACTCCCTCCGGTTCTTTGATGATATTTTAAGTATAGCATCATCAAAAGAATTTGTCGAGAAGTATAAGCAAGGCACAGAATTCATTTTACCTCTGTATCTTGTTTCTTTATTTGCGCTCTTTGATTACGGACTCAATAATTGCGATTTCCTCAAAGGGCTATCAAAAAGTCTGCGATATATTTCAGCAAGAAAGCGTCCGGATTTGACTGCCGGATCGAGAAACTTAGTGTCTGGATTGAAAATTTCTGGCGGGAGTAGGTCTACCATGTTGTTTACGATGTTTAGCGGAGTTATGACTTCCGAGTTGGAATATTTTGAAATGCCTGTTATGGCTTGCAGCTTGTCGAAAATATCTTCCATTCTGCTTGTTCTCCTAAAAACCAATTTTCTTTTGAATACTGATTAGCTCTGGAAACGGCCAAATCCAAAAGGAAAGAGGATACCCTTAAGACTGGGTATCCTCTGGAATTTGGGGTATATGGAGTACGTTTTTGGTGAAATTGCCGGAGATTTATTCATCAACACAAAGGGTAAAAGGGATGACTTTCCCCCTATCAATCATGTTTATCATGCCATTGCAATAATGCCAAACAGACCATCTATGAGAACAAATGCAAATAATGCAATAATTGGTACTATCAATCCCCAGAGAGACCATTTCCCAATCGCTTTAGCTTTGTTAGGAGCCTTTCCTTCATAGACGAGGTATAAAATCAAACCTATCAAGGGCCATAGAAATCCTACAATGTTTAATCCAGTTGATGGCCTGTCCTCTACATAACCTTTACCTCCTTGAGCGCAGCCGCAGTTGGGACATACTACAGCTTGATCCATTATTTGTTTTCCACAGTAACTACAATACTTCATCTTAATTTCCTCCAATCATAAATTTATGTTTTCATCTGTATCCAAAGCATATAGAAAAGATGATGCCCTCAACATAGAAGGTATCCTCTGAATTTAGTATCGGGTTTGGTGAAACCGACGAAGATTTTATTGGCAACAATTAAGCGAAAAGGGACGCCTGCCCCTGCCCTTGACAATTCCGCGGCGGCATGATATAGTGAAGCCGTATCGAAAAATAGACCCCCGCCCAAATCCTTTGACCGGGCACCCTCGTCTATATATGCGCCAACAGAGAAGACGGCCCCGTGCTGCAAGCCGTCCTGGATGCATGGACAAAGGGCACCTCCCGCGAGGAGCGCGTGTGAAGCTGCCGCTTTGCGGCAATGGTAATGCGCGCCGTACCGCCGGCGTTATTCGGCATAATGAGGGGCGGCAGAGCTTTCTGCCGCAATCAGAGTGGAACCACGGATTTTTTCCGCCTCTGTGTCTGCAAGGCACGGGGGCTTTTATTTTTCCCGCGAAAAATATACCTGAAAGGATGCACACACCATGATCCATGTTACAGTCAACGGCCAGAGCCTCGAGATCCAGGCCGGCACGCTGGCCCTCGACCTGGCCCGCCAGGTGCTGGGCGACGATTACAAAAAGGCCCTCTCCTGCGAGATCAACGGCCATAACCTGAGCCTGCCCACCGAGCTGCACGACGGCGACGAAGTCCGCTTCAACACCTGGGACGACGCCGACGGCCGCTGGACCCTGCGCCACACGGCCTCCCACATCCTGGCCCAGGCCGTCAAGCACCTCTATCCCGAGGTCAAGTTCGCCATCGGTCCCGCCATCGACAACGGCTTCTATTACGACTTTGACCGCGACGAGCCCTTCACCCAGGAAGATCTGGACAAGATCGAGAAAGAGATGAAGAAGATCATCAAGAAGGGCTACCGTCTGGAGCGCTTCGAGCTGCCCCGCGCCGAGGCACTGGAGTTCATGAAGGACGAGCCCTACAAGGTCGAGCTCATCAACGACCTGCCCGAGGACGCCGTCATCTCCTTCTACAAGCAGGATGACTTCACCGACCTCTGCGCCGGCCCCCACCTGCCCTCCACCTCGGGCGTCAAGGCCATCAAGCTGACCTCGGTCACCGGCGCCTACTGGCGCGGCGACTCCGACCGCAAGATGCTCCAGCGCATCTACGGCACGGCCTTCACCTCCAAAGAAGATCTGGAAGCCTATCTGACGGCCGTGGAGGAAGCCAAAAAGCGCGACCACCGCAAGCTGGGCCGCGAGCTGGGCCTCTTCATGCTGACCGAGGAAGGCCCCGGCTTCCCCTTCTTCCTGCCCAAGGGCATGGCCCTGCGCAACACCCTGCTGGAATACTGGCGTGAGGTCCACCGCCGCTACGGCTATGTGGAGATCTCCACCCCCATCATCCTCAACCAGGAGCTGTGGCACCGCAGCGGTCACTGGGACCATTACAAAGACAATATGTACACCACCGTCATCGACGAGATGGACTATGCCGTCAAGCCCATGAACTGCCCCGGCGGCATGCTGGTCTATAAGAACCAGCCCCATTCCTACCGCGACCTGCCCCTGCGCATGGCCGAGCTGGGCCTGGTCCACCGCCACGAGCTGTCGGGCGCGCTGCACGGCCTCTTCCGCGTCCGCTGCTTCACCCAGGACGACGCGCACATCTTCATGACCCCCGATCAGATGAAGGATGAGATCAAGAAGACCGTCCAGATTTTCGACGAGATCTATACCACCTTCGGCCTGACCTACAACATCGAGCTCTCCACCATGCCCGAAGACCACATGGGCGACGAATCGGTCTGGGCCTTCGCTGAGGAGACCCTCAAGGAAGCCATTGAGGAAATGGGCAAGCCCTATGTCATCAACGCCGGCGACGGCGCCTTCTACGGCCCCAAGCTGGACTTCCATCTGGCCGACTCGCTGGGACGCACCTGGCAGTGCGGCACCATTCAGCTGGACTTCCAGATGCCCGAGCGCTTTGAGCTGGAATACACCGGCGCCGACGGCGAAAAGCACCGCCCCGTCATGATCCACCGCGCTCTGCTCGGCTCCATCGAGCGCTTCATCGGCGTCATCACCGAGCATTTCGCCGGCGCCTTCCCCACCTGGCTGGCTCCCGTCCAGGTCAAGGTGCTGCCCATCACCGAGCGCACCCACGATTATGCACAGGCTGTGTATGACAAGCTCTTCGCCCTGGGCTTCCGGGCCGAGCTGGACAGCCGCAACGAGAAGATCGGCTACAAGATCCGCGAGGCTCAGCTGGAAAAGGTGCCCTATATGCTGGTGCTGGGCGACAAGGAAGCCGAATCCGGCGAGGTCGCCGTCCGCGACCGCAAGACCGGCGAGACGACCACCATGTCTTTCGATGCCTTCATCGAAAAGCTGACCGAAGAGGTCAAAACACGGGCGCTCTAAGTCCCGCCCGCCATCCCCTGTTTATCCAAACCCCCGGCAGGTTCGCC
Organism: uncultured Clostridia bacterium; assembly: GCA_945947915.1. Lineage (GTDB taxonomy): Bacteria > Bacillota > Clostridia > Oscillospirales > Butyricicoccaceae > RGIG1902. Next base: position 63,613 of record CAMEZQ010000005.1, on the reverse strand, counting down.
TGCCGGGGTTCAGGCCGCCCCGAAGGGCGGCCTTTTTTAATGAAGAATTGATGCGTTCCTTCGGAACGAATTTTGTTAAAAGAAGGCACCCAGCCAAAGCCTCCCTTGTGCAAAGGGAGGTGGGTCCGAAGGACCCGGAGGGATTGTGCTTTTCTCGATTTGTCCTTTTCAACTCCACTTCTCCGCCGCCGCAGACGCGCGTTTTTCTGTTACTTTCGGCTGCCCGAAAGTAACCAAAGGGCACCGGGGGGCGCTTTAAGCCGCCCCCCGGTCCCCCAGGCGAGGGTGTAGAAGGTTGTGGTGCGGTCTGACAGAAGCGCGGATGCCGCGACCGTGCGCCCGATTCCATTGATGCGTTTTTAGGTCGCTCATTGGGGCGCGGTTCCGCTGGACATAAGTTGAGAGAAAGCCACCGGCACGGCTCCGCGTACCATCGGCTCGGTGCTGCGACCCGTGACAGCAGCTTGCGCTGCATCATCATCGGGTCGCTGCAGAACGGCACCCAGCCAAAGCCTCCCTTGTGCAAAGGGAGGCTCGTTGGTCTGAACAAAAAACGCCGCTCTCCCACAGGAGAACGGCGTTTTCATTGACCTCCGACGCTTTGCTGCAGCCCCACAGGGCCGCCCCCAGCGTCAAAGCCAGAGACATTTTTTCGTTTTTCTCTATTTATCAATCGTCCTTCGTTTTTAAGGCAACAGCAACAGCGATCAGGGCAATATAAGGCATCACTACAATGACAAAGCTGGGAAGCCCTGAATATATACTGAACTGAATGCAGAAGAGCAGCACGGCAATGCACTTTAAAATCGTATTGGTCGCTTTCATAGTTTCTCTCCTAATTCTTCATGCTTATTCCATCTCGGCCTGTCTGACGATGGCCTCTTCGTTAAAGACGATTTTAGAAATGGGACGAATGACTCTTCTCATATTTGATAAAACCATACGCTTATCAAGCGCAGATGATTGCCTGCGGTAATCGAGATCCTTGCCCGGCTCCGGAGTCCAGCAATAATACCGATATTGATCCGGCGAATCCTTAAAACGAACGGCCATATCTATTTTGAGTTCGACATTCACATAGTAAGCTTGCTCTACAATATCTTCATATGTGCCATTCTCATCATGATCATACAGGTATCGCTCCAGTGTATAATCGGCGTCAGCCAGCGGATAGCAAAATACCAACCACGCAGCAAACAATAACAGCGTCCGGAACTTGAGAATTTCCTTCAAAACCGATTTATCGGTCAGCAGAAGCAAAATAAACAGGATTCCGGCAATGCTTTTGGAAGTTATCACATATACCTCCTGCGCCAATCAATAACCTCTTTACGCCCCCATAAGGGTCTGGGTCAGCTGCGCCAGATCGTCCAGGATCTGCATGCTTTCCAGCTTGCCGTCCTTGTCCAGCCCGAAGGTGACCGAGATCTCCACGGTATCCGCGCCGTTGACCTGCAGCGTCACCTGCAGGGTCTGGCCGTCCTCGGTCTCCTCCGCCAGCTGAATGTCGGTGGGCTCCACCGTCAGCGACAGAAGCTCGGCCGTACCCAGGAAAAACAGGGCGTCGGGGCCATTGGAAACAAAGCTGTCGTAATATCCGTTGCTGACCAGCGGGCTGAGGGCGGCTTCCAGACCGTCGGCTCCGTCATCGTCCTTCGCCGTTGTGCCCTCGCCGATGGCACTGACCGAGGTCAGCTCCGGATTGGGACAGGTCATCAGCAGTCGAATTGCCGCTTCGGCGTTTTCATTGACCTCCGGCGCTTTGCTGCAGCCCCACAGCATGGATGCCGTCAGCACACACACCAACAGCATGGCAAGACATTTTTTCATTGTTTTTCTCTCCCTTTTGTTATATTCTGATATAATAATTACGAATCGTAATGGAACTGCACCGCTTCGTCTTTCCTTTTTCTGTTTCTTCTGCTCAGCAGCCGCTCAATGACGAACCACGCCGCCGCCCACAAAAAGCAGGGCAGATAGAGCCGCAGCCGTATGGGGCCGGGCATGCCGATGCGGTCCTCGGCCTGAATAACGGCGCCCAGCAGCGTAAAGGCCACCACCAGCCACGAGCCGGCCACCGCCTGCTGGCCGTCCGACGCCCGGATGCCCCGGGTCGGCAGAAAGACGACGCCTCTTCCCGAAGCCCTGACCATCATGTTGAAAAAGCCGGGGTCGTTCATCCGGTCGCTCATCATCTTTTCCAGCCGCTGCCCGGCGTCGGGATATGTCCCCTGTGTTTCGGTGTTGTAGAGCCATTGGATGACCAGAAGGCCCAAAAGCCCCAACAGCGCCACCGTCGGCCAGCCGCCGCCCCGCACCGCCGGTACCGCCGCCGCGGCCAGCGCCGCCAGCGGGCAAATCAAATAAACAGTGTTTCTGCATTTCCGCATCCACCGCCGCCTCCTTTTTTACCCTTTTATTTTATAGACTGTGATTTTTGGCAAAATGTTCCCCCGGCGGTAATTCGCCGGGGGAACATCCCTATTCCTGCATGACAAAAACCACAAATATTTTTATCTATTCTGACGAATTGTTAAAAAGCCCTCACCACAGTGTCCGTTTTTGCTCTTTTGTTTCGTTATATAAGTAAACGGATCTGAGAAAGGAGGAAAATCTTTATGACGGAGTCAGAGAGAATCCGGCTGTCCCAGATGGCAGAAGACGGTGGACGGTCACGGTTTGAAGTGGTTTACCGGCTGTATCGTGACAATATGTTTTATACCGCCCGTCAGATCCTTCGCAGCGATGCCGATGCCGAAGATGCCGTCCACGAAGCCCTGCTGGCCATCTGGACCCAGCGTTGGCGTCTGGATACACCACAAAGTCCACGCACGCGGGCCTTCGTGCTGACAGTTACCAGCAACAAAGCCATCGATCTGTGGCGCCGCCAACGACAGCGGGCAGAAACCCTGCTTGAAGAACCAGCCGTTACAGATCCAACGGATATTGGCCTGAAAGACGCACTGACATTACTGCCTGCCGCCTATCGTACCGCCATTTTGCTGCGCTACGACATGGGGCTGACACCGCAGGAGATCGGTCAAATCATGGATCGATCTGAAGGTGCCGTCTGCCGCCTGCTGCACCGGGCTAAGCAGCGTCTTTCCAAAGAACTGGACAAACTGCAAAAGGAGGTCGATGCCATATGAAGTCCAACGACAAAAACAGAGCGGAGGAGGCTGCTTGGGCCGACCGCGTTCCACAGCTGCGGGATGACTGGCTGGCATCCCAGCCCCGGGAGGTGCCGTCCCATACATTTTCACCGGAATTTGAGCAGAAAATGGCGGCGCTTCTGGCTTCGCCGGCGCAGGAAGAAAAGCCGGCCCGGCGGGGTCGGCGGCGATATCTCCTGATTGCCGTGATCGCCGCCGTATTGACCGCGATTCTGTCCGTACAGGCCGGAGAAGCCCTCTGGCCGGGACAAGTCTTTTACAGCGCCCAGCCGCCCGCTTATGTTCCGGGCTATACAGCAGCTCTTGTTGAAGATGCCCCGGTCGTGTCCGATGCCCACGCCGCCGCCCACAAAAAGCAGGATATCCTCTCATCCATGGGCGGTATCGACCTTTATCTCGGTCAGCCCCATCCCGTCAGCGCGAACGCCGGCTGTACAGCCCACGGCGACTCCAGTCATCTGGAGGTCAAAAGTGAGCGCCTGCGCATTTCCCGCTGGACCTGCAGCATCTGCGGACTGAAGATCCTGGATACCAGTATCCAGACCACCACCTGTTGTCTGACCCAGGCCGACGCGGCCGATTATGCCTTCTGCGGTCACCATACCCCCTGCGAGATGCTGACTGACCTGACCGGCTGGACAGCCTGTGGCGAGACCCATTATACCGAGTGGGAGGAAGACCGCGCCGGCGGCACGGCACGCATAGCCCCCTGCGGCGCACACGGCCGCTTTGATCACGATGAGATCCCCCAGATCCGGTATGCCATCACCGAATACGCCTGTGATGCCTGCGGCAAGGTAGTCCCGCAAGCCGTATGCCAGCGCCGCACCATCTGCCTCTCTCTGGAGGAATCTCTCACCTATGCCCCGATCGACCCATAACGCCCCATCCATCGGATGCCGGCAAAATATGAGACAAAAGTTCCCCCGGCGGGTGCCCGCCGGGGGATCGCTCATTCCACCGTATTCCGTTTCCGGTATTTCCGCGCCGCCCACCACACAAGAAGGCAGGCGACGAAGACCTTCAAATAAGACAGCAGACAGACAAGGAGAACATACCGCATATCTCCCCAGCCCACCCGGCCGTCGGTCAGCAGCGGCACGGCGTACATCATCCCGGCGCAGAGTGCGGCGGTGGCCAGCGTCAGCCCCATCGACTTCCAAAAATTCCGGCTGTCGCAGAGCCAGAGCAGCAGCGCCGCCAGCGGATAGAGCATAAACGCGTTCTCCGCCAGAGCCTGCGCCACCTCCCATCGGATGCTCCAGCGCTCCCAGTCTTCCCGGGAGGCCCCGGGGTCGTTTTCCGTCAGCCGGTAGAAGGCCTGCGACCCCTGATAACGGCAGAAGGCCGTCGCTGCCATGAGCGCCAGCAGCAGAACGCTCGCCAGAACAAAAACCACCCAGACCGTCTTTTTTGTCATGAAATCTCCTCCTGTTCTAAATTCAATGAAAAAGCCCTTATTCCAGGCTGACACTTTCCGCGATCCTGACCATCTCGGGCTGATCCAGCGTCGAATGCAGCGAGAAAGCGTCGGGCATATAGCCCACGCGAATGCCGCGCAGCATTATATTCCTGATAGATGCTCAGTTCCTCTCCGTCGTACCTGTAAAATATTTCTGCATTTTCGCATCCCCCGACGCCTCCTTTTTTACCCTTTTATTTTATAGACTGTGATTTTTGGTAAAATGTTCCCCCGGCGGATATCCGCCGGGGGATCCCTCATTCTGTCCGGTTCCATGCGCGGATATGCATCCAGAGCTGGCGCGCCAGCCAGAGGGCCAGCAGCGGCCATGCCATGCGGCAGGCCGTCTCCAGCGGGCCGCTGTACCGGACGGCAGTCAGGGCATTATAGAAGCAGGCCGGCAGTGCGGCCACCGAGAAGGCCCCCGGCAGTCGGCCTGCGGGGAAGTTTACATAACCCATCCAAAAGACGCCGCCCACCGCCAGGATATAGAGGATATGCCCCACCGCCGCCGGGCAGCCGGCATAGATGCCCGGCCCCAGCGTCAGCGCCACATCGGCCGCCATGCGGCCGCAGAACTCCACCGGCAGCCAGCCCTGCAGGCCTTCCGGCCCCCACAGGCAAAGGGCCGACAGCACCGCCGGCGCCGCGCAGACCAGCGCCGCGGCCATGGCCGGAGAAAAGCTTCGGTCGGACGCCGCGTCACCCACAAAGCGCCAGAAATCCCAGAAAATGCGCAGAAGGAGGAGCGGCCAGAGGAAATTGCACAGGGACAGCAGGCCCATGACGATGTCCTCATTCCGCTGATAATAGGTCATCCAGTTGAGGCACAGCACGGTCATCAGCGACGCCGCCATGCTGAACCCTGTCGGCACCGCCCCCAGCAGCAGCAGAATCGACGCCTTTTTCCATTGATATTTCATGTGGTTTGCCTCCTTTCCCATGTGTTTCTCTTTTACGGCTGACAAAACGCCGTCCCCGGCAGATAGAGCTGCCAATGGACAAAGCGAAAGTCCTCCAGCCCGCTGCGGTTCTGTGCCTCCACCTCGGTCAGCGTGACGCATTCCCCCGACACCAGATCGAAGACGGCCGCATAGCCCACCTTGCTGCCGGGCGACCGGGGGATGAAGGCATAGAGGCAGCCGTCATAGATCGTGCAGCCGAAGGAATTGAAATGATCCCGCCAGCTTTCGGTATCCACCGCCATCTCGGCCGGCAGCGCCAGCGACAGGCGCGCCAGCAGAGTCAGGGACGGGTCGTATTGGTCGATATGGATATATCCGTCCTCCGGGCTTTGGTCGATGAGCAGATAATTGCCCGCCCCGTCCGCCGCCAGCGTGTCGTAAAGGGTCTCGGTTTCGATGTACCGATAGCTGTATGTGGAAAAATCATAGACCGACACGCCCCGCCAGAAGTCCTGCCCCTTGGTGGACGGGATGGTGTTGTCGCTGATGATGCTGACCCGCGTGTCCTGTTGGGGAAAATAGCGCGTCCCCGCCGGACTGACGAAGACACGGTGGGCAGACGGCATCGTGCCGGTCTTTTCCCAAATCACGCTGCCGCTTGTCCGGTCGATGGCCGTGATCATCACCGTCGATTCCCGGCTGCGATAGAGGAAGACCCCCTCCGCCGTGACGGCACTGCCGGCCAGCCCCTCCACGCCCGTATAGGGGATGTCCGATTCCATCAGGCCGTCCGCGTCCAGCGCGAAGACATGATAGCAATTCTCGTGCCAATCGTCAAAGACGAAGACCTCCACATCGGGGTGCTTTTCGTAATACATCAGCTGGCCATAGTCGCCCCTCTTCCCCCACGCCCGCAGGGCATCCGGCGCCCCCTCGTCATAAAAGGACGCGTAGGTACAGCTGTATGTACCCCTGCCCGCCCGGGCCTTGCCCTGCTCTACGGTGTAAAAGGCCGTCTGGTAGCCGGGGCCGCCGTAGCCGCTCTCCAGATAAAAACCGGGGGTCAGCATCTCCCGCCCCGCCGGCGGCGCGATGATCTCCCGGCAGGCCAGCCGCCCGCCCCAAACGAGGCTCCGCCCGACAAGGGCCGCCCCCAGGACGCACAGCAGCACCACGCCCCATAGGATCCTTTTCTTCCGATGTGTCATGGTGGTTTGCCTCCTTTTTTCAGCTAACCCGGATCAATCCATGCACGCCCGCTCTTTTTCCGGGCGGCTCAACGGCCAGAGGGCCAGACACATGACCGGCGCGCCCTTGCCCCAAGTGACGAAAGGGATCATGACGCGCAGGTAAATACACAGCGGCGCAGCCTGCGGCAAAAAGGAATAACACAGCGCCAGCGCCAGCTGCACGCCGATGGTGCCGGCCAGCACGGCCGCCGCCGTGGATCGCCGGCCGAAACGCACCAGCGCCCAGAGATAAAGCAGAAGAATTCCAATGGTCGGCACAACACCCAGCCGATGGAGCATCCACGCAAAAGGCGCGTCTCCATACTGCATCCGGGTCAGGCGGTCGGCATAGACACTTTTGCCCACCAGCCGGCAGTCGCGCAGGGCAAACAGGAAATGCCCGCCCAGCTCCGGCAGTGTCCGTTCCCAAAGATACCGGGCCAGACCGCCGGCCGACGCCAGCAGCAACAGTGCCGCCAGACAGAGCGCCGCCGTCCGATGCCGACCTTTGGGCTGGGTCAGCAGGCAGATGACCGCCCCCAGTGCAAAAAGGATGCTGTACCCGTAATTGCTGTTGTCATGCTGCCGCAGCAGTACGGCATAGGTCAGAAACAGCCCGGCCGGCAAAAGGGTCAGATAGAGCGGCACGGCCCTGCCCTTGTGGGTACGCATCAGCCAATAGCTGACGGCCGGCTGCAGCACGGTCAGATAGGCTGCCGCCGACCCCAGCACAAACAGCGAAGTATGGGGATAGGCCAGATAAAACAGCAGGCAGCCGCCGTAGAGCATCCGGCTGATCCACGCGTGTTTGTTTTTGAAAACAGCTTCCATTCGGTATTTCTTCCAAATATCCATCGCCTATTCCTCCCGGCGCAGCTGTGTGACAAAGGTCAGCACAGGAACCGCCATGGCGGCATAGACCGCCCAATCGTAGTATCGGGCCAGGATCAGAAGAACCATAAAGGGATAGGGCGTGCGGAACTCCACCTGCAGCTTGCGCATGACGGCGTCAAAGAGGATGAGGAAGATCAAAAGTCCCACCAGCACCGGCGTCCCTGCCCCCAGAAAATACCGGGCAGCCATGACCCCTTCCAGCACCAGACAATAAAGCAGCGCCAGTCCGTTTTTCTTCATCGTCTTTCATCTCCTTTGCTGTTTTTTATTTTTAGACATAGATATCTGTGCGGTTGTTCCAAAATATGCATTTCATTCCTCAATTCTGATGCTGTCGGCGAACTCGATCGCCGCCGAAGCGTCCATTTCACCACTGATGGACAGGAAATAATTCCCCTCTGCCCAAATCAGAATGACCCAGCCATCCTCTCTGACCAGCATGGCTTCCTGTCCGTGGATCGTGATATATGTGACCTCGGCATCCTCCGTATCGACCTTCATGGCATTTTGGGAAGTGGGAAAGACTTTTTTGATTTCCAAACGAAAAGCCGAATCCTCCTTGGCAAAAGAATACACCGAAGACAAAATATATTCTTCATGTTCGGTTTCCGTATACCCTTCGGGCGTCTGTACGGTGATGGAAGGGATGATCTCCTCTGAAACCAAAGTTATATTCTCGGCGATCTTCACGGCGTCAACGGCCGGAAGTCTGCTGACGAGCGTACAGATATAATTGTCCATGGTCCATGTCAAGATGGTTCGGTTCTTTTTCAGGATCATAACGGCCTGATCGTCTGCACCGATCGTCACGGTGCGAACCTCGGCATCCTCCGTATCCAGGGTCAATCCCCCGGAGGAGCTGTCTGTGATGCGCGCGATATAGACGGAAAGGCGGTCGCCGTCTTTGTTTTCAAAGATGACAGAAGTGGCGTTGTCCAGCTGATTTCTTTCTGTTTCTGTCAAATCGTCCGGCAGCCAGCCGAAAACCGGGCGTTTGATCGGCCCATCCTCGATATGATCGGTGGAAAAGACAAGATCGGTATATTTTGGGTAGGTCTGACTGAAGATGTCTATGATGCCGCTGCGGAAGCGGCGGACGGCGGGAAAGGCCCGGGCGCCGGCCGTCAGCATCATCACCATAGCCGCCAGAATCGCGGCCAGGAGGAGAACCGGACGGAGACGGATCGGGCGGGCGGGCGCGGCGGGACGAGCCTGGGCACGGCGCAGAAGGCGCTTCATGCGGCGGCGGAAGCCGGGGGAAAAGGTATGGGGCTGGGTCACGGGCGGCAGGGTGTCCAGCCAGCGGTCGCGCCATCTGCCGATCTGCCCGGTCAGCAGTTCATCCAGCCGATCCTCTTTCTCTTTTGTCATACCTCGATCCCCTCCTTTTCCAGCGCTTTTCGCAGATGCTCCCGCGCCCGGATGATGTGTTTTGTCACGGCGTTGGCGCTTTTGCCCAGAATATCGGCCGTTTCCCCCACCGAAAAGCCCATATCGTAGCGCAGCAGCAGGACGGCACGGTCGCCCTCGGGCAGGGCGGCAAAGACATCCCCCAGTCCATGGCTTTCGGGCGGTGGTGTCGGCGGCAGCAGGTCTTCCGACCACGGCACCGTACCCTTGCGCCGGTGGCTGCGGTAGAGGTCGATGGCGATGCTCCGGGTAACGGTCAGCACCAGCGCCCGGGTGCGGGGATGGTCGGCTTCGGCCAGCCGCCCCGTATAGCGCACCAGCCGCAGGAAGGCCTCATGCACGGCGTCCTCGGCATCCTGCACATTCTTCAGCACGTCGAAGGCCAGCCGGTACATCTGCTGGGCATACAGCCGGTAGACCTCGGCAAATATCGTCTGCTCGGCCGGGTCGTCGAGCAGCGTCAGATAAATCAGCACAGCCTCCCTCCTTTCCTCATTCTCCGGCGTCGTGAATAACGGTCAGTGCGATGGGCGACTGCATATTCCCATCATCGACCTGCGCGCGGCAAAGGACTTCGGTAACAGTCAGCCGCGCTTTATCCAGCCGGGATGCAAGTTCTTCCGCCGAAAAGGGCAGAACAAAGGTGAAATACCCATCTGTAAAATACAGTTCTTCATCGAAAGCCGCTTCGGAAGAAGTATTCTCCCAGCTTTGTCCGTCTATGGTGAGTGTCAGCGTGCGGGGCAGCCATTCCCGCTCTCCGCGGATCAGAAGCTCCGCCTCGGTGCCGGTCTCCTGCTCGGTCAGCCGCGCGATCTCCGCGGAGAAGAAAGCCGATTCTTCATGCAGCGCCGTTGTCACAGGCTCGATCTCTCTGGGAAAATAGAGGATGGGCGGCGCCACATAGAGTTTCTCCACCGGCGTGTCCGTGCGGAATGTATATGTATACAGGCTGCCCTCCGGCACGCAGCGCTCCAGCCGCAGGCGGTTTTCCAGCATGGGATCGGTGGCCGCGATCAGATCTCTGCCGATTTCAAAGAAATCACCATAGCTTTCAAAATTCACCGTGAGCGTTACCGTATCTTCCCCGCCGTGGGGCGCACCCACCAGGGCATCGGCTCCCGCCGGATCCAGTCCGGACAGGATCCCGGAAGGCCCGGCCAGAGAAAAACCATACAGTCTGGCAAAGGCAAGCATCATCACCATAGCCGCCAGGAGGGCGGCCAGCAGCAGGGCCAGGCGGAGGCGCGGGCGGCCGCAGGGGTACGCTTCGGCGCGGCGCAGCAGGCGCTCCATACGGCGGCGGAAGCCGGACGAAAAGGCATGGGGCTGGGTGACCGGCGGCAGGGTGTCCAGCCAATGGTCACGCCACTGGCCGATCTGCCCGGTCAGCAGTTCATCCAGCCGATCCCGCGTTTCTTTCTCTTTTGTCATACTTCGATCCCCTCCTTCTCCAGCGCCTCCTGCAGATGCCTGCGCGCCCGGATGATGTGTTTGGTCACGGCGTTGGCGCTTTTGCCCAGTATCCGGGCCGTTTCTTCCACCGAAAAGCCCATATCATAGCGCAGCAGCAGGACGGCACGGTCGCCCTCGGGCAGGGCGGCAAAGACATCCCCCAGTCCATGGCTTTCGGGCGGTGGTGTCGGCGGCAGCAGGTCTTCCGACCACGGCACCGTACCCTTGCGCCGGTGGCTGCGGTAGAGGTCGATGGCGATGCTCCGGGTAACGGTCAGCACCAGCGCCCGGGTGCGGGGATGGTCGGCTTCGGCCAGCCGCCCCGTATAGCGCACCAGCCGCAGGAAGGCCTCATGCACGGCGTCCTCGGCATCCTGCACATTCTTCAGCACGTCGAAGGCCAGCCGGTACATCTGCTGGGCATACAGCCGGTAGACCTCGGCAAATATCGTCTGCTCGGCCGGGTCGTCGAGCAGCGTCAGATAAATCAGCACAGCCTCCCTCCTTTCCTCGGGCACATTTTTTCCTCTTTTCTATCATAACGAATTTGCCGCCCCGAATCTGCCCCCGGCAGGAGAAAAATTTTCGCGCATCTGCCGCCGCATTGACTATGCGGCGGCAGATGATGTACAATGGAGGAAACCTATTTTTTCTATCGGAGGAGACTATGGATCAGCTGAGAGAACGCATCGACCGGGCGCTGCGCTTTACGCCCGACCGCATCTATCCCATCATCACCAACCTGAACTTCCGCCCCTATTTCGTGTCCTACGGCGCTTTCGTTTACAAAAAAGAGCAGTTTGACGAGGCGGGCAAAAAGGTGACCCAGTTCATCTTTGTCGACCTGACCTGCGGCGAGCAGCGGGAGCTGTTCGACAACGCCCATCTGGCCGGCCTGCTGGAAGAAAAGACCGGGCAGCACTTCGACGCCGGCAACCTGCCTCTGACCCCCGAGCGGGTCACCTCCTGGAAGGGCCTGGTCTTTTCCATGCCCGACCAGTCCCGCTGGATGTACGACGGCAAGAACCTCACCTGTCTGACGCCGGCGCTGCCCAAAAACGCCGTCCTTTCGCCCGACAAGAAAAAGGCCGTCTACGAGCAGGACGGCGACCTGTGGCTCATCCGCCTGCCGGGCGGCCAGCCCGAGCGTCTGACCGAGGGCGGCACCCCCGACTGCGGCTACGGCACCCGGTATCAGGGCTCCTCGGGCTATATCGCCGACAAGCTGGCCGGCAATGTCAAGCCCACCGGCGTTTTGTGGTCGCCCGACAGCACCAAATTCTTCACCTACCTGCTGGATTTCAGCCAGCTGGAGGACTATACCCTGGTCCAGAGCGTGCCGGAAGGCCCCAAGGCCGTCCGTCCCGTGGTGCATACCTATAAATACGCCCTGCCCGGCGACGAGCATGTGGCCGAAGCCCAGTTCCTGCTCTATGACCTGGAAGAAGGCCAGATGAAGCAGGTGGCCGTGCCCCGCACCAACCTGTCCTTCGGCGCCCCCATCAACGGCCGTCTGGCCATGATGGGCTGGTCGGAAGAAGGCAATACCGCCGCCTGCTATGTCATGAACCGGGGCTGCACCCGGGCCGATATCTATATGATCGACCCCAAAACGGCCGATGCCCGCCTGCTCTTCACCGAGGAGAGCGACACCTTCCTCTTCTTCGACCACCATCACATCCTCAACGCCGCTTCCCCCATGCAGGAGGACTTCTCGGCCAAAACCTTCGTCATCTCGGAAAAGATGGGCAAGCTCTTCTGGCTCAGTGAGCGGGACGGCCAGTTCGACATCTTCGATTACGACATCGAGACCGGCGACTGCCGCCGCCTGACCGACGGCGACTGCTGCGTCCGCCAGCTGCTCCACCTGGACGACGAAAAGCACATCCTCTACTATTCGGCCTCGGGCCGGGAGCCGGGAGTCAACATCTATCAGCGGTATATCTACAGCGTCGATCTGGACAGCCTGGAAGTCAGGCTGATGTGCTATGAAAAGGGCGACCACAACGCCTTCTTCGCCCCCGAGGGCGCCTATTTCACCGCCTCCATCTCGGCCTACGACCAGCCGCCCGCCCACCGTATCTTCGATATCACCGACGGCAAGGCCATCGGCACCCTCTGCACCTGCGACGTCGACAAGCTGGAAAAGATGGGCTTCACCTATCCCATCCCCTTCTGCGAAAAGGGCGCCGACGGCGTCACCGACGTCTATGGCGTCATGTTCCTGCCCAACGACTTTGACGGCAGCAAAAAGTATCCCGTCACCGAATACTACTACGGCGGCAACCAGACCACCCGCGCCCCCCAGACCTTTGCCGACACCCTCGACACCCTGGGCTTCACTCCCTGCTTCTCGGCCATGAACTTCGTCACCGTCATCATCGATGGCCGCGGCACCCCCCTGCGGGGCAAGGCCTACCACGATTACGGCTACAACAATATGGGCGACTGCGCCGGCCTTGCCGACCACGCCGCCGTGCTGGAAAACCTCTGCAGGCACTACACCTTCCTCGACCGGGAACGCATCGGCGTCTGGGGCCACTCGGGCGGCGGCTTTGCCACCCTCCACTGCCTGGTCGACCATCCCGAGCTTTACAAGGTGGGCGTGTCCACCGGCGGCAACCACAGCCAGGAGATCTATTCGGCCGAATGGTCGGAGCGCTATATGGGCAAGTTCGACCGCGCCCTGTGGGAAGCCCAGAACGCCGAGTATCACGTCGACCGGCTGGCGGGCAAGCTGCTGCTCATCCACGGCGAGCTGGACGACAACGTCCATCCGGCATCCACCCTGCGTGTCGTCGACGCCCTCATCAAGGCCGACAAAGACTTTGATATGCTCATCATGCCCAATATGCACCACACCCTCCGCGGCCACGATTATTACCGCCGCAAGGTGCTGGAGTATTTCGCCAAAAACCTCTGATCCATCCCCGCGCCTGATCTATGGAACGGTTTGAATACACCGTCACGCCGGCCGACGAGGGCCTGACCCTCGGCCGGCTGGCGCGGCAGCGCCTGGGGGCTTCGGCCGCCCTGCTGCGGCAGCTCAAATGGGTGGAGGACGGCATCTGGCTGGACGGACAGCCGGTTTTCGTCAACGTGCTGCCCCGGGCCGGGCAGGTCATCTCTCTGGCCGGAGGCCGGGAGAAGTCCTCGGAAAACATCCTGCCCCAGCAGGGGCCGGTGGAGATCGCCTATGAAGACGAGCTGATGCTCATTGCCGATAAGCCGGGCGGCCAGCCGGTCCACCCTTCCCGGGGCCACGAAAAAGACACGCTGGCCAACTATGTGGCCGGGCTCTTTGAAAGCCGGGGCCAGCCCTTCGTCTTCCGGGCCATCAACCGCCTTGACCGGGGCACCAGCGGCCTGCTGTGCATCGCCAAGACCAAGTATTCGGCCAGCCTGCTGGGCAAGGCCCTCCACGAGGGCCGCATCCGCCGGGAATACTGCGCCCTGTGCGTCGGCAGGCCCCAGCCGCCCGACGGCACCGTCGACCTGCCCCTGGGCCACCGGGAGGGCTATGGCATCCAACGCTGCGTCGATCCCAACGGCCAGCCGGCCGTCACCCATTACCGCACCCTGCTTTCCGACGGCCGTGTGTCGCTGCTCCGCCTGCGGCTGGAGACCGGCCGCACCCACCAGATCCGGGTGCACATGGCCCACCTGGGGCATCCGCTGGTGGGCGATTTCATGTACGGCGAAGAGCTGCCCGGCTTCGACCGTGTGGCCCTCCACTCGGCCCTGCTGCGGGTCGAGCTGCCCGACCGCACGGTGGAGCTTCATTCGCCGCCGCCCCCCTGCTTCGGCCGGTTTTTAGACCTCTCGGCTCTGCCGGAGGGCGCCATGCAAGGAGATCTGCCATGAAGAAAAACAGCTTTTTCGCCATGATGGGCCGCATGAAATACATCACCCGCTGGGGCCTGATGCGCAATACCCTGCGGGAGAGCCTTTCGGAACATTCCTTTGAAACGGCCGTCATCGCCCATGCCCTGGCCGTCATCGGAAAAGAGCGTTACGGCCGCGCCGTCGACCCCGGCGAGATCGCGGCGGCCGCCCTGTTTCACGACGCCCCCGAGATCCTGACCGGCGACCTGCCCACGCCGGTCAAATACCACAATCCCGACATCCGCCGGGCCTATCAGGCCGTCGAGCAAAACGCCGCCCAACAGCTGCTGGGCACCCTGCCCGATGACCTGCGCCCCACCTATACCGCCCTCTTCGCCTTCGAGGCCGACCGGCCGGAATTCTACCGCTATATCAAGGCGGCCGACAAGATCTCCGCCTATCTCAAATGCGTAGAGGAGCGCAAAAGCGGCAGCCGGGAGTTCCTGCGCGCCGAGGCGCAGCTGCTGGCCGCCATCCGGGAAATGGGCATGCCCGAGGCCGACGATTATATGGCCCAGTTCGCCATTGAATTTGAACACACGCTGGATGCGCTCCAGCAGGAGGAAAACTGAATCTATGAACACTATGACCGGTATTTTGGGCCTTTGCGCCCTGCTCATCGTCTGGGAGCTTTCGGCCATCTCCTTCACCAACCAGAAGATCCTGGTGCGGGGCGAGATCCCCAGCCAGAAGCTGGGCATCTGCCTCTTTGCCGCCGCCAGCGTCATCATTCTGGCCGTCCGGTGGAGCCTGGACCTGTGGACGCTGCTGACCATGGCCGCCATCGTCGTGGCCGCCCTTTTGACCTTCGCCATGAAAAACGGCCTCAGCGAATACGGCATGTATATCAACGGCTGGAGCACCCCTTACAGCGAGATGAAGTATTACGACTTCGAGCGCCGCGACGGCCAGCTCAACCGCGTGCGCATCTGCTGCCGCAAAAAGGACGTCACCCTCCTGTTCAGCGACGCTGAGCTGGAAAAGGCCTTTGCCTATTTCGACAAGAACAAGGTGTACGACATGGAGACCTACACGGCCCTCCAGCAGCAGGCCAAAGCCAAGAAAAAGCAATAAAAAAAGCATAAGAAAAAGCCCTGCCGCACGGCAGGGCTTTTATTCTATGTATTTTCTATGGAATTGTTTTTCCGCGGACATGCGCCGGGGAAAAACCCCTTAGCCCGCCAGGTTTTCCGCAGAAAACCCAGCAAAGCGGTTTTCTGACAGCTTATTTGGCGATGGCCTGACGGATCTCGCTGTTCATCAGAACGTCCAGCGCGGTGGCGGCCATGGCCTTGACGGCGCGGAGGTTGGCCGTGTAGGCCTGCTCGGAATTGACGTGGCAGAGGAAGGGTTCCTCATGGCAGGCGCTGCCGTCGGTGTTCTCCACGTCGAGGGAGACATAGCAGGTGGGCACCACGCGGGAGACGTTGCCCAGGTCGGTGCTGCCCGAGGGGGCCTTTTCTTCTTTGTTGTAGGTGGTATAGCCGATGTCGTCCAGGTTATGCGCCATGCACTCGACCAGCACGGGGTTGCAGCGCAGGTCGTCGAAGGAATTTTCGAAATAGCGGTAGCTCATCTTGGCGCCGGTCATCAGCTCGGCGCCCCGGGCGCAGTTGATGACCTTCTCGGTCAGGCCGTTCAGATAATCGCGGTCGGCGGCGCGGACGAAGAACTTGCAGACGCAGTGGCTGGGGACGATGTTGGGGGCGACGCCGCCCTCCTCGATGATGCCGTGGATGCGGGCGTCGGGGGTAATGTGCTGACGCAGGGCGTTGATGCCGGTGAAGAGCAGGTAGGAGGCATCCAGCGCGTTGACGCCCTTCCAGGGGTTGCCGGCGGCATGGGCCGCCACGCCCTCAAAGGTGAACTCCAGCGAGTCGATGGCCAGGCTGCGGCCGTTGAGCTCGGTGCTGCCGGAGGTCAGATGCATCTGGAAGGCAGCGTCGATGTCGTCGAAGCAGCCGGCCTTGACCAGGTCGGCCTTGCCGCCGGTGCCTTCCTCGGCAGGTGTGCCGATGTAGACGATGGTGCCTTCAAAATGCTCGGTCAGCCGGGCCAGCACGTCGGCTGCGCCGAAGGTGCAGGCGGCGATCCAGTTGTGGCCGCAGGCGTGGCCGTTCTCGTTCTTGTTGGGGCCGTAGCCGGGCAGGGCGTCGTATTCGGCCAGGAAGGCCACCTTGGGGTGACCCTCGCCGATCTCGCAGCGGAAGGCCGTCTCCAGCCCGCCGTAGGGATACTGGACGCGGAAGCCGCGCTTCTCCATCTCCTCCACCAGGAACCGGGAGGAGTAGAACTCCTGGTTACCCAGCTCGGGGTGATGGAAGATCTCGTCGCAGATGTGATTGTAAAGACCGATATTTTCTTCAGCCAGGCGGTAGGCCTGCTGCTTGACTTCCTGAATATTGGACATGGGTAAAACCTCCGATGATTACCGTAAGCGTTGGATCAGAACCCGATGGCGACGGCGCCGCACATAAACAGGATCTGGAAGATGAACATGATGCCGAACAGGGGGGCGATGAACTTGAACCACTTGCCGGCGGGGGCGCCCATCAGGCCGGAGATGAGGAAGATGCCGTTGGGCCAGAAGAGGTTGGAATAGCCGTCGCCGAACTGGAAGGCCAGAACGGCGGTCTGGCGGGACAGGCCGATCATATCAGACAGCGGCGCCATGATGGGCATGACGGCGCTGGCCTGGCCGGAGCCGGAACCGATGAAGAAGTTGACGATGTTCTGCACGACCAGCATGCCGATGGCCGAGATATACCGGGACAGGGCGCCCAGCGAGTTGCCCAGTGTGACCAGGGGCTGGGACAGGCCGTAGATGATGGTATCGATGATGTTGCCCTGGGTCAGCACCATGACGATGCCGCGGGACAGGCCGATGACCAGCGCGCCGTACATCATCTCTCTGGCCGACTGGACGAAAGAGGTGGCGATCTCATTGGGACCCATGCCGCTGACCAGGCCGGAGATGATCATGGAGATCATGAACAGGGCCGACAGCTCACTGATGTACCAGCCCCACTGAATGGTGCCGAAGACCAGGAAGAAGATGGTGATGGCGAAACCGATGACGCAGACGATGTTGCTGCGGCTCAGATGGGAATTGATCAGCTCTTCCTTGGTGGCAACGCCCTCGGCCATTTCCAGCTTGGTGCCGTAGAGCAGCGACTTGGTGGGGTCGGCCTTGATCTTTCTGGCATAGCGCCAGACGTAAGTGATGGCGACGGTCTGGAAGACGATGAAGATCAGAATGCGGTAGGACAGGCCGTAGGGGTATTCCACGCCGGAAACGCCCATGGCGACGCCGATGGTGAAGGGGTTGAGGGTGGCCGAAGCAAAGCCGGTGGCGGCGGCCACATAGGTCATGCAGGTGCCGACGAAGGCGTCATAGCCCAGGGCGATGGCGATGCCGACGAAGGCGGGGATCAGGCCGTATGTCTCTTCGCTCATGCCCATGGTCGAGCCGAGGACACCGAAGAAGATCATGATGATGGGGATCATATACTCGATCTTATCGCCGAAGCGGCGGATGAGGCCGCCGATCATGGCGTTGAAGGTGCCGTTCTTGAGCAGGATGTTGATCCACGCGTAGGCAAAGACGACGAAGAAGATGATGTCGGCCACTTCGGCAAAGCCGTCGGCGATGGAGGTGAAGAGGCCGAAGGGGGAAACGGGGGTCTGGTCGACATAGTGGAAGGAGCCGTCCACAACGACGGTGCGGCCGGTGTTGGGATCCTCGGCGCGGTCGTAGCTGCCGGCGGGGATGATGTAGGTCATGACCATGGCCAGCACGATGATGCAGAAGACCACGACATAGTTGTTGGGCATTCGGAAGCCCCTCTTGGTGTTGGTTGACATTGGATGTACCTCCCGGTGAAAAGATTGTATTTACCGATTTCCCGGGGGCTTTTTTTGTAACAAAAAAAGCCCATGCGTTAAGAATAACACATGGACATACACAACGATATGCACATAATATTACACCTAACACAATTACCCTGGGATAGCTCTCCTTTGAAGGTTGGTAAGTCCTTCAAAGACAGTCTTGCATCTGTTCGAGTGCAAGCCCAACCGCAGTATCTGACGCTGCGATTTCGGCGTCGACGCCTTTCCCGCCGGATCTCTGGCTTTCGGCCTCCCCGGAGGTACTCATCGGAAACGCGACCTCTACCTCATAGCAAATGTGAGGTATGGGTGAATGATAGCACACCCTTTTTTATTTGTCAACAAATTTTGAATCATTTTTTGCCGGTGGGGAATCATGGGCAGATATGCTTAAAAATTCCCTTCTTTATTGCTTTTTTTCTGTCTGTCCCATACAATAGAAAAAACGGCATCCGAAAACCACATACAGGAGGTAACATCATGATCCGCAAATACACCCAGGAGATCCTCCGCCACGTCAGCGGTCCGCGCGCCCTGCAGACGGTGGCCGAAGTATCCACCTATCACCGCATCCAGGCCTCCACCGGCTACCGCGCCGCCGCCCTGCACTGCCGGGACAAGCTCCGGCGCATGGGCGTGCCGGGCGCCGAAGTGCTTTCCTTCCCGGCCCGGGAGGACGTCATCTTCGGCACCTATCCCTCCTTCCAGGAATGGCACTGCGCGGCCGCCTGGTGCGACCTGGTGACGCCCGACCACCGCCGTCTGGCCGATTTCGACGCCTGCGCCATCTCGGTCATTCAGAAAAGCGCCCCCTGCGACCTGCGCGATACCCCCACCGAGGTGGTCCTGCTGGACAAGGGCACCGACCCCGCCCCCTACAGGGACCTCGACCTTGCGGGCAAGATCGTCTTCGTCCGGGACGATATCAATAAGGTCTACCACTGGGCCGTGGAGGAAAAGGGCGCCGCCGGCCTCATCACCGACTATGTCCTGGAGGATCCCCACGTCCGCGAGCGCCACGACCAGTCGGATACCCTGCGCTACACCTCCTTCTGGTGGAAGCCGGGCCAGAAGAAGGCCTTCGGCTTCGTCCTTTCGCCCCGGGAGGGCGACCGGCTGGCGCTGCTCTGCCAGAAGCTGGCCGCCGAGGGAAAGCGTCCCCAGGTCTGCTGCTATGTCGATTCCAGCCTCTACGACGGTGAGCTGGAAGACGTCACCGCCTTCCTGCCCGGCGAGACCGACGAGGAGATCCTGCTGCTGGGCCACCTGTGCCATCCCCGTTCCTCGGCCAACGACAACGCCAGCGGCACGGCCTGCGTCATGGAGGCCATGAAGACCCTCCGCGACCTGCTGGAGCGCGGCGTCCTGCCGCCCCTGCACCGGGGCATCCGCATGCTGCTGGTGCCCGAGTTCACCGGCACCTACGCCTGGCTCGACCGTCTGGGCGACGACGCAAAGAAGGTGCGCGCCGCCTTCAACCTCGACATGGTGGGCGGCCGCCAGGCGAGCGGCTACGGCCCCATCACCATCACCGACCTGCCCCTCTCCACCCCCTCGCCGGTATCCGACGCCGCCGCCACCGTGCTGGATGAGATCCGCCGGCAGGTGACCGGCATGATGCCCGAATCCTACTGCCCCCTCTTCAACAGCCACATCACCGAATACAGCGGCGGCTCCGACCATGTAGTCCTCAGCGACCCGCTGACCGATATCCCCTGCCTCATGCTGGGCCAGTGGCCCGATAAGTTCTACCACACCAGCTCGGACACGCTGGAGATGGTCGATCCCTACATCCTCTCCCGCTCGGCGGCGCTGGCTGCCGCCTACGCCTACAGCCTGGCCAATCTCGAGCCGGCCGATGTGGGCGAGATCTGCAACACCGGCCTGGCCCGGGCTGCCCTCTATGTCACCGAGCTGCAGACCAAGATCAACCGTGGCCTCTTTGACCGCCGCTTCTACCACGGCCGGCTGGCCCGGTATCTCAAATGGCGTCTGGACGGCATCGACGGTCTGGCCGGCTGGCTGGGCGAGGATGTCCGGGATGAGCTGGAGATGGAAAAGGCCCGCCTGACGGCCGCCGTCAAGGCCATCGTCGGCTTCAACCCCCTCACCCGTCCGGTGCGCAATATCACCACCCGCACCCAGGCCGAAAAATACCGCCTGGTGGCCCGCCGCCGCAAGACCGTCCCCGTGATGATCACCAAGCTGTCGGGCATGTACGACGACGAGAAAAACGCCGCCATCGACGATTTCGTCCGGCAGTACGCCGGCAAGCTGGGCTTCTCGCTGCTGTCGGCCATCGACTATTTCATCGACGGCGTATCCGATACGGCGGCCATCGCCCGCCAGATGGCCTTCGAGTTCGGCGTCTATGACCCCGCCGCCGTGGACGCCTATGTGCGCCTGCTGGTCAGGCTGGAGCTGGCCGAGGAGGTATGCTGACATGACCCCCGAAGCCAGACTGGAAGCCCTGGGGCTGACGCTGCCCCCGGTATCGGCCCCCATCGGCGCCTATCTGACCTGCAAGCGGCAGGGCGATCTCCTCTATCTTTCGGGCGCCGGCCCCATCGTCGAAGGCCGGGCGCTGTATCAGGGCAAGGTGGGCAGTGATGTCTCCCCCGAGGCCGCCTACGAGGCCGCCCGCATATCGGCCCTCAATCTGCTGGCCGGACTGAAACAGGAGCTGGGCGAGCTCAGCCGCGTCAAGTCGGTGGTCAAGCTGCTGGGACTGGTGGCCTGCGCCGACGGCTTTTACGGCCAGCCGGGAGTGGTCAACGGCGCCTCCGACCTGCTGTATGAGATCTTTGGCGAAAAGGGCCGCCATGCCCGCTCGGCCATCGGCGTCTGTTCCCTGCCCATGAACATCCCGGTGGAGATCGAAATGATCGTCCAGGTGGAGGACTGAGCCATGCAGACACCAAGCTGGGTCACCGACCTCCGCGCCCAGGCGCCGGTCACGGCCGCCTGCACCTATCTCGACTGCGCCTACGACTGCGGCGGCACCACCTTTGCCGCCGCGGCCGTCCAGGCCTATTTTGCCGATTGGGCCAGAGCCGCCGCCGCCGTTGAACGGGGCGGCCCGGGCCGGGAGACCTTCTTCCGCCTGGCCGACGAGACCCGGGCGCAGATCTGCGCCCTCATCGGGGCATCTGACCCCCGGGGCGTCTGCTTCACCCGCAACACCAACGAGGGCATTTCCCATATCCTCATGGGCTTTGACGATTTCCGCCCCGGCGACAATATCCTGGTCTGCGATATCGAGCATCCCTCGGTGCTGATGCCCTGCCTCAACGCCCAGAAGCTGCGGGGCGTGGAGGCGCGGGTGCTTCCGGCCGCGGAGGGCGAATACCTGCCCGCCGCGCTCTTCACCGATGCCTGCGACGACCATACCCGCATGATCGTCCTCAGCCACGTCCAGTCCTCCAACGGCTGCAAGGCCGATCTGGCCGCCCTGGGCGCTTTCTGCCGCCAAAAGGGCATTTATCTTGTGGTGGACGCCATCCAGAGTCTGGGCTTCTCGGTCTTTGAAGCCGAAAAGTGGGGCGTTTCGGCCGTGTCGGCCGGCGGCTACAAGGGATTGCTTGCCGGCGAGAGCAGCGCCTTTCTGTGGTGCGCCCCCGACCTTCTGGCCCATATCTGGCCCGTCTATACGGCGGCCGGACCCGCCATGACGGTCGACCGCGCGGGCGGCATGCCCGTGCTGGCCTGCCGCGACCCCCAGAGCGCCCGCAAGCTGGAAAACAGCTCGCTGGACGCACCCGGCATCTATATGCTGCATGCCGGCATTTCCCGGGTGCTGGACATCGGTCCCGCCGCCATCGAGGATCACATCCGCGGGCTTTACGAGCGCCTGTGGGACGGTCTCGCGTCGCTGGGCATCACGCCGGTCACGCCCCGGGAGAAGGACGGCTCCTGCGCCGCCATCGCCTTTTCCCTGCCCGACGCCGCCGCCTTTTACGACGCTATGCGGGCCCGGGGCATCGTCTTTACCAGCTCCCGCCTGCTGCGCCTGTCTATCGCCCCCTTCACCACCTGCGGCGACATCGACCGGGCCCTCTCGGCCGCCCGCGCCGCTCTGGGAAAATAACGCCTTATACATCAAACCGCCGCACAGCTCCGGGCTGCGCGGCGGTTTTTTCGCGGGCTTTTTAAAACCCGCCCTTTTCCAGATAATCGACGGCGATCTGAGCGAAAACGGCGGCCATCTTAGGCACCACCGATTCCTCCAGCACAAAATGGCTGCTGTGCAGGCCGAACTTGCCCCGGGTCTCGTCGGTGGCGATGCCGGCAAAGACATAGGCGCCGGGCACCCGGGCGATATATTCGCTGAAATCCTCGCCGCCCAGATGGGGCATGGTGTCCTCTTTCACCTTGTCGGCGCCCAGGATCCTGGCCCCCGACGCCATGACGAAGGGAATGGCCTCGGGCGTATTGATGACGGCCTTGCCGTAGCGGGTGGACACCTCCACCCGGGCGTCGTTGGCCTCGGCGATGCCGCGGGAGACCTGCTCCACCAGCCGGGCCATCTCGGCAATGACTTCCAGACGGTCGGAGCGCAGGGTGCCGGTCATGGTGCAGCAGTCGGGAATGATGTTGCTCTTGTCCTGCGGGCCGGAATGGATGGTGCAGACCGACAACACCCGGGCCGCCGTTTCATGCAGCCGCCGGGAAACGATCTGCTGGAGGCCCTGATAGATCTGATTGGCGACGGCGATGGGGTCGATGCACTCGTGGGGCCAGGAGCCATGGCCGCCCCGGCCGGTCACCTTGATGGTAAAACCGCCGGCATAGCCGAAGGCGCAGTGGGCCACATGCATCTCGCCGGCATCGATCTCCGGCCAGGCATGGGCGGCAAAGACGGCGTCGACCGCGGGGTTTTCCAGCACCTTTGCCTCCTCCACCATGCGCTTGCCGCCGCCGCCCCCTTCTTCGGCCGGCTGGAAGACGAACTTGACATTGCCGCGCAGCTCGGCCTGCAAAGCGCTGAGGATGCGGGCGCTGCCCAGCAGCCAGGCGGCGTGGCCGTCATGGCCGCAGGCGTGCATGACATTCTCCTGCTGCGAGGCAAAGGGCAGGCCGGTCTCCTCGCAGATGGGCAGGGCATCGATGTCGGCCCGCAGCAGCACGGTCCTGCCTTCTCCCTTTCCGCCCCGCAGCAGGGCGACGACGCCGGTGCCAGCCACGCCCCGGGTCACTTCCAGATTGCCCAGCTTCTCCAGCTCGTCGGCGATGCGGGACGCCGTGTAATGCTCCTGATTGGACAGCTCGGGATGGCGGTGCAGATCCCGCCGGAAGTCGATCATTTCCCCGGCGTACCGGTCGGCCAGCGCCTTGATCTGTTCGGTCAACATGATTGATTCCTCCTGATGATGAAATAATGGTTCGGTCTGTATGGGAAAAAGGCAGTTCACCTCTGAACTGCCTTTTTGGGGTTATTTGCTGACAAAGTTGAGGAACTGCTGCAGCCGGGGATTTTCCGGATGATCGATGATCTCCTCGGGCGTGCCGTCGGCAGCAATACGTCCGCCGTCCATAAAGAGGATGCGGGTGGCCACATTGCGGGCAAAGCGGATCTCGTGGGTGACCAGGATCATGGTCGAGTCCTCCTCGGCCAGCTGCTTGATGGTCGACAGCACCTCGCCCACCAGCTCGGGGTCGAGGGCCGAGGTCGGCTCGTCAAAAAGCAGCACATCGGGATTCACGGCCAGCGCCCGGGCGATGCCCACACGCTGCTGCTGGCCGCCCGACATTTTGGAGGGATAGAAATCCTTGCGCTCCTCCATGCCGACCTTCCGCAGCAGGCGGATGGCGATCTCCTCGGCCTCGGCCCTGGATTTGCCCTGGACGGTGACCAGCGCCTCCATGACGTTTTCCTTGGCCGTCTTGTTTTTGAACAGATTATAATTCTGAAACACCATCGCCGACTGCTTGCGCAGCGCCCGCACCTGCTGCTTGGTGTGACTCTTTGCGTCCACCGTCACATCGCCCACGCGGATGATGCCGGTGGTAGGCTCGCAGAGATAGTTGAGGCAGCGCAGCAGGGTCGATTTGCCGGTGCCGGAGGGGCCGAGAATGGCCACGACCTCGTTTTTCCTGACCCTTAAATTGATGTCCTTTAAAACCTCTGTAGCATTGTCAAAGGTCTTGGACAGATTCGTTACTTCGACCATGCTCGTTCCTTCGTTTATTTGTCGGAGGTCAGCCACTCGTCGGAAATCAGCTGGGTCAGATCCTCATAGAACCACTTTTCGCAGATCTCGGAGATGACGCCGTCCTTGTGCATTTCGGCGATGACTTCATTCAGCTCGTCACGCAGGGCATGACCCTCCTCGGTATCGGTAAACCACCAGCCGACATTGTTGCCGAACAGCTTCTCGTCCAGCATACGGAATTCCAGACCCTGATTGCGCTGGGCCTTTTCAATGTTGGTGACGGTATTGGCATAGCTCTCGATTCTGCCCAGACTGCAGTCCTGGAAGCCGGCGGCCGAATCCTCATAGGTGATGACTTCCCAGTCATAGTCGGGCGCCATCGCCTCAACGGTAGCCTGCGAAGCCTGACCGGCGGTAACGCCCATGGTCTTGCCGCGCAGATCCTCAAAGGTCTGATAGGGGCTGTCGGGCTTGACGATGATGACCTGTGCATCGGCGTAAATGGGGTCGGAGGCGATGTAGGTCTCCAGACGGGCTGCGGTGATGGCGGCGCAGTTGGCGGCGACCTCGATGCGGCCCGAGCCAAGCTCACCGAAGAGGCTGGCCATATCGGCGACCTGCTTGACCTCGATCTCCCAGCCGGTGCGCTTTTCTACCTCGGCCCACAGCTCAGCCTCGACGCCGGTCCATGTGCCGTCATCCTGCAGATAGGAATAAGGCTCGCCGCCGCCTGTGGTGCCGATGACCACCTTGCGCTTGGTCTCTTCCTGCTTGTCTTCGGTCTTGTTTTCCTCGGTTGTCTTGTTTTCCTCGGTCTGCGTACCGGTGGCAGCCGCATCCTTACCGCCGCAGGCGGCAAGCAAGGTGAAGGTCATCATGGCGACCAGCAACAGGGCAAAAAGCTTTTTCATCATATTGGTTTCTCCTTTTTGTTATTTGATATTGCAGGCGGCAGCGCCGCCGGTGACACGATTAATAGATGGCGTTGCAGCGCTTTTCCAGACGCTTCTGCACCGCCGTCAGGCAGAGGGTAAAGATCCAGTAAATGAGCATCACGCAGGCATAGCATTCAAAGAAACGGAAGGTATGGGCGCCTTCGATCTTGGCCGAGCCCATGACATCCCGAACGCCCACAAGGAAGGCCAGCGAGGACATCTTGAACAGGTTGATGATGTCGTTGAACAGGGGCGGCAGCGCCACGCGGATGGCCTGGGGGATGACGATGCGGGTGGTCATCTGGAAGCCCGACATCCCCAGCGACATGGCGGCTTCCCGCTGTCCTTCATCCACCGACAGCAACGAACCGCGGATGGTCTCGCCCACGAAAGCGCCCATGTTGAGGCTCATGATGACGGCCACCGCCACTACCGGCGACATATTGAGGATGATGGCGCTGATGTTGGCCATGCCGTAGTAGAAAAAGAACATCTGGGCCGCGGCCGGCGTGCCGCGCATGAAGGAGCTCCAGACCTTCAAAAGCTGATGGAGACCCTTGACCTCATAATAGCTGATGAGGGCAAAGACCAGACCGATCAGCAGCGAAAATACCGCGCTGATGGCGGTCAGCGACAGAGTGACATTAAGCTTGCTTGCGATATAGGGCAGCGTCTCGAAAAAATAGGCCCAGCTGAAATTCATATTGCTTCCTCCATTTCAGAGTCTGTCGAACCGCGCCAAACGCGGCCTTTATCGTTATAAATTAAAAAATTAACAAAGTCAAGGCCTCCGTCTCCTTTATTGAAAAAAACAATTTTGCAGGCAATTTGATTTTTTATGTCAATAAAATAATGCCGGTTTTCCCGGCAGCGAGAACACGCCGCGCGGCCCATATACGCCATGATGATCTCTCCCTTCGATGACAGCATACGCCATAACGCAGCGTCAGAGTCAACGGTTTTCTGAAAAAAGGCAGAAAAAAGACACGCTCCCGCGTGCCGCAAAAAAGCATAAAAAAAGAACTGACACCCAATCGCTTTACTGTTCGACCAGGTGTCAGTTCTGATGATTCTTGTTATCTAACATCTTTTTTTCTACCTCTCTTTCTCAGATTCCATCGTTCTGAGCTTCTTCTCTTCCGATGTTGACGATATTCAGTTGATCAAGTGCTTTTTTTGGTTACTCATTTTCGATCTGTTATCATTGGATCGTACTTTGGAAAGAATTGTCCCTTGCTTATGTTTCCCATCCTGCCCGGTCTGTTCTTTTCTTTTTCCTGCCTTGCGGCTTCCTCATAAAGTGAGGCTCTCGGCAACCGGCATTTGGTGGATCCAATAAGACTTTTGCTTTACCTGTACATTGGAATCAACCTTTCTTTGTGTGACTATACTTTACCATGTTATCGCAGTAATGTCAAGGGGTTTTTGAAAATATTTTTTATTTTTTCACATTGCCCTTTTTCGTCCTGTATGCAAATAAAAAAAGCTGGCATCTGATCTTCTGATCAAATGCCAGCTCAGATATTCTTGTTATCTAACATCTTTGATATACCTCTCTTTCGTAGATTCCGACCCAGACGAGAAACTTGTTTGGGACGATTGCCCCTATATGCATTGTCCAGTCGGTACGGCGATGGCTTTTGACTCCGGTTGGTTTCCGACTCTATATAAACGAATCCAATCGCAGGGATACGGGCCCTGATTCATTTGCCTGCGATCTCGTCAGATTCGGGAAAACCTGTTGTCTTACTTGTACATTGGAATCACCTTTCTTTTTGTATCTATACTTTACCACGGCAGCGCGATATTGTCAAGCGGTTTTTTGATATTTTTTGCGATTTTTCACGCGCCCCTCTCCCGCCGGCCGGTCAGGCCGAAGGCCCCGCCCCACAGGGCATAGAGCCAGGGATTTTCCTGGAGCAGCATCAGTCCCCGCACCAGAGCCGCCGGCGCGCGTCCCGAGAGGTACAGGATCCACACCGCGCCACAGGCCGCCAGCAGCAGAACCAGAAGTCCATGCAGCGCCCTCCCCCACGCCGGCAGCCGGAGATCGGCCAGCCGGGCCAGTGCCGCCGGGAGGCAAAACCAGGTCACCGCCGTGGCCAGCGCATAGCCCACCGCCGGCCACGCGACAAAATGACTGCCCATATACCGCTGCAGCCACAGCCGCCAGACCAGCAGATAGGCCACGCCCACGGCGGCCGCCAGCCCGTATAGCCGGATCCTTCGGTCGGATAAAGCCCTGCGGTTTGTATCCATACAAAAACCTCCTGTCTGTCATCGGATTTTAGCTGCCTTTTATTTATTATAATTATATTTGCAAAATGGGCATTTGGGATAATCGAAATCGTGCCACTTGCCGCAATTCGGACACTGCTTCTGGGGCATCTTGTCTTCTTCGCCATCCGTTAAATAGAATTCCAGCTTTCCGCATTCAGGACAACTGTAAATATCCACTTCCATTGCGCCCGCCAACAGATTGGGGATGTCGCCAAGTATCCAGCCTGTCTGCCCAAGCTGTAATTTTTCTCTTCTGATGTGGTGCATTTCTCGCTCACAGCGCAAACAAATGATCTTCTCTCTCATCACATTCCCTTGTCCAGTCACTGAATTCTTATTTATAATATTTTATCATGCTCTTCTTTTCTTTTCAACACCTAGTAAATCTGGCAAAATTTTTTGCCAGACTGGGAAAGCATGAGCCTTTTTTAAAAAATATCCCCGCCATGCGGCGGGGACATTTCGGCTTGTCGAAAAATGGTTTTTTCAGTCTTCCCACTTGAAGGAAGCGGCCACGATACGGGTCAGCTCCCGGGTGACGGTCAGCATGCCGCCCGAACAATAGGCGCTGCGCTTGCCCGCTTCAGTATAGACCCTGCACCAGCCGTTATCGGCCAGCGTCGTGACATAGGGGATATGCCCCGCCATGATGGAAACGCCGCCCTCGGTGCTCTTGACCGTGACCTGCGTGCAGTCACCGTCGTAGAACATGCCTTCGGGCGTGACGATCTGCAGCTTGAAGGTGCGCATTTAACGATCTCCCTTGACTTTCGCCACGACGTCATCGATGGAACCGGCAAAGAGGAAGGCCGATTCGGGGATATCGTCGTGCTTGCCCTCCAGGATCTCCTTGAAGCCGCGGATGGTCTCCTTGATGGGGACATATTTGCCCTCGTAGCCGGTGAACTGGGAAGCCACCGAGAAGGGCTGGCTGAGGAAACGCTGGATCTTTCTGGCACGGCTGA
Organism: uncultured Clostridia bacterium; assembly: GCA_945947915.1. Taxonomy (GTDB): domain Bacteria; phylum Bacillota; class Clostridia; order Oscillospirales; family Butyricicoccaceae; genus RGIG1902. The sequence continues at coordinate 34,977 of CAMEZQ010000005.1, read as the reverse complement.
CGGTCAGCTTGTCTTCGTCGCTCAGTTCGTCCATACCCATGATGGCGATGATGTCCTGCAGCTCCTTATAGCGCTGCAGCACGCGCTGGACGGCACGGGCCACATCGTAATGCTCCTGGCCGACGACGTCGGGAGTCAGGATACGGCTGGTGGAGCCCAGAGGATCGACGGCCGGATAGATGCCCAGCGACGAGATGCCGCGGTCAAGGACCGTGGTGGCGTCCAGATGGGCGAAGGTGGTGGCCGGGGCCGGGTCGGTCAGGTCGTCGGCCGGAACGTAGACGGCCTGGACCGAGGTGATGGAGCCGCGATTGGTGGAGGTGATGCGCTCCTGCAGGGCGCCCATCTCGGTGGCCAGGGTGGGCTGATAGCCGACGGCCGAAGGCATACGGCCCAGCAGCGCCGAGACCTCCGAGCCGGCCTGGGTGAAGCGGAAGATATTATCGATGAAGAGCAGCACGTCCTGCCCCTCGCGGTCGCGGAAATATTCGGCCATGGTCAGGCCGGAAAGGCCGACGCGCATACGGGCTCCGGGCGGCTCGTTCATCTGGCCGTAGACCAGCGCCGTCTTGTTCAGAACGCCCGATTCCTTCATTTCGTTATACAGGTCGTTGCCTTCACGGGTGCGCTCGCCGACGCCGGTAAAGACCGAGATGCCGCCGTGCTGCTTGGCAACGTTGTTGATGAGTTCCATGATCAGAACCGTCTTGCCGACGCCGGCGCCGCCGAAGAGGCCGATCTTGCCGCCCTTGGCGTAGGGGCAGATCAGGTCGACGACCTTGATGCCGGTCTCCAGGATCTCGGCGGTGGATTCCTGCTCTTCATAGGAAGGCGCGGGACGGTGGATGGGCCAGCGCTCCTCGCACGCGGGCGCCGGCTGGTTATCGACCGGTTCACCCAGAAGATTGAAGATGCGGCCCAGTGTGCCGGGGCCGACGGGCACCGAGATGGGGCCGCCTGTATCCACGGCTTCAGCACCGCGGACCAGGCCATCGGTGCTGCTCATGGCGATGCACCGGACCAGATTGTCGCCGATATGCTGGGCGACTTCCACGGTCAGTTTGCGTTCGCCCAATTTGATCTCAATGGCGTTGAGCAGGGCGGGCAGCTCGCCGTCCTCGAAGCGGATGTCAAGGACAGGGCCGATGACCTGCACAACTTTGCCAATATGCTTTTCCTGCATGGGCTTTCCTCCTTACTGTGCTTCGGCGCCGGCGACGATCTCGGTCAGTTCCTGGGTGATCGCGCCCTGGCGTGCACGGTTGTATTTTAGGCTGAGGTCTTCGATCATCTCGCCGGCGTTCTTGCTGGCGGCATCCATGGCGTTGCGCCGGGCGGCCAGCTCGCTGGCCAGGCTCTCGCACACGCCGCCGTAGATCATACCGGTGACGAAGTCGGGGATCAGGTTGCTGAAAAGCACACTGGGCGCCGGCTCGTAGATGGTCAGCGGCTGCCGGGTCTCCCGGGTCTCATACTGACTGGGCTCCACGGGCAGCACCGGCAGCATGATGGGCGTCTGGGACAGCATGGAGGCAAAGTTGGTATAAACCAGCACCACCCGGTCGAAGCTGCCGGCCAGATATTCCCGGCACAGCATGCCGGCCAGCTCGGCCGCCCCGTCGCTGTCCATGGTGTCGACGATCATATACGCCTCGGTGAGGATCTCGGCCTTTCTCTTTTTGAAATGTTCGACGGCCTTTTTGCCGATGGGGACGAAGCAGGCGTCCGCCAGCCCCGGGCAGTCGGCCTCGACCAGTTTGAAGACGTTGTTGTTGTAACCGCCAGCCAGACCTCGGTCGCCGGCGATGACGACATAACAGGTTTTTTTGATCTCCCGCTTCTGCATGAAGGGGGATTCGACGTCGCAGCCGGCCGCGGCGGCGATGTCGCAGAGCGATTTGTAAAGCAAGTCAAAGTAAGGGCGGCTGTTTTCGGCCCTTTCCTTGGCCCTGCGCAGCTTCGAAGAGGCAACCAGCTCCATGGCTTTGGTGATCTGCATGGTGCTTTCGACACTTCTGATGCGCAGCTTGATATCCTTCATGGACGCGCCTGCCATACCTTCTCACCCGCCTTATTTGACGCCTGCAAGAAAGATTGCAGTAAAGTCGCCCAGCGCCTTGTCCAGCTTGGCGGCCGTTTCCGGCTTGAGGTCGCGGGTCTGGCGGATCTCCTCCAGCACCTCGGCGCCGCTGACACGCATATAGTCATACAGCTCGGCCTCGTAGCGCTTGACCTGATCGACCGGCACATCCTTGAGATAGTCCTTGGTGGCCGCGTAGATGATGCACACCTGCAGCTCGACATCGACCGGCGAGTTTCTGTCCTGCTTGAGGACTTCCACGATGCGCTCGCCCTGTGCCAGACGGGCCTTGGTGTCGGCGTCCAGATCGGAGCCGAACTGGGCGAAGCTCTGCAGCTCGCGATACTGGGAATAGATCAGCTTCAGGCTGCCGGCCACCTTCTTCATGGCGCGGATCTGGGCGTCGCCGCCGACGCGGCTGACCGAAATACCGGGGTTGACGGCCGGCATGACGCCCGAATGGAAGAGCTCGCTCTCCAGGTAGATCTGGCCGTCGGTGATGGAAATGACGTTGGTGGGGATATAGGCCGAAACGTCGCCGGCCTGGGTCTCGATAATGGGCAGGGCCGTGATGGAACCGCCGCCGTATTCGGGCGCCATGCGGGCGGCGCGCTCCAGCAGACGGCTGTGCAGATAAAAGACGTCGCCGGGGAAAGCCTCACGTCCGGGCGGACGGCGAATGAGCAGCGAAAGCGCGCGGTAAGCCACGGCGTGCTTGCTCAGATCGTCGTAAATGATGAGCACATCCTTGCCCTGGGCCATGAAGTATTCGGCCATGGCACAGCCGGAATAGGGGGCGATATACTGCAGCGGCGCCATCTCGGAAGCCGAGGCCGAAACGACGGTGGTGTATTCCATGGCGCCGGCGCGGTCGAGGGTCTCGACCAGCTGGGCGACCGTCGAGTTTTTCTGGCCAATGGCCACATAGATGCAGAGGCAGTCCTTGCCCTTCTGGTTGATGATGGTATCTGTGGCGATGACCGTCTTACCGGTCTGACGGTCGCCGATGATCAGCTCGCGCTGACCGCGGCCGATGGGGATCATCGAGTCGATGGCCTTGATGCCCGTCTGAAGGGGCACGCTGACGCTCTTGCGCTCGATAATGCCGGGGGCCTGGGATTCGATGGGGCGTGTCTCACTGGTATCGATGGGGCCCTTGCCGTCGATGGGCTGGCCCAGCGCGTTGACGACGCGGCCGATCATGGCCTCGCCCACCGGGACGCTGATGACGCGGCCGGTGCGCTTGACGATGTCGCCTTCCTTGATGCCGGCGTCGCTGCCCAGCATAACGATGGATACGACCTTTTCCTCCAGATTGAGGGCCATGCCGTATTCACCGTTGGAAAACTCCACCAGCTCATTGGCCATGCAGTTGTCCAGACCGTAGGCCTTGGCGATGCCGTCGCCCACCAGAATGATGGTGCCGGTCTCGCTCTGCTCGATGGCGTTTTTATAATTTTTGATCTGTGCTTTGATAATACTGCTGATCTCATCGGGACGCAGTTGCATGATCTCACCTGCTTTCTCTCTGCGCGGCTCCGCAGCGTCCGTCCCGCGGGCACGGCCGGAGCGCGCATCGTAATATCTGTGTCCGGCCGGAAAGGCCGGGTAAATTTAAGCTTTCGCGCCGAAAAGCGCCGCACGGATGCCGTCCAGGCGGGCGCGCACGCTGCCGTCCAGACGTTCGCCTTCCATCTCCAACCGCACGCCGCCCAGCATGGAGGGGTCGGTGCGCAGGGTCAGCTCGACCTTCTTGCCCAGCGTTTTCTCCAGCTTTTCGCAAAGCCGGGCCGAAAGATCGCCGTCCATCTCAACGGCGGTATAGGCGGTGACGGTGACGATGCCGTGGGCCTGGTTAAAGAGCCGCCGGTATTCCTCCCGGCAGGCAAAGACCTCCGCAAAGGTGTTGTTCTCCACCAGGATCGACAAAAAGTTCATCAGATAATCGTGCAGCCTTCCGCCGAAGGTCTCCTGCAGGATCTCCAGCCGCTTGGTCTTTTTGAGGGTCGGCGTCGTCATCAGGCGCACATAATCGGGGTCCTCCCCCAGCGCGCCGCAGAGCACGTCGAACTGCTGGCCGATGGTCTCGTCCAGCCCTTCCTCCCGGGCCAGGCGGAAGAGGGCGCCGCCGTATGCCTTGCCGATCTCGGTCATGCGTCGTCACCTACCGATGCGATAAACTCCTCGATCAAAGCCTTGTGATCCTCGGGGCGTATCTCTTTCTCCACCACTTTTTCGGCGATATCCAGCGCCATTTGGGAAATGTCGTTTTTGATCTCGTTCATGGCCTTGACGCGCTCGCGGGCGATGTCGTCATCGGCCTTCCGAAGCAGCGCCTGCGCCTGCGCCTGCGCCCCTCTGAGGATCTCCTCACCCTGCTGCCCGGCCCGCTCGGTGGCGGTGCGGACGATGCGGGAGGCCTCCTCGTTGGCAGTCAGCAGCTTTTCGGAATAGGCGGCCTTGTCGTGCTCGGCCGTCTGCCGGGCTTCCTCGGCGGCGCTGTACAGCTCGCCGACCTCGCTCTGACGCTGGGCAATGATCTTCTTCACGGGCTCAAAAAGGAATCTCTTAAACAGATACATCTGGAGCAGCAGGTTGCAGATCTGTGCGATAAAAGTCCAACCGTTAAATGATACAAGTGCCTGATACATTGAAAATTACTCCTTTGGATGTATGTTCTGTCGGCTTTCGCAAGCGATTAGAGCATACCAAGGAACATGCCGGGCGCCACGAAGATGAGCAGCAGGCCGGTGACGAAGCCGTAAATACCGGTCGTTTCGGCGCAGGCGATACCAAGCAGCATGCTGGATGTCAGTTCACCCTTCATCTCGGGCTGACGTGCCATGGCTTCCAGGGCCTTACCGGCGGCGTAACCTTCGCCGATACCGGGGCCGATACCTGCGATCAGGGCCAGGCCGGCGCCGATCGCGCAACCCATCAAAACGATAGCTCTTTCCATAATTACTTCCTCCTGATTTTGTTTTTATGTTTGTTTTTTCTGAATACTTACATACGCGGAAGCGCCCGTGCGGTGCCGTTCCAGGGCTCCCCTGTGCAAGGGAAGCCGTCGGCGCTGCCGACTGAGGGATTGTAAAAACAGGGCACCTTACTCTGTTGCTGTGGAAATATACATCATAGACAGCATACAGAAAATGAACGCCTGCATGAAGCTGCCGAACCAGTCGAAATACAGGGAGAATACCGCCGGTACGCCCACTGTCAGGAAAGGCACGCCGGCCAGGAAATCACCGAGCACGCCGGGCAGCCATCCGAAAAGGGCGTGGTTGGCCACCGTCAGGGCCGCGTAGAGCAGCGTCGTGATAACACCGCCCGAAACGATATTGCCGAAGTGACGGAAGGCCATGGACACGGGCGTGAAGACCTCACCCAGGGCATTGAAGGGCGCCATCAGGAAAATGGGGTCGCAGAAGCCCTTGAGATATCCGCCCAGACCGTTGGTCTTGAGCTTGAAATAGGTGATCTGCACGAAGACAACGATGGCCCAGGCCATGGTGGTCGAAATATCGCCGGTGGGCGCCCACAGCCCCAGCAGCGACGAGAGGCTTGAAAAGATCGACAGGCCGAACAGGGCGGAAATGAAGGGAACATAGTGCATCCACTTCTCACCCATGTTGTCGCGGACCAGATTCTCCGCCATGGAGACGATCTTTTCGGCCACCGCCTGGCGCTTGCTGATATCCCGGACCTTCAGGTCGTGGGTCAGCCAGATACACAGGCCGGTCAGCACGATCATCACCAGCCAGGTGTTCACCAGCGTTTCAGAGATATTGATCCCGCCCAGCACCGGAATGGTAAAAAGTATTTTCGCACCGGTTACCGAAACATCCACTAATCTTTTCCTCCTTTCTTACGAAGATCGGGTCGGAACAGCGGCATGACCAGAATGGTCAGCCTGGGGAAAAAAAGACTGATGACGGCCATCACCCAGCTGATGCCCGGCACGATGATGGCCAGGACCGTAGCCAGAATGATCAGGATCATCCGCATCTGATAGGACGCCTGCATCCGGCGCTTGGCGGCCATCTGGTCGCTCTCCCGGGCCACCTTCTGCACGGTCAGGCCCATCAGCACGAAATTCACGACGGCAAACGTTCCTCCCCAAAGGCCGCCGAGAAACACGGAAAGATCATACTTGAAAAAGACCGCCCAAACGATCTGGACGAGGGCGCTGAGCACCACTGTGCCGGCCGCGATGTAGCCGGCTTCCTTTTTCAAAACATCGCTCATCCATCACGCATCCTTTCCCGGTTTTTGATTTCGGTTTTGATCTTCGCAGGCACGCGGCGGCTGCCGCCTGGCGCGGCGGGTCATCGCCTGGGCAAAGTTCATAAAGCAGGAAATGCCCGACAGAAGCCCCAGCAGGACGCCGGCAAGGATCACCCAACTGCCCAGGCCAAACCGGCGGCTGAGCCAGAGGGCGCCCATAATGCACAGGATCATCGGACAGGCAATGGAAAACCCCAGCTGGGTCAGCCATCCGATATTCTGCAGCACCGCCCTGCGGGTCTCCTTTGACAAGTCCTGCACCTCCCCTGCCCGCGGCCTAAAAACTTTAGGTAAAATCAATAAACAACCTGCTTTTTATTATAAACTTTTTCCACAGATTTGTCACTATACATTTTTCCAAATATGCCTATTTCTTTTTCTGTATTGGTCCGGAAAATATCGGCTTTCAGAATTTTTTCTCTTTTGGCGGGATTTTTCCTCCTTTTTCGTCACTTTTTCGCATCATCTCTTCACCGTAAAGCTTTTATATACGCTTTTTTAACGCGCCGCCGGGCCGGATCCCGACGCTCCGCCCGCAAAAAGCAAAACTGCCGCAGAACAGATCCGTTCTGCGGCAGCTCTTTATTCCACTTATAAATACAGGCGGAAACTTTCGGTTTACTTCAGGTTGAACCAGGCGTTCAGGCCGGGATACTCGGCCACGTCGTCCAGCTCTTCCTCGATGCGGAGCAGCTGGTTGTACTTGGCCACGCGGTCGGTGCGGCTGGGGGCGCCGGTCTTGATCTGGCCGGCGTTGAGGGCCACCGACAGGTCGGCGATGGTGGTGTCTTCGGTCTCGCCGCTGCGGTGAGAGATGACGGCGGTATAGCCGGCGCGGTTGGCCATCTTGATGGCGTTGAGGGTCTCGGTCAGGGTGCCGATCTGGTTGACCTTGATGAGGATGGAGTTGGCCACGCCCAGCTCGATGCCCTTCTGCAGGCGCTCGGTGTTGGTGACGAAGAGGTCGTCGCCCACCAGCTGGATCTTCTTGCCCAGGGCGTCGGTCAGCATCTTCCAGCCTTCCCAGTCTTCCTCGGCCATGCCGTCTTCCAGGGAGATGATGGGATACTTCTCGGCGAAGTTCTTCCACATGCGCACCAGCTGCTGGCGGGTCATCTTCTTGCCGCTCTTGGGCTGGATATAGCACTGCTCTTCGTCGTTCCACCACTCGGAGGAGGCGGCGTCGATGGCGATGCGGAAATCGTCGCCGGGCTTGTAGCCGGCCTTCTCGATGGCCTCGACGATGACCTTGAGGGCGTCTTCATCCTTCTTGAGGTTGGGGGCGTAGCCGCCCTCGTCGCCGACGCCGGCGGCCGGTGTGCCGTTCTCCTTCAGCACGCCCTTGAGGGTGTGGAAGACCTCGGCGCACATCCGCAGGGCCTCGCGGAAAGACTTGGCGCCCACGGGCATGACCATGAACTCCTGGATCTCCACGTTGTTGGTGGCGTGCGCGCCGCCGTTGAGGATGTTCATCATGGGAACGGGCATGGTGTAGGCGTTGCAGCCGCCCACATAATTATACAGGGTGGTGCCCAGGCTCTCGCAGGCAGCCTTGGCGCAGGCCAGGGACGCGCCCAGAATGGCGTTGGCGCCCAGACGGCTCTTGTTGGGGGTGCCGTCCAGCTCGATCATGGCCTTGTCGATGGCGATCTGATCCAGGGCGTTCATGCCGATCAGCAGGTCGGCGATCTCGGTGTTGACGGCTTCGACAGCCTTCAGGACACCCTTGCCGCCGTAACGGGCCTTGTCGCCGTCGCGCAGCTCGCAGGCTTCAAAAATACCGGTGGACGCGCCCGAGGGCACGGCGGCTCTGCCGCAGTAGGTCTGGGTGCCGTCGTCGACGTAAACTTCCACCTCGACGGTGGGATTGCCGCGGCTGTCCATGACCTCACGGCCCAGGACGTCCACGATCTCAACATACTTTTTCATGTTCGTGTTTCTCCTTAGATGTATAAAAAGATAAATAAAGGCAGTTTTGCGGGCGTTTACCGGTCCAGCAGGCTGACGCCGGTGATCTCCGACGGCTGGGGCAGGCCCAGCAGCTCCAGCATGGTGGGCGCCAGGTCACACAGCTTGCCGTCGTGGATGGATCTGCCGCTGCCCACCAGGATGACCGGCACCAGCGCCGTCGTGTGGGCCGTGAAGGGCTTGCCCTCCTCGTCCAGCATCCGGTCGGCATTGCCGTGGTCGGCGGTGATGAGGGCTTTGCCGCCCATCTTTTCCACCGACGCCACCAGGCGGCCGACGCAGGCGTCCACCGTTTCCACGGCGCGGACGGCGGCGTCGAAGACGCCGGTATGGCCCACCATGTCGCAGTTGGCCAGGTTGAGGATGATGACGTCATACTTGCCGCTTTCAATGGCGGCGCAGCACTTGTCGGTCACCTCAAAAGCGCTCATCTCGGGCTGGAGGTCGTAGGTGGCCACCTTGGGCGAATTCACCAGGATGCGGTCTTCCCCGGGGAAGGAACGCTCCTCGCCGCCGTTGAAGAAGAAGGTGACGTGGGCGTATTTCTCGGTCTCGGCGATGCGCAGCTGGGTCAGGCCCTGCTGGGCGATATATTCGCCGAAGATATTGGTCAGCACCTGCGGCTTGAAGGCAACGTGTACGTTGGGCATGGCCGCGTCGTACTGGGTGAAGCAGACGTAATAGGGCAGCACCAGGCCGCCGGGCCGGTCAAAGCCGGAAAAATCGGGGTCGACCAGCGCGCGGGTGATCTCGCGGGCGCGGTCGGGACGGAAATTATAGAAGATGACGCTGTCGCGGTGCTCGATGCGGGCGTCTTCCAGGCAGACCACCGGCTTGACAAACTCGTCGGTCACGCCTGCCTGATACGATGCCTCCACGGCGGCAGCCGGATCCTCCGCGCGGACGCCCTCGCCGCAGACCAGCGCCCGGTAGGCCAGCTCGACGCGGTCCCAGCGGCTGTCGCGGTCCATGGCGTAATAGCGGCCCATGACGGTGGCAATGCGGCAGCGGGTGCCGGCAATATATTCCTGCAGGCGGCGGACGAAGCCGGCGCCCGACGAGGGCGGCACGTCGCGGCCGTCCAGGAAACAATGGACGAAGCTCTCCACGCCCATCTCCTCACACAGGTCGATGAGGGCCAGCAGATGGGTGAAGTGGCTGTGGACGCCGCCGTCCGACAGCAGACCGTAGAGATGCACTCTCCCGCCCTGGGCCTTGGCCTGGGCGATGGCGGCCGTCAGCTCGGGATTCTCCCGGAACGCACCGTCCTGGATGGCCTTGGTGATGCGCGTCAGCTCCTGATAAACGACGCGGCCGGCGCCGATGTTGGTGTGGCCCACTTCGCTGTTGCCCATCTGGCCTTCCGGCAGGCCGACGGCCATGCCCGAGCATTCCAGCCGGGCGTTGGGGCAGGCCGCCAGCAGCCTGTCCATATTGGGGGTGGCGGCGGCGTAAATGGCGTCGCCGCGGCCGTGATCGCCGCAGCCGTAGCCGTCGAGGATCATCAAAACAAGGGGTTCTTTGCGCATATGCTTAATTTAATCGCTTCCTTTCAGTTCCTGCCGGGCCGCTTCGATGATGGCGGCCAGGCTGCCCGTTTCCAGCGACGCGCCGCCGATGAGGCCGCCGTCGACGTCGGGCATGGCAAACATACTTTCCGCGTTGCTCTCGCTCAGTGAGCCGCCGTAGAGGATGGAAACGCCCCGGGCCGCCCGGGCGCCGTAAAGGGCGCGCAGGGTCTCGCGGATGGCGCTGCCCACCTCGTTGGCCTGCTCGGGGGTGGCCACCCTTCCGGTGCCGATGGCCCACACCGGCTCGTAGGCCAGCACGATGCGGCGCAGCTGCTGGGGAGTGATATCCCGCAGGGCCGCCTTGAGCTGCAGGCGGATATAATCGACGGCCGCGTTGTTCTCGCGGACGTCCAGTCCCTCGCCCAGGCAGACGATGGGACGCAGGCCGGCTTCCAGCGCGGCCTTGATCTTTTTATTGACATCACTGTCGGTCTCGCCGAAATACTGCCGGCGCTCCGAATGACCGATGATGACATACTTGACGCCGAGATCGGCCAGCATGCCGCAGGAGATCTCGCCCGTATAGGCGCCCTTTTCGGCAAAGTGGCAGTTCTGCGCGCCGATGGCGATCCGCGTGCCCCTGGCCGCCTTGACGGCGGCGGTCAGATGGGTGAAGGGAACGCACAAAACGATGTCGCACCATTTTGCCGCGGCCGCCCGCTCCTTGAGCTGCAGGATAAACTCCTTGCACTCGCCGGGGAGCTTGTGCATCTTCCAGTTGCCGGCGACGATGGTCTTTCTGTATCTTCTGTTCATTTTGTCCAGTTCCTGTTCGTTTTATTTGCTCATTTATCGAGGAGGCAGGCGACGCCGGGCAGCTCTGCGCCCTCCAGGAAGCTGATGGCCGCGCCGCCGCCGGTGGAAACATGGGTGACCTGCTCCTTGAGGCCCAGCTTCTCGATGGCCGCGGCCGAATCGCCGCCGCCGATGATGGAAACGGCGCCGCTGGCGGCCACCGCCTTGGCGATGCCCTCGGTGCCGTGGGCAAAGTTGGGCATTTCAAAAACGCCGGCCGGGCCGTTCCACACGATGGTCCTGGCGTCCTTGATGATCTCGGTGTACTTGGCCACGGTCTCGGGGCCGATGTCCATGCCCATGTAATCGCCGGGGATCTCGCCGGCATGGACGGTCATGAAGTTGCTGTCGTTGGAGAACTGGTCGGCGATGACGGTGTCGATGGGCAGATAGACCTTGGTGCCGCGGCTCTCGGCGTCCTCGATGAGGCCCTTGACCAGATCCAGGCTCTTGTCGTCGCAGATGGAGCTGCCGATGGTGCCGCCCAGCGCCTTGAAGAAGGTGTAGGCCATGCCGCCCACCACCAGAATGGCGTCGCACTTGCCCACGAAGCTGCCGATCAGCCCCAGCTTATCCGAGACCTTGGAGCCGCCCATGATGGCGATAAAGGGATGCTCCGGCGCGGCCATGGCCTGACCCATGACCGAGATCTCCTTCTCCATCAGCAGGCCGCAGACGGCGGGCAGATACTTGGCCACCAGCGCTGTGGAGGCGTGCCTTCTGTGGGCGGCGCCGAAGGCGTCATTGACATAAATATCGGCCAGCGAAGCCAGACGCTCGGCAAAAACCTCGCTGCCCGCTTCCTCGCCGGCATCAAAACGGAGATTTTCCAGCATGACGATCTCGCCCGGGCGGATCTCGCTGCACAGGCGCACGGCCTCCTTGCCGACGGTGTCAAAGCTCATCTTGACAGGCACGCCCAGCAGCTTGGCCAGATGGTTGGCGATGGGTGTCAGGGTATATTTCATCTTGCGCTCGCCCTTGGGCTTGCCCAGATGCGAGCAGACGATGACGGCGGCGCCCTGATCGAGCAGATACTGCAGGGTGGGCAGCGCCTCGCGGATGCGCTTATCGTTGGTAATGACGCCGTCGGCGTCCTGCGGGACGTTGAAATCGCAGCGGATCAGGACCTTTTTGCCCCGAACGTCTACATCTCTGACAGATTTCTTGTTATACTGCATAGAAAATCTCTCTCCCCATTATTATGTTGTTATGATATTGTGATTTTCCGCCCGTGCCGGCTGTTCCTGCAAAAGTCCGTTACGGGCGGCTTTTTTCAAAGCACGGCATAGGCAGTTTCATTATAGACGAAAAAGCCGATACTTTCAAGGCAAGCGGGCTGTATTTTCGCAAAATCCGGAATTTTTATCGGTTTTTACACGATCCATTCTATTTCCTTACCCGCCAAAGCCGGTTTTCCGGCCGGGAAGCCGGCCGTCAGTCGACCCGGCCGGTGAGGTGCCCCTCCTCCTGCAGGCCGGGAAAGTCCAGCTGGCGCAGGGCCTCGTAGAGCACCACGGCCACCGAGTTGGAGAGGTTGAGCGACCGGGCGTCCCGGACCATGGGGATGCGTATGCAGTCGTCGTAATGGGCGGCCAGCAGGCTTTCCGGCAGGCCCCGGCTCTCCTTGCCGAACATGATGTAGTCGCCGTCGCGGAACTCGGCTTTTGTATGATTGCGGGGCGCCTTGGTGCTGGCGTAGTGGATGCGGGCGCCGGGGTTGCGGCGGGTGAAGTCCTCCAGGTTTTCATACTGGGTGATGTCCACCAGATACCAGTAGTCCAGGCCGGCCCGTTTGAGGTGCTTGTCGGTGATCTCAAAGCCGAAGGGCTTGATGAGATGCAGCCGCGTATGGGTGGCGCCGCAGGTGCGGGCGATGTTGCCGGTATTGAAATGGATCTCCGGCTCCAGAAGCACGATATTGAGCATGGTTGTCTCCTTCCGTCTGTCTTTTTGCCTTTTCATCTTATCCAAAAGCCGCTGTGAAATCAAGGCGGCGCGCAAAAAAGGCTCTGCCGCCGCAGAGCCTTTCCGGCCTGTTCTTTTCAGTTTCGCCTGTTCGCCCTGGCAGGCGCGCGTTTTTCTGTTACTTTCGACTGCCCGAAAGTAACGGGCAGGCCGCCGGAGGCTTTGCGCAGGCCCCCGGTCCCCCACCGCGGTGCCGGTTTGCTGTGATACTTATCTGACGGAAGTGGGCAGTTCGGATACCGCCCAGCCAGAGCCTCCCTTGTGCAAAGGGAGGTGGGTCCGGAGGACCCGGAGGGATTGTGTTTTTTATTTTGCCCTTCTCAACTTCACTTGTTCACCGCCGCAGGCGCGCGTTTTTCTGTTACTTTCGACTGCCCGAAAGTAACCAAAGGGCATCGGGGGTGCTTTAAGCCGCCCCCCGAACCCCCAGGCGAGGGTGCACCGGGGCTGTGGTGTGCTCTTCCAAAAGTATGGAGGCCGCGACCCGAAACCCCGCTGACGCGGAACGGCTCCGGGTCGCTCACGCAGCCCGTCTGCGCCCGGAAGTTATGAAGAACCTGTTTTTTTGTCTGGTTGCATCGCCGTAAGGCCGGGAACTTCGCTGAAGCGGACGAATTTGAGTGCTGCGCCGCACCCATGCCTCCCTTGTGCAAAGGGAGGTGGGTCCGTAGGACCCGGAGGGATTGTGCTTTTCCTTTTCAACGCCACTTGTGCACCTTGGCAAGTGCGCGTTTTTCTGTTACTTTCGACTGCCCGAAAGTAACCAAAGGGCACCGGGGGCGCTTTAAGCCGCCCCCCGGACCCCCAGGCGAGGGTGCACCGGGGCTGTGGTGTGCTCTTCCAAAAGTATGGAGGCCGCGACCCGAAACCCCGCTGACGCGGAACGGCTCCGGGTCGCTCACGCAGCCCGTCTGCGCCCGGAAGTTATGAAGAACCTGTTTTTTTGTCTGGTTGCATCGCCGTAAGGCCGGGAACTTCGCTGAAGCGGACGAATTTGAGTGCTGCGCCGCACCCATGCCTCCCTTGTGCAAAGGGAGGTGGGTCCGCAGGACCCGGAGGGATTGTGAACCGTTATACCTGCGGCCAACGACCCCTGCCCTGCCTGTTTGCAAGCTTATTTACTGATTTTTGCCGCAGCACTTCTTATATTTCAATCCGCTGCCGCAGGGGCAGGGGTCGTTACGGCCGACTTTTTTCTGCTTGACGACGGGCTTTTTGGCCAGCGTACCGTCGCCGGCGCCGGCGCTGGCCGTTTCGTGGGCCACCCGTTCGCGCTGGGGACCGGCGCCGCGGACGCGGGCCAGGAAGATGAGCCGGGCCGTCTGGGTGCGGATATCCGAGATCATCTGGTCGAACATATCCATGCCCTGCCGCTTGTATTCTTCAATGGGGCTGACCTGGGCATAGGCGTTGAGGCCGATGCCGCGGCGCAGCTCCTGCATGGCGTCGATGTGATCCATCCAGAGCTGGTCGACCGTCTTGAGCAGCACCACGCGCTCCAGCTCGCGCATGATGTCGCTGCCCAGTTCTTTCTCTTTATATTCATAAAAGTCCATGGCCTTGGCGGTCAGCACATCCGTCATATCCTGCGGCGTCCGGATGGGATGGGTGCTGCTGTCCAGCACCACCTGTCCCGGGAAGATAAAGACGCCGATAAAGGTGCGGAGGATGCGCTCGGCCTGCTCCTTCGTGATGGCGCCGCTGCCCTCGCAGACCTCAGTCACCCGCTGGGCGATCCATTCGCGCACCATGCCGAGGATCTGGGGCTTGAGCTCGGCGCCGTCCAGCACCTCGGCCCGCTGCTTGTAGATCAGCTCGCGCTGATGGCTCATGACGTTGTCGTATTCCAGCACCGTCTTGCGCGACTGGAAGTTGCGGCCCTCCACCTTCTTCTGGGCGTTTTCGATGGCGCCCGACAGCATCTTGTGCTCCAGCGGCATATCCTCCTCGACGCCCAGGGAGTCGAACATGCCCTGCAGGCGCTCGGAGCCGAACAGGCGCATGAGGTCGTCCTCCAGCGAGAGATAGAAGGTGCTTTCGCCGGGGTCGCCCTGGCGGCCGGCACGGCCGCGCAGCTGATTGTCGATGCGGCGGCTCTCGTGGCGTTCGGTGCCCAGGATGCACAGGCCGCCGGCGGCCCGGACCTTGTCGCCCTCGGCGGCGCAGTCAGCCTTATGCACCTCCAGCTGCTGCCGGTAAAGGGCGCGGGCCTCCTGCACCTCGGGGTCTTCCGTGGCCGTGAAGCCGATGGCCTCGCCGATGACGGCATCGTTCCAGCCGGCGCGGGCCAGATCGGCCTTGGCCATGAACTCGGGGTTGCCGCCCAGCTTGATATCGGTGCCGCGGCCGGCCATGTTGGTGGCGATGGTGACGGTGCCCAGACGGCCGGCCTGGGCGACGATGGCGGCCTCTTTTTCATGCTGCTTGGCGTTGAGCACCTGATGGGGGATGCCCTCCCGCCGCAGCATGGCCGACAGCCGCTCGCTCTTTTCGATGGACACGGTGCCCACCAGCACCGGCTGGCCCTTGGCGTGGCACTGCTTGATCTTTTCGATGACGGCCCGGTATTTGCCCGCTTCGGTCTTGAAGACCACGTCGGGGTTGTCCTTGCGGATCATGGGCCGGTTGGTGGGGATCTCGATGACGTCCAGGTTATAGATGTGGCGGAACTCGTCCTCCTCGGTCAGCGCCGTGCCGGTCATGCCCGAGAGCTTGCCGTAGAGGCGGAAGTAGTTCTGGAAGGTGATGGTGGCCAGGGTCTTGCTCTCCCGCAGGACGGTGACGTTCTCCTTGGCCTCGATGGCCTGGTGCAGGCCGTCGGAATAGCGGCGGCCGAACATCATGCGGCCGGTGAACTCGTCGACGATGATGATCTCGCCGTCCTTGACCACATAGTCGATGTCCTTCTTCATGCAGCCGTGGGCCTTGATGGCCTGGTTGATGTGGTGCAGCAGAGTGGCGTTTTCGGGGTCCATCAGATTTTCCACCCGGAAATAGCTCTCGGCCCGGGTGACGCCCCGGGGCGTGATGGTGGCCGTGTGGTGCTTTTCATCGACGATATAGTCGGCCTCCACCTCGTCCTGGCTCTCCTTCTCGTCGATCTCCACCACGGTGACATGGCTGAGGGTGCGGGCAAAATTGTCGGCCTGGCGGTAGAGGTCGGTGCTCTTGTCGCCCTGGCCCGAGATGATCAGCGGCGTGCGGGCCTCGTCGATGAGGATGGAGTCGACCTCGTCGACGATGGCGAAGGCGTGGCCCCGCTGGACCTGCTCCTCTTTATAAATGGCCATGTTGTCGCGCAGATAGTCGAAGCCGATCTCGTTGTTGGTGCCGTAGGTGACGTCGCAGGCATAGGCGGCCCGGCGCTCGGCGCCCGACAGCCCGTGCACCAGCACGCCGCAGCTCAGGCCCATGAAGCGGTAGACCTTGCCCATCAGCTCGCCCTGATACTTGGCCAGATAGTCGTTGACCGTAACAATATGCACGCCCTTGCCGGCCAGGGCGTTGAGGTAGGCCGGCAGCGTGGCCGTCAGCGTTTTGCCCTCGCCGGTCTTCATCTCGGCGATGCGCCCCTGGTGGAGCACGATGCCGCCGATCAGCTGTACCTCGAAGGGATATTCGCCCAGCACCCGGCGGCAGGCCTCCCGGAAGGCGGCAAAGGCCTCCGGCAGCAGGTCGTCCAGCGTTTCCCCGGCGGCCAGCCGGGCACGGAACCGGGGCGTTTCGGCCTGCAGGGCCGCGTCGTCCAGCCCGGCATAGTGATCCGCCAGGTCTTCGATCTTTTTTACGATGGGCTTGATGCGCTTCAGCTCCCGCTGGGAGGTATCGCCGAAGAGCGTTTTCAGAAATCCTGCCATATATAGAAACTCCTTTGAAAAAATCGATCCTTAAAAATACGGGCAGCTTGACCCAGTTTCGATATTATACCACTTCCAAATAAAAAACAATGTCTTTTTCGTAAATATTGAATTGCTTCTTTACACAAACCACGGATTTTAGTATAATTAAAGGGCGTATCTCCCGGTTTTCCGGCTTATCCGCGCGGCCGATCGCCTATAATGGCATGCGGCCGCCGCCCCATGATCCGCATGCGGCGGCCTTTGTTTCTTTTTCCCAACTATTTTATCATTGAAGAGAGTGCGATATTATGATCCAATACGACGAGATCCGTTACAGCCTCAACGACCGCAAGCCCCAGCTGGAGGAGCTGCGCGTCTCCCTGGCCCTCGACGCCGCCGCCCAGGAGGTCGAGCAGCTGCAGGCCCAGGCCCAGGCCCCCGATTTCTGGGACGATCCGGAGAACAGCCAGAAGATCCTGCAGAAGATCAAGCAGCTGCAGGACAAGATCGCCCGCTATGAAAAGCTGGTCTCCCTTTACGAAGACACCCTGACCCTCATCGAGATGGCCGACGACGAAGGCGACGAGAGCCTGCTGCCCGAGGTCAAGGCCAGCTACAAGCAGTTCTGCAGCGACCTGGAGAGCCAGCGGCTGGAGACCCTTCTGTCGGAGGAATACGACGCCAACAGCGCCATGATCTCCTTCCACGCCGGCGCCGGCGGCACCGAGGCCCAGGACTGGACCCAGATGCTTTTCCGCATGTACAACCACTGGGCCGTTTCCAAGGGCTATAAATGGACGGTGCTGGAATATCTCGATGGCGAAGACGCCGGCCTCAAGAGCGCCACCGTTTCGGTGGAGGGCGAAAACGCCTACGGCTACCTCAAGAGTGAAAACGGCATCCACCGCCTGGTGCGCGTCTCCCCCTTCGACGCCTCCGGCCGCCGCCAGACCAGCTTTGCCGCCATCGAGATCATGCCCCAGATCACCGACGATACCGAGATCGAGATCCGCCCCGAAGACCTGAAGGTGGATACCTACCGCTCCTCGGGCGCCGGCGGCCAGCACGTCAACAAGACCGAATCGGCCATCCGCATCACCCATATCCCCTCGGGCGTCGTGGTGGCCTGCCAGACCCAGCGCAGCCAGCACCAGAACCGCGAATACGCCATGCAGATGCTGCGCGCCAAGCTGGCCGAGATCAAGGCCCAGCAGCACCTGGAAAAGATCGAAGACATCAAGGGCGTGCAGATGAAGATCGAATGGGGCAGCCAGATCCGCTCCTATGTCTTCATGCCCTATACCCTGGTCAAGGACCACCGCACCGGCTGCGAGACCGGCAACATCCAGGCCGTGATGGACGGCGACATCGACGCCTTCATCACCGCCTATCTGACGGCCAACGCCACCGGCAACTGGGAAAAGCAGTAAAAACAGATCGGACAGTCCCGCCCGGCATGCTTCGGTATGCCGGGCTTTTTTCGCGCCGACTTTCAAACTCCGCCCCGGCTTTGTTTTCTTCCGCCGGCCGCGGTATCCTTGGGATGTGATCAAAACTTACGGAAAAGGAGACTGTACCATGCCTGCTGCGCCTATTGATAAGCTGAACGATCTGATCTGCTCCCTGGAAAACGACGAGCATCTTTCACCCGATATGAACGACCTTTTGCTGCTGCTGCGGGAAAAGCAGGAAACGCTGCCGCCCGACGCCGATCAAGACACCGTCGACGAAGCCGTCCGCGCCTGCCTGCGCAGCCACCAGGCCGCCCTCTTCCGCCGGCTGGAAGAGCAGCTGACGGAAGAAGAAGCGCCGGCGGAAGACGGCCTTGAAGACGGCCTTGAAGACGGCCCCGGATATGATCTGGAAGACGACTTTGAATTCGACGGTGAGATCCCGGATTGGCTGGCACAGGAAGACCCGGATGAGCTGCTGCCGGACGATGAAGAACTCCGCGAGCTTCTGCGCCTGCACTCCGAAGCCGGAGATCTGATAGCCGCTTCGCTGGCCGAAGATCTGGAAGCGTATCTCCAGGCCAAGGGCATATATTATGTGCGCACGCCCGAAGAGGAAAAGCCCGTCCGCTATGAACTGCCCTTCAAGCTGAAGAGCTGCCTGGCACGATTCCTGCTGACGGTCGTCAAAACATCCATCATTTTCGAGGTCCGTCTGCCCATCTCGGTCGACCCCCTCTACCGGATGGTGCTGACCAGCCGGATCAACGACATCAACGATGAACTGCCCTTCGGCAGCTTCCGCTGCACCAAGGAAGGGATCGTGGTGCTGCACTATATGCATGTGACCGACGGAAGCTTCTGCGAAGACACGATCGACTTCCTGATGGGGGGCCTCTCCGAGTTTATTGAGGAGAATTTTGAAGAGCTGCGCCGTATGGCCGCCGGACGCCTGCACCGCTTCCACCGCGAGACCCTGAGCGGCCAGCTGGCCGAGCTTTTAAACGACCTGGAGACCTTCTGAAGCCGGCCGGATCCCATTCCAAAAATCCAGCGCCCCGCGTGCCGATGCACGCGGGGCGCTTTTTAATCCTTGCTTTTGGATTTGAAGAACAGGGCGGCCAGCAGGGAGAAAAAGACGGCCGCCGAAATACCGCCGGCGGCCGCGGCCAGGCCGCCCGACAGGGCCCCGACGATGCCGTATTGCTCCACCGCCGTCTTGACCCCCTTGGCCATGGCGTAGCCGAAGCCGAAGAGGGGCGTTGTGGCGCCGCAGCCGCCCCACCGGACGATGGGCTCGTAGACCCCCACAGCCGTCAGCACCACCCCCAGCACCACATAGCTGGTGAGGATGCGGGCCGGCGTCAGCCGGGTGCGGTCGATGAGCACCTGGGAAAAGGCGCAGATCAGGCCGCCGCACAGAAAGGCGCGCAGATATTCCATCAGATCACCTCCAGACAGACCAGATGGCAGATGCCCGGGATGCTCTCGCCCTGGCTGGTGGTCAGCGGGCTGAGCAGGGCGCCGGTGCCGCAGAAAAGCACCCGCCGCAGCCTGCCCCGCTCCAGATCGGGCAGGATGCTGCCGCACAGCACGGCGGCCGAGC
This sequence comes from uncultured Clostridia bacterium, assembly GCA_945947915.1. GTDB lineage: Bacteria > Bacillota > Clostridia > Oscillospirales > Butyricicoccaceae > RGIG1902. The sequence goes on along the minus strand of CAMEZQ010000005.1, from coordinate 15,412 downwards.
AGCCGCAGCCCGAGCCGCCGGCATGGACGTCCTGGGCCTCCCGGTCGTAGAGCAGCAGGCCGCAGTCGGTATATCTGCCCTGAAAATCGATGCCCTCCTCCCGGGCCAGCTCCAGCACCACGTCCCGGCCGACGGCGGCCAGGTCGCCGGTGACGATCAGATCGTAGGCGGCAGGGTCTTCGCCGGTGGTGGCAAAATAGCCCCGCAGGGTCTCGAAGGCGGCCTGGGCCATGGCGGCGCCCATGTTGGCGGCGTCGGTGACGCCGGGGTCGAAGATGCGTCCGGCCATGGCGCGGGTGACGGCCACCCGGCCCCCTTCCTGCCGGGCCGTCAGCAGCACCGAGCCGGAGGCCGTGGCCGTCCACTGGGCCGTGGGGGTGCGCTGGCCGCCGTACTGCAGGGGATAGCGGTACTGCCGCTCGGCCGAGCAGAAGTGGGAGGAGGCCGTGCACAGCACCCGGTCCTCCATGCCGCCGGCCACCAGGGCCGCCCCCAGGATCAGCGATTCGGCCATGGTGGAGCAGGCGCCGTAAAGGCCAAAAAAGCGGGTGCCCATGTCCCGCACGGTATAGCTGGTGGAAACGCACTGGTTGAGCAGGTCGCCCCCCAGGATACAGCCGATCTCCCCCGGCTGCAGCCGGGCCTTCTGGATGGCTCCATTCAGGCTGGTCTGCACCATGGTGCGCTCGGCCTGCTCCCAGGTCTCCTGTCCGAAGCGGTCGTCGCCGGCCACCACGTCAAAGCATTTGCCCAGGGGGCCTTCCCCCTCTTTTTTGCCGACGCAGGCCGAATAGGTGCGCACCCAGGCCGGCCGCTCGAAGAAATAGACGTCATTTTTCCGCACGGCCCGCCGCCTCCTTCCGGGTTTTTCCAGTATCCATAAACTCATCCTTCCCTTTGGTTTTGAACATCCTGTGGATAGCCTGCCCGTTTTTTCCCGTTCTATGCCGCGCGGCGGCCCTTTGGGCAAAAAAACGGCGGCATTTTTCACAAAACACCCCGGCGCGCGGCAGAAACCCTGTTGCACTTTTATGGGCTTGGTGATAAAATTAACTTACGAATGTTCTTTCCGGCCATTCGCAGATGATTCGTCAAAAAATTTTATTACAGGAGATGTATAAACATGGCAAGAATGATGGACGCTTTGGTCAAGCCCGATCGGGCTCCCGGCCTGATCCTGACCCAGGTCCCCGTACCTACGCCCGGCCCCGGCGAAGTGCTGATCAAGATCCGCAAGACCGCCATCTGCGGCACCGACGTACATATCTGGGACTGGAATGAGTGGGCACAGAAGAACCTCAACCCGCCTCTGACCGTCGGCCATGAATATGTGGGCGAGATCGCCGAGCTGGGCGAGGGTGTCACCGGCCTGACCGTCGGCCAGCGCGTTTCGGGCGAGGGCCACATCGTCTGCGGCCAGTGCTACAACTGCCGCACCGGCAACGGCCAGTGGTGCGAAAAGACAAAGGGCGTCGGCGTCAACCGCGACGGTGCCTTTGCCGAATACCTCTGCATCCCCGCCACCAACGTCGTGCCCATCGAAGATGACCTGCCCGACGATATCGTTTCCTTCTTCGACGCCTTCGGCAACGCCACCCATACCGCCCTCATGTGGGATCTGGTGGGCAAGAACGTGCTGATCACCGGCGCCGGCCCCATCGGCATCATGGCCGCCGCCATCGCCAAGTTCGCCGGCGCCAGAACGGTCACCATCACCGACATCAACGACTACCGCCTGGATCTGGCCAAGAAGCTGGGCGCCACCCGCTGCGTCAACGTCGCCCGCGAAAAGCTGGAGGACGCCATGCAGGAGCAGGGCATCCTGGAGGGCTTCGACGTGGGCCTGGAAATGTCGGGCGCGCAGCCGGCCTTTAAGCAGATGCTAGACAACATGATGTGCGGCGGCAAGATCTCGCTGCTGGGCCTGCAGGGCAAGGACATGGTGACCGACTGGAACACCATCATCATGAAGGGTCTGACCATCCAGGGCATCTACGGCAGAAAGATGTTCCAGACCTGGTATCAGATGAAGCACATGGTGCAGGGCGGCCTGAATCTGGAGCCCATGATCACCCACCGCTTCCACTACACCGAGTTTGAAAAGGGCTTTGAAGCCATGCTGTCGGGCAATTCCGGCAAGGTCGTCCTCGACTGGACCACCAAGAAATAACCTGACCCATTATCAAGAAAGGGGTATATTCCTATGAACGCCAAAGAAGCACTGCAGTTCTATGTGTCCGAGGTGGAAGGCATCAAAGATGCCGGCACCTTTAAGGACGAGCGTATCATCACCACCCAGCAGAAGAGCCGCATCGACACCACAAAGGCCAAGGGCGTCGTCAACATGTGCGCCAACAACTATCTGGGCCTGTCCAACAATCCCGAGCTGATCGCCGCCGCCAAGGAGAGCTACGACAAGTGGGGCTTCGGCCTGTCTTCGGTCCGCTTCATCTGCGGCACCCAGCAGATCCACAAGGATCTGGAGAAGTCCATCTCCACCTTCCTGGGCACCGACGACACCATCCTCTACACCTCCTGCTTCGACGCCAACGGCGGTCTCTTCGAGACCCTGCTGGGCCCCGAAGACGCCGTCATCTCCGACGAGCTGAACCACGCCTCCATCATCGACGGCGTCCGTCTGTGCAAGGCCAAGCGCTTCCGCTATAAGAACAACAACATGGACGACCTGCGCGCCCAGCTGGAGGCGGCCAAGGACTGCCGCATCAAGCTGATCGCCACCGACGGCGTCTTCTCGATGGACGGCTATATCGCCAACCTCAAGGGCATCTGCGATCTGGCCGACGAATACGGCGCCCTGGTCATGGTCGACGACAGCCACGCCACCGGCTTCATCGGTGCGCACGGCCGCGGCACCGCCGAATACTGCGGCGTTCAGGGCCGTGTCGACATCATCACCTCCACCCTGGGCAAGGCCCTGGGCGGCGCTTCCGGCGGCTTCACCAGCGGCCGCAAGGAGATCATCGACCTGCTGCGTCAGCGCAGCCGTCCCTACCTGTTCTCCAACACCCTGTCCCCGGCCATCTGCGCCGCCTCCCTCAAGGTCTTTGAGATGCTGAGCGCCTCGACGGCTCTGCGCGACAAGGTCCACGAGAACGTCGCCTACTTCCGCAAGGAGCTGGGCAAGCTGGGCTTCGACGTCCTCCAGGGCGATTCGGCCATCGTGCCCATCATGCTCTACGATCCCAAGGTCGCCGGCGAGTTTGCCAACCGCATGCTGGAAAAGGGCGTTTATGTGGTCAGCTTCTGCTATCCCGTCGTGCCCAAGGGCAAGGACAGAATCCGCACCCAGGTCTCGGCCGGCCACACCAAGGAAGATCTGGACTTCGCCGTCCAGTGCTTCAAGGAAGTCAAGGAAGAGATGGGCCTTTAAAAACTGTCAGAAAACCGCTTCGCTGGGTTTTCTTCGACAAAAGGCTCCGTCCTGCGGGCCGGTTTCGCCGTTTTTCTGCGGAAAAACTCGGCGGGTTAAGGTGTTTTTTCCCGGCGCGTGTCCGTGAAAAAACAAATTCTTAAATTCCGACTGCCGCCGGGCTGTCAGAAAACCGCATCCGGGTTTTCTGAAGTTGCCTGAAGCCTCTTAGATCAAGGGGAATGAATGTCTCCCCGGGCGTCTGCCCAAACCGCTTTTTCAAGCTGATGACTTCTGCGTTTTCCGCGCAGAAGCCATCGGCTTTTTTTATGCTGCCAAACATCCGCTGTGCCGGGCTTTCGGGGCAAGCGGATCTCTTTATTTTGTACAGGAGGATATTTTCATGCTGACCGCTCTGGCTCTCGTCTTTCTGGCCGGCCTGCTGCTGGGCGAAGCCGCCCGGCGGATGGGTCTGCCCCGCATCGTGGGGATGCTGGCCGCCGGCATTCTGCTGGGCCCCTGCGGCCTGGATCTGCTGGATGCCGCCCTGCTGACCCTCTCGCCCGATCTTCGCCGCATGGCGCTGGTCATCATCCTGCTCAAGGCCGGGCTGGCCCTCGACCCCCGCGACCTGCGGGCCGTGGGACGTCCCGCCCTGTGCATGGCCTTTCTGCCGGCATTGTGCGAGCTTCTGGCCTACACGGTGCTGGCTCCCCTCTTTTTCGGTGTCACCCATACCGAAGCCGCCCTCATGGGGTCGGTGCTGGCCGCTGTATCGCCGGCCGTGGTGGTGCCCCGCATGATCGCCCTGATCGAAGAAGGCCGGGGCACGGCCCGGGGCATCCCCCAGATGATCCTGGCCGGCGCGTCGCTGGACGACGTTTTCGTGCTGGTGCTCTTTTCCACCTTCACCGGCCTGGCGGCCGGCACGGGCGCTTCGGCGGCGGCCCTTTTGTCGGTGCCGGTGTCCATCGTCTGCGGCATCGCCGCCGGCCTGCTTGGGGGGCTGCTGCTGCGCCGGTTTTTGACCACCTGCGGCAGAGATGCAGGCGACCCGGTACGGGCCATCCTGCTGCTCTCCTGCGCCTTTCTGCTGCTGGCGCTGGAGCAGATGCTGGCGGGACGCCTGCCCCTGTCGGGGATGCTGGCCGTCATCGCCATGGCCTGCGTCCTGCGGCAGCTGCCCGGGCATGGCGGCAGACGGCTGGCCGACAGCATGGGGGCGCTGTGGACGGGGGCCGAGGTGCTGCTCTTTGTGCTGGTGGGCGCCGCCGTTGACCTGCGCTATACCCTCTATGCCGGCCCCCGGGCGCTGGTGCTTCTGCTGCTGGCACTGGTGGTGCGTGCCGGCGGCGTCCTGCTTTCGACGGCCGGCGCGGGACTGACCCGGCGGGAGCGCGTCTTCTGCGTCATCGCCTATCTGCCCAAGGCGACGGTGCAGGCGGCCATCGGCGCCGTGCCGCTGGCCATGGGTCTGCCCTGCGGCAGTCTCGTTTTGTCGGTGGCCGTACTGGGGATTTTGGTGACCGCCCCCATCGGCGCCTGGGGCATCGACCGGGCCGCCCCCCGCTGTCTGGCGGCCGACCCCAAAACTCCGCCCCGCGATTGCTCTCCGGCGCGTTCTGCCCTATCATCAAAGGAGAATCCATCCTGAGGTGATCTCATGCCCCATCTGCACAACTGGACCGCAAGGCCCCTGCCCAACGGCCGCATGGCCGTCACCCGCTATCTGGGCAAAAGCCCCATCGCCGCCGTTCCGCCCGAACTGGACGGACGCCCGGTCACCCATGTGGCCGCCGGCTGCTTTTCCGACTGGACGCCGGACCACACCGACGACGAGCTGACCGTCCTGCTGCCGTCGACCCTGCTGACCGTCGATCCCCGCGCCTTTGACGCCTGCCCCTGTCTGACTGAATTTGCCGTCGAACCGGAAAATCCCTTTTTCACAGCCCGCGAGGGCCTGCTGTACGACAAGGCCGAACAGACCCTCATCCGCTATCCCCAGGGGCTGGGCGGCTGGTATATCGAGCTGCCCGCCACGGTGACCGACATCGGCCCCCGCGCCTTTGCCGGCAGCGCCATCCGCGCCTTCGTTCCGGCCGACGACCCCACGGCCCTGGGGCAGATGGGCTGCTGGCATCCATCCGGAACGCGCATCCTCCACGGCGGAAACCTGCGCTCCATCGGCCGCCTGGCCTTTGACAACTGCCGCAGCCTGCGCCTGGTCGGCCTGCGTCCCTCCCTGGACCGGCTGGACTTCGGCGCCTTCCGCGGATGCAGCGCCCTGTACAGCCTGTGCCTGCCCGAAGGCATCGTCCGCCTGGAGGGCCAGACCTTCCATGGATGCGGCAGCCTGCAGTCCCTGTGCCTGCCGGCCTCTCTGGCCCGGCTGGAGCGGTCGGACATCGACGGGTGCCACGCGCTGCGGCAGCTCTTTTTCCGCAGTCCCGACACCGAGCTGTCGCTGGAGGGCTTCCGCCCCCACCGGCATCTGTGCATCCTGGCGCCCGGCGGCTCCGCCGCCGCCCACTACGCCGCCGATCACAGCCTGCCTTTCCAGGCGCTCCCTGCCGAGCCGCCGGCGCCCGTACATGCATAGCCCAAAATACAGCGCAAAAACGTCAAAAGCTCCGCGGAACGCCATCGGTTCCGCGGAGCTTTCCGCTTCCAAAGCGGGTATTTTCGTCTTACAGGCTCTGCATCAGCACCAGAAACAGCCCATAAATCACGCTGGCCGTGATGCCGAAGACCAGCACCGGCCCGGCGATAGTAAACATCTTGACACAGGTGCCCAGAATGACGCCCTCGGTCTTGAATTCCAGCGCCGGAGCGGCCACCGAATTGGCAAAGCCGGTGATGGGCACCAGCGTGCCGGCGCCGGCGAACCTGGCCAGCTTGTCGAACAGGCCCACGGCCGTCAGCGCCACGCCGATAAACACCATGGTCATGGACACCAGGGTGGAAACATCATTTTCGGCAAAGCCCCGGCTGGTGTAAAAGCTCTTGAAGAACTGGGCCACAGCGCAGATGGCGCCGCCCACCAGAAAAGCCGCCGGGACGTTGCGCCAGCTGGGCGATGGGGGCGACAGACCCTCGTAGAGCTGCCTGTATTCTTCCTTGGACATGCGCACGAAAAATCACCTCAGAAAGATTTTTCGCCGTCCGGCGGAAATTATACGCGGCAGATCTTTTTCACGCCTTTCTTTTAAACAGATGAAAGGGCGGATAGGGCGCGAATTCCGGTCTGAAATTGCGGCAGTCTTCCTCCAGCCGGGCCAGATCGCAGTAAATAAAGGGCGGGTCGATCCGCACCAGCCCCCGGCGGCCCTCTTCTTCGTATTTTTCCGGCGTATATCCGGGGTCGAGGATGGTGACCTCGTCGCCGTCGACCGACAGAAGCACGATGTAATGGCGCACATGGCTGAACAGGCCGATATGCCCCGGCCGGTCGCCGGTGACGTTGGCGACGGCACGGCCCCCCGCCGCCAGATGGGCCCGCAGCACCCCGGGATCCCAGGTGCCGCCGTATTCCAGATCAAACCGCCGGGCGGCGGCCGGGCCCAGGATGGTCATGTCACAGCCCACGCGCCAGTTGGCGCCCGACGCCTCGGCCAGTGCCGCGCAGTCGGGGACCGACAGGCTGTGCACGGTCAGCTGGTCGACGATCATGCACACGCTGCACAGGCCGCAGCCCGAGGTGGCCACATTCTGCCGTTCGGGGGGGACGCCGCCGTTTTTGATGTTGTGGCGGTAGGGTACACCGCGGTGATCCAGCTGATTGAGATAAAGCATAGGACGATTCTCCTTTTCCCGTCCGGCCGCCCGGCCGGCACTTTTTTACAGTATATCACCACCCGGCCGCCGGTTGCAATCGGCGGCGCCTTTTCGTATAATATTCCTTGCCAGCCGGACAAGATCCGGCAAAAATACCCAAAAACTGTTTTTTGCAAAGGAGAACGCACGCTATGAACGACGTCAACGCAACCATTTCATCGGCTGCCGGTATTCTGGGCAGCCTGACCCTGTCGGGCATCCTCTCGGCTCTGCTCACGCTGCTGGGCTGCCTGCTGGCCAAAAAGATCCTGCTGCAGCTGCTGCACAGGGGCTTTTCCCGCACCCGGCTGGATGCCCGCCTGACCCGCTTTGCCCTTAAGACAGTCAACGCCGTGCTGTGGGTGGTCATTCTGCTCATTCTGTGCGACGCGCTGGGCATCAACATCTCCTCTCTGCTGGCCCTCTTCAGCGTGGTCGGCCTGGCCTTCTCCCTGGCGCTGCAGGATTCCCTTTCCAATCTGGCAAGCGGCATCATGCTGCTGGCCAGCCATCCCTTCAAGCCGGGCGACTATATCGAAGCCGGCGGGCAGGAGGGCACCGTGCAGACCACCGGCGTCATCTACACCCAGCTGGTGACGCCCGACAATAAGCGCATCCATGTGCCCAACAGCGCCATCAGCGCCGGCAAGATCGTCAACTATTCCAGCGAGCCCAACCGCCGGGTGGACATTGCGGTGTCGGCCTCCTACGACGACGCCACCCAAAAAGTCCGGGCCGCCCTCAACGAGGCCATCGGCAGCTGCGCCGGCATCCTGCAGGATCCGGTCCCGGTCGTCCTGCTCAGCGACTACGGCGACAGTGCCATCACCTACACCGTCCGGGTCTGGGTCAAAAACGCCGATTACTGGACGGTCACCGCCGCCCTGCGGGAGGAGATCCGCGAAAGCTTTGCCCGCAACGGCGTCACCATGACCTACAACCACCTCAACGTCCATCTGATGCAGGACTGAGCCGTGCTGAGCATCATTCTTTCGCCGGCCAAGCAGTTCCGTGCCGCTGATTTCTCGCCGGTCCCCTGCACGGCGCCCCGCTTTGAAGACCGTGCCCTGGTCCTGCGGGACTGGCTGCGCAGCCTGCCCTACGACCGCGTCAAGGCCCTGTGGGGGGTCAGCGACAAACTGGGGCAGGCCGCCTGGGCCGACCTCCACGCCGACTGGACCCCCGGCCGGCAGGGGGCGGCCGTCCTCTCCTACGACGGCATCCAATATAAATACATGGCGCCCGACGTCTTTTCCGACCGGGCCAACACCTATATCGACCGGCATCTGCGCATCCTCTCGGGCCTTTTCGGCCTGCTGCGGCCCTTCGACCGGGTGGCGCCCTACCGTCTGGAGATGGGCGCCCGCATCGACCTGGCCGGCTGCCGCTCCCTTTACGCCTACTGGGGCAGCGCCCTGGCTGACGCCCTGGAGGGCGACTGCGTCGTCGATCTGGCTTCGGCCGAATACAGCCGCGCCGTGCTGCCCCACCTGGGCAAGCGGCCCCACGTCACCTGCATCTTTGCCGAGCGGCAGGGCAGCCGCCTCATCGAAAAGGGCGTCTATGTCAAAATGGCCCGGGGCCGTATGGTTTCTTTCCTGGCCGAGCAGCAGATCGAAGACCCCATGGATATGCGTTTTTTCGACGAACCCGGCTTTGCCTACCATCCCGAACTGTCCGACGCCAGCCGTCTGGTCTTCGTCAAAAAACCGGCCGACCGCCGGCCGGCCTTTGAATTCTGAGTTTTCCCGCGGCTTGTGGAAACCTGTGATTCAAATGTCCACATCTTGTGGATAACCTTGTGGGTAATGTGGAAAACTTCACTGCACTGCCGCAGAATTTTGATAACTTTTCGAAATATCAATTTTAATTATTCCAATTAGAAATCAAAAACAGCTGATTTTCGTCATGATTTGTTCAATTTTCTATCCCCTCTGTGGATAACCTCGACCCCTGTGGATAGCACGGTCTGCCACTGTACAGACGCGGAAAAATCTGCTATACTTGAGGCAGGATCCATCGGTTTTTTCAATAAAACTGTGGGCCGTACATCTTCAGATATGGGGAGAGATCGATATGAAAAAACTCATCATGTTTTCCAGCACCCATTGACCGGGCTGCCCACCGGTGAAAGAGGCTCTTTCCCAGGCAGAGATCCCGTTCGTCTATCAGGACATTTCCAGCGGTATGCTGCCTCTCAAGCAGTTTTTGAAATACCGCGACACACGCCCCGAATTTGACCCCATCAAGGCCCAGGGCCGGGTGGGTGTCCCCTGTCTCGTCGTTCTTGCGGATGACGGCGCCGTGCAGATCCTCTTTGAGCTGCCGGCCGATCTGGATACCCTGCGCTGAACCCAGGACCACCCACACGAAGCATTGCCGTGTGGGTGGTTTTTTCTTTTTATCTTTTCCCAAAAAAGCACCGGGCGGCGGCTGAATCCCCGGAGGGATTGCGAGAAACACGCAAAATCTACCCCAAAAACGCAAAACACCCCCTTCGTCTGCTCACAGACGGAGGGGGTGTAAAACTGCCTCTGACTTCTTACCGCCGGCTTACAGCTCAGTCGGCGCAGTTGAAGTTGGTGTCTTTGTATTCCATCAGCTTATCGGCCATCTCCTGGCCGTATTCGGCGGCGAAGTCCTGCAGCACGGCTGTGCTGATCTCGCGGCCCTGGGCACCGAAGATCGTATCGACCACCTCGGTATAGGCCCAGTAGGAGTGGGCGCAGTGATACTCGAAGGGTTTGAGGTACTCCGGCTTCTTGGTGTATTTCTTGCCCTCCTGCAGGCCGGCATCCTTGATGCAGTGGATGCAGAAGTCGCTCTTGTGCAGGGTCTGGGGCACCAGATAGGTGATGTAGGGGTTGAATCCGCGGCAGATGGAGTTGTCGAGATGGGCGCAGTATTCGTGGCCGGCGTCGGGCAGGCCCATTTCCTTAAACTGGGTGTACCAGGGACACTGGTGGATATTGATGACATAATCGGGCGCGAACGACTTGATCTCCGACTGGTTGGCGCAGCCCAGAGCGCGGATCTCCTCGGTGTTGACCCATTCGCCGTACTGGAGATAAGTCTCGTAGGTCAGATCCATGCCGTCCCGGATGGCCCGCTGTGCCATGCGGCGGCCGCGCTGCTCGGCGTAATACTGGGTGCCGTGGACAAAGGCTTTGCGGCCCCGCTCGCCAAAGGTCTCGGTCAGACGCACATAAAAGCGCGCCGCGATAAAGGCGTGGACTTTCTCGTTGAATCCCATAGTGGAATACCCCTTTCGGTTTTGATTTTACAGCTTTATCATACTCCTTTTGCCGCCCTTTGGGAAGAGGGGAAAAGAAGCTGCCGTCCTGCGGCGCTCCGGAACACCGGACGGCAGGGCCCGGACCCGGAGGGGTATGAGGCAAAGCACCGCACCCATGCCTCCCTTGTGCGGAGGAAGGTGGGTCCGTAGGACCCGGAGGGATTGTGCTTTTCTGGTTTCTCCTTCTCAACTTCACCTATCCGCCGCCGCTGGCGCGCGTTTTTCTGTTACTTTCGACTGCCCGAAAGTAACCAAAGGGCACCGGGGGCACTTTAAGCCGTCCCCCGGACCCCCAGGCGAGGGTGTGGGTGGGTTTTGGTGTGCTTTTCCAGACATATGGAGGCCGCGACCCGAAGCCCCGCTGACGCGGAACGGCCCCGGGTCGCTCCCGATGCGTGTCGGCGCCCGGAAGTTATGAAGGGCCTGCTTTTTTGTCTGACTGTATCGCCGTAAGGCCGGGAACTTCGCTGAAGCGGACGAATTTGGGTGCTGCGCCGCACCCATGCCTCCCTTGTGCAAAGGGAGGTGGGGTCGAAGACCCCGGAGGGATTGTGGGCCGGTCTCCCTGCGTCTTGTTTTGACAGAACGGGCAGCAAAAAAGCCCGGCACATCCGTGCCGGGCTTTTCTATGGAATTGTTTTTTCGCGGACATGTGCCGGGGAAAGGCGCCTGCCCGCCGGTTTTTCAACAGTCGAAACAGGCCGCGCATAAGCGCGGCCTGCGATAGACTTTGGTAGACTTTCATTTTATTCCACCGAAATGATGTAGGAATAGACCGGCTGACCGCCGAAGACGATCTGGATCTCGGCGTTTTTTGCCTCCTTCTGCAGGGCCTCGGCCACCGTCTGGGCCTGCGCTTCGTCGGCGCCTTCGCCGTAGATGACCGTGATGAAGGTACTCTTTTTATCGGCCAGCTCGGAAGCCAGCTTTTTGACCACGGCTTCAAACTTGCGGTTGGTATGGATCAGCTTGCCGTCGGCCAGCGCCATAAAGTCGCCTTCCTTGATGTTGCGGCCCTCGTATTCGCTGTCGCGGGCGGCATAGGTGATCTGGCCGGTGCGCACGGCGGCGATGGCCCGGGTCATATTGGTTTCGTTGACGGTCAGGTCAACGTCGGGATCAAAGGCCAGCATGGCGCACAGGCCCTGGGGAATGGTCTTGGTGGGCAGCACCACCACCTGCTTTTCCGACAGGGGCGCCGCCTGCTCGCTGGCCATGATGATATTCTTGTTGTTGGGCAGCACGAAAACGATCTCGGCCGGTGTGGCGTCGATGGCGTTGAGGATGTCCTCGGTGGAGGGGTTCATGGTCTGGCCGCCCTCGACCATGCTGTCGACACCCAGGTCGGCAAAGACCGAGCTGAGGCCCTCGCCGGCGGCGACGGCCACGAAGCCATAGCGGTTTTCCGGCGGCGCCACCTTGCGCTCGCCCATGCTCTCGGCCATGGCCTCCTGCAGCAGCGCCTCGTGCTGGGCGCGCATATTTTCCACCTTCACGCTGAGCAGCGGACCGTATTTGAGGCCCTCGCCCAGCGCCTTGTCGGGGGTGTCGGTGTGCACATGCACCTTGATGATCTCGTCGTCATCGACCACCACCACGCAGTCGCCGATGCCTTCCAGATACTCCCGCAGCTTGTCGGGGCTGCGCTTTTTGTCGGCGCGCTCGGCGATGAACTCGGTGCAGTAGGAGAAGGTGATCTCGCCGGTGTCGAACTGGGAGAAATCGGCCAGGGCGGCAGGCGTCACCTCGGCCGGCTTCTTGACGCCGGGCATAAAGACCGAGCGCAGGCCGGTCTGGCCGGTCAGGGCGATATACATGCCCTCCAGCAATACGATATAGCCAAAGCCGCCGGCATCGACCACGCCGGCCTTTTTCAGAACGGGGTTCTGCTCGGTGGTCTCCTCCAGCGCGACTTTGGCGGCCTCGATGGCGGCCAGCAGCACCTTTTCGCAGTCGCGGTCGGCCTTGGCAGCCTGCACAGCGGCTTCGGCAGACACCCGGGAAACGGTGAGGATGGTGCCCTCGGCCGGCTTGAGCACGGCCTTATAGGCCGCGGCCACGCCTTCGGTCAGGCCGTTGGCCAGATTGCCGCCGTCGGCCGTCGAGAGATCCTTCATGCCCTTGGCAAAGCCGCGGAAAAGCAGGGATGTGATAACGCCCGAATTGCCGCGGGCGCCGCGCAGCACGGCCGAAGCCGCCACCTCCAGCGCCTTGCCCAGGGTGGGCTTATTCATTTTGGAAAGCTCCCGGGCGGCGGCGTTGAGGGTGAGGGACATATTGATGCCCGTATCACCGTCGGGAACGGGGAAAACGTTGAGATCGTTGATCTCTTCCTTGCGGGCGTCCACGGCGGCCGCGCCCTCGATCATCATATTTTTAAAAAGTTCGCCGTCAATAATCTTTGCCACTGTACTTGCCTCCAATCACAGGTCGCCTCAGGCCTTGACGCCGTCGACGCAAACGGTGATCCTGCCCGTTTTGAACCCTGTCTGTCTTTCCACATGATATCTGACTTCCGCGATGATGGATGCGCCGGCAGCCATGATATTGACGCCCGGCCCCACGGCGATGTGCAGCTCCAGATCGACGCTGCCGCCGTCTTCCGAAGGGGTCACGCAGACCCCCTTGGTCATCTGTTCTCCCCGGAGCAGGCGGACGATGCCGTCCCGCACCGAGGTCTCGGTCATGCCCCGAACGCCGAAACAGGCCGCAGCGGCACTGCCGGCCACGGCGGCGATCACCTTGTTGGATACCGCGATCATTCCGTTGTCGTTTACAAGCTTCATAGGCCCTCCGAACCAGTATTCCGGGCATACCGATGATATTCTGCCCATCATTGTATCATACTTTTTCCGCAAATGCACGAAAAATTTTGATTGACTAAGTATTTTTAATATTCTGCCCTCAGGGGCGCAGCAGGATCATGCCGGCATGGACGCCGCGCTTGCCGCCGGTGCGGCGGTGGGACCAGAAAAGCGACTCGGGGCCGCAGCAGGTGCAGTGGTTGGACATATCGATGTTATAGGGCTGCACGCCCAGCCGGATAAAGGAGGAATAGGTGAGCATCTTGAGGTCGATGTGCCATTTGTTGCCCTCCTTATAGAAATAATCGGGCACCTGGTCTTCATAGACTTCAAAAAGGATCTCCTTGACGTCGTCATCGGTCTCGAAGCAGCGGCGGCAGATGGAGGGGCTGACGGCGGCCACGATGTTCTTGGGCTGGGTGCCGTATTCCTCCCCCATTTTCTCGATGGTCTTGGCCAGAATGCGGTTGGCCACGCCCCGCCAGCCGGCGTGGACGGCGCCGATGGCGTGATTGTGCTCGTCGTAGAGCAGGATCAGCTGGCAGTCGGCATAAAAGCCGGCCAGCACCACGCCGGGCACGTTGGTGATGAGGGCGTCGCAGCCCTCGGGCGCGCCCACCTGCCGGAAGCCGCCCTCCCGCTCCCGCACGACGCCCACCGTGTCGGTGTGCAGCTGGCAGGTGCGCACGATATCTTCATACCGGCCGCCGATGGCCTCGGCTGCCAGCGCGTAATTGCGGGCGATGCTCTTTTCGTCGTCGCCGCCGGTATAGCGGAAATTCAGGCTTTCAAAAACGCCCTTGGACACGCCGCCCTGGCGGGTAAAAAAGGCATGTCCCACCTGCGGGCAGATGGAGAGCTGGGGCGAAACGAAATATTTCCCGTCGCGGCCCTCAAAGCTTCGTTCAAGCAGTTCAGACATCTTTCATTACTTCCTTTTATTTGAAATCTATCGCCTGTGTGCCGATGCATCTGCCGCTGTCATCCAGCGTAAAGAGGGCGCCCTGCAGCAGAGGTTCAGCATCAGAATATTCATATCTTACATAGGGTTCGCCCAAAAACATGTCGATTGAGCGCTCGGGCCGCACGCCCAGCACCGAAACCGAAGCGCCGGTCATGCCCAGGTCGGTGATATAGCCCGTGCCGCGGGGCATGATCTGCAAATCGCGGGTGGCCACATGGGTGTGGGTGCCGAAGACCACGGCGGCCCGGCCGTCGAGATAATAGCCCAGCGCCCGCTTCTCGCTGGTGGCCTCGGCGTGCATATCGAAAACGAACAGATCGGCCGCCGTGGTTTTCAGAATACGGTCGGCCGCCTCAAAGGGGCTGGCGTTGCGGTAATCCATATCCACCCGCCCCAGCAGATTGCAGACGCACACCCGGCGGCCGGCGCAGTCGATGACCGTGCTGCCGCAGCCCGGCGCCCGGGCAGGGCCGTTTTCCGGCCGGATGATATAGCGGTGGTCTTCCAGATAGTCATAAATGCGGCGGTCGTTGAAGGCATGATTGCCCAGAGTGATGACGTCGGCGCCGGCATAGAAAAAATCCTCAGCCGTGTCGGGCGAAAGGCCCCGGCCGTTGTCATTGGCGTTCTCGCCGTTGACGATGACCAGATCGGCCCCCGTCTCCCGGCGCAGGGCGCTCAGGCGGGTTTTGATGAGTTTTCGGCCGGCCGCGCCGCAGACGTCGCCGATCGCAAGTATTTTCAAGTGCATACGCTCCTTTACAGCTGCCGGGCCGTGTGCCCGCCGGCGTGCGCCGCCGCGGCCTGTCTTCCGGCCGATGCGCGGCAGGAGGTTGACAAACGTCGGCGGAACGGGTATCATAAACGGGTACGGTATGCGCCCGTAGCTCAGTTGGATAGAGCGACCGCCTCCTAAGCGGTAGGCCGGAGGTTCAAATCCTCTCGGGCGTGCCAGTTTCCGGGCCGGAGACCTTCGCCACAGGCGGCGGTTTCCGGCTTTTTTTATGGAAAAGCTATATCTTATCATACACTTTTTCCGGAAAAAGTGCAAGACTCCGCTGCCGCGCGCGGCAGCTTTTTCTTTGCCTTTCGGCGCGCCTCATCGGGAGATTTGTAGGATTGTCAAACATATTGGACAGAGAACTCGGAGGGAGATAACCAGCCGA